>JAFKKP010000195.1 GCA_017305515.1 Hyphomicrobiales bacterium
GGGCCGAGCGTCACTTTCACGGCGTTGGCGAGGATGTCGACGCCGCGCAACATCTTGTCGCGGGCTTCGACGCCGAATTTCACTTCTTTAGCTGACATGGATGACTCCTGATTGAGATTGCCAGCCTCATCCTGAGGAGCGGTGCGAAGCGCCGCGTCTCGAAGGGTGAGGCGATATGATCCGATGCCCTCATCCTTCGAGACGCCGGCTCTGCCGGCTCCTCAGGATGAGGATTGCGCGCTTACGCGGCCTTCTTCTTCGACACGCCACCGGTGATGACGCCCATGATGTCGCTTTCCTTCATGATGAGGACGTCGACATTGTCGATCTTCACTTCGGTGCCCGACCATTTGCCGAACAGCACGATGTCGCCGACCTTGAGATCGATCGGGATCAGCTTGCCGGCTTCGTCGCGGCCGCCGGGGCCGACCGAGAGCACTTCGCCCTGCGACGGCTTTTCCTTGGCGCTATCCGGAATGATGATGCCGCCAGCGGTCTTCTCTTCGGCGTCGATACGCTTGACCACGACGCGGTCGTGAAGCGGACGGAATTTCATGCGGTGCTCCTTAAAGATATGATGAGACTTGGTTTTTTGAATTTGGCAGTCGCGGATAGTGAGTGCTATCGCGGCTGAACCGGACATAGGCCCGTGCGCCCGAATGGGCAAGGGTGTCTAGCAAATATTCTGGCACTCGAAAGATGGCGCTGCCAGAAATCGTTAAGCGTGCTTAACCGTGCTGCTAGCAAGCATCAATCTGTGCTGCTAATGCCTGTAGAATCAACAACTTAGTGAACTTTTCATCTTGTCGGCGTTTGATTCTCACCGGAGACTTTTTGCGCCGGATCAGGAGGATCGGATGGTTCAGAAAGGTTCGTTGGCAGGCGGCGTCGTCTCGGACGATTTCAAGAAGCAGCTCGCAGGCTACGGCCTGACCACGGCGGAAATTCTCTATCGCCGCCCGGACCATCGCTGGCTACTGCAATCCTACGTCTGGCAGGACTACGATCTCTTCCCGAAATTTCCCGCCCTTCAGGACTTTTTGAATTTCTGGCAGGCGAAGCTCGAGGGCCCGCTGGTCGGCGTCACGATCGCGCATTCAAAACTCATCAGGCCAGCGGAGTTGCGCGCGGTGGACGGCGTGTTCCGGCTGCATTGAGCGTCTCGCTCAGCCGGACGTGTTTACATCGCGCGGTCGGCCCCGCATAAGCGGCGGACACGAATTTCCCGCAGCGAATTTCCCATGACGCGCCATTACCGCGAAGACATCGACTGGCTGCGCGCCATCGCCGTGATCTCGGTGCTCGGGTTTCACTGGGACATCACGCCGTTTCACGGCGCGGGTTTCGTCGGCGTCGATATTTTCTTCGTGATCTCGGGTTTTCTCATCACCCAGATCATTCAGTCCGAAATGGCGGCGAATGAATTTTCATTCGCGCGTTTCTACGAGCGGCGCGTGCGGCGGCTGCTGCCCGCGCTTTACGTCATGGTCGTGCTCGCCGCCATTCCGTCATTGTATTTTCTGCTGCAGTCGGAGCGGGCCGAGTTTTTCAGATCGATCGCCGCCGTCGTCACCTTCACGTCGAATTTTTTCTTCTGGATGCAGACCGGCTATTTCGACCGCGCTGCCGACGAAAAGCCGCTGCTGCACACATGGTCGCTCTCGGTCGAGGAGCAGTTCTATCTCGCACTGCCGGTGCTGATCTGGGCACTCCTGAAATGGGGCAAGGCGAGCAGGTTTGTGTTGCCGGCGGGATTGGGCATCGCGGCGGTCGTATCCTTCGCGCTCGCGCATGGGCTGATGCTGGCCGGCAAATCCGCGAGCGCATTTTTTCTCAGTCCGCCGCGCGCGTGGGAGTTCCTCGCCGGAAGTCTGGTCGCGATGCCGGGCGTGCCGGTCATTCGCAATATCCATCTGCACCGTATCGCGCGCTTCGCGGGATTGGGAATGATCGCAGGCGCGGTGTTCGGCTATCGCAGCTATGTCAGCTTTCCCGGCGTGACGGCGCTGTTGCCATGTGCGGGCGCTGCATTGTTCATCTGGTCGGGCCTCGGAAGCAGTGTGACGCCGCGCGCAGTCTGGTCGCCTTTGAGCATCGCAAGTTTCTTCGGGCGGATTTCGTATTCGCTTTATCTCTGGCACTGGCCGCTTTTCATCTACGCCAAGTTCTCCAAACCGAGTCTGACGCTCACCGTTTTGGACAAGGTCGCGCTGTTCATCGTCGCGGTCGCGCTGTCCTACGCGTCCTATCGCTTAATCGAGCAGCCGTTTCGTAAAAGATCGCTGGTCGCGGGGCGACGGAATATCTTTGCGCTTGCAGGCGTCACGTCCGCGCTGCTCGTCGCGGTCTCAATCTGGAGCGCGACGCGTAGCGGCAATCTCTCGGCGCTCGATCAACGTGCGCGCCTGTTGGAGACGTATACGAGCGCGAGCTACAAGCCGCCGTTCCGCACCGGGCAATGTTTCGTCGGCGTGTGGTCGCTGTTCGACGCGAAAACATGTCTCACCATGCAGCCGGACAAATTCAACGTGCTGCTATGGGGCGACAGTCTCGGCGCGCAGTACTACGAGGGCCTTCGGGCTAATGCCAATCCCGCGCGCGTCAGCATCATGCAGGCGACGGCGGAGAGCATGTCGACATCTGCCGAGCATTCCAGCGCGCTGGTGAACACCGTTGCGTCGGCGGCTGAAGAAACCTCGGTCAACGTGCAGAC
>JAFKKP010000330.1 GCA_017305515.1 Hyphomicrobiales bacterium
TTGCACGGCCGCGCATTCATTCCGCTGCTTTCCAGCTTTGCGTGTGCCATTCCCTGTATTATGGCGACGCGCGTGATCGACAGTCCGCGCGACCGCCTGACCACCATGCTCATTGCGCCGCTGATGACATGCTCGGCGCGTATCCCGGTCTATACGCTGATTATCTCTGCGTTCATTCCCGCTACGACGATTTGGGGCTGGGTCAATCTCCAAGGCCTTGTGATGTTTGGCCTCTATGCAGTTGGGTTGATCAGTGCGCTTGGCGTTTCTTTCGTCGTGAAATGGTTCATGCTTCGCGACTACGAACCCGCACCATTCATGCTCGAATTGCCGGATTACAAACTGCCGCGCTTATCTGGCCTCGCCATTGGACTGTGGACACGCGCGAAAATGTTCCTTCATCGTGCGGGCACAACGATTTTTTCGATGATGGTGCTGATTTGGTTTTTAGCGTCGGTGCCGCGGCCTCCCGCTGGAGCTGACGGGCCCGCTATCGACTATAGCTTCGCGGCGATGATCGGAAAATTCATCGAGCCAGTCGTCGCGCCCATCGGGTTCAATTGGCAGATTGCTGTTGCGCTTATTCCCGGCATGGCCGCACGGGAAGTCGCCGTTGCTGCGTTGGGAACGGTCTACGCCATCGACGGAGGTAAAGAAGCGAGCGATCAGATCGGGCATGCGCTGGCGCAGCACTGGTCGCTGCCGACAGCACTCTCACTTCTCGTCTGGTACATCTTCGCGCCCCAGTGCGCCTCAACGCTGGCTGTCATTCGCCGCGAAACCAATAGCTGGCGTTGGATGGGATTTACGTTCGCCTACATGCTTGTTCTTGCGTATCTCGTAAGCTTGATCACGTATCAGATCGCACTTCGCTTCTTGTGACTCTTAAAGCCCGAGAATCCAGACCGGCGAAAAGGCGATCACAAACGCGACCACCTGAAACGAAAGAATAACGAGCGAAGCCTTGGTGTTTTTGGGCAGGGATTTGAGCCCGAAGAAAAAAATGATCGGGACCTGTCCAATCATAAGTAACTGGAAAAGGTGCGCCGTTGCTCCTTCGTCTTGGGCGCGATCGACTCCAACCAACGAAACGGCAGTCGCTACGACAAGCAACGCACACAATGACATCGCCAACGGCACATAAGCGCTTGGTTTGCGAAACAAGGCCCCCACGACTGCAAGGTCAATCTTCATATCCAATTTACATTCCGGCAGTCGGAAGCCTATGAATGGATGGGAACCTTGGAGTCATTCATGAGCGGTAAGATTTTCGATACGTGGCAAATCTGGGCATTTCTTTCCGCGGTGTTCGCTGCTCTTACAGCTATCTTTGCCAAGGTCGGTGTCGGTGGCGTGTCGTCCGATCTTGCAACCCTTATCCGCACTATCGTCATTGTTGTGTTGCTTGCAGCTATTGTCGCTGCGACGGGCCAGTTCAAAGACATCGGGGTTATCGAAGGACAAACGTGGTTATTTCTGCTGCTGTCCGGCCTTGCGACAGGCGCATCATGGTTCTGCTACTTCCGCGCATTGAAGTTGGGGCCAGCTTCGCTTGTGGCTCCTATCGATAAATTGAGCGTCGTGCTCGTTGCGATCATTGCGTTTTCTTTCTTGGGTGAGCGTCCTTCCATGACAAGCTGGCTCGGCATTGGGGCGATAACTGTCGGCGCGCTGATGGTCGCGCTTGGTTAAACCGAAGCCTTGGTTAAACCGAAGCAATGGCTCGCAGGCTTAGGCCAAACTTAGCAGAACTGATTTTTTGAAAATTCTTCGTTCTTTTTCCCTGCAGGCCAATCGCTAGGTTGGCGATGGCCCGGTGGCGGAAAGGTTACGCAAAAGCTGTGTAAGGCTTTCATCTTGGTTCAAATCCAAGCCGGGCCTCCACCGCCTCAGCCAACTAATCATCGTCTAAGTATTTCATTCCATCGTCTTAGAAGGGGGCTTCTAAGAAGGGACTAACTATGACCATGAAGATCATTGGCCCGTGCATCGGGTTGGCATTGCTCGCTGCAACTCCATCGTTGGCCGATGCGGCGAAGAAGGCGACGAATGACGCGGGTCCAATCGGGACCGCAAAACTCTCGCTGGAATCGGCCGTGTCGATCGCCGAGAAACACGGCAAAGGCAAAGCGGTTCGTGCCGAGTACGAAAAGCAAAAAGACGGCACGTGGGTTTACGATATCGAAGTGAAGTCGGAAGACGTTGTCACCGATATCAAGGTGGACCCTGAAAAAGGTGCCGTCCTTGCATCGGCAGCCGATCACAACGATGATGATGACGGCGAAGATCGCGCCGACTGATTTTAGCTCGTCGATTTACGTCCCCAGGGCTTCAAGCCTTGGGGATTTATTCGGCGTTGGGACCCACTGGTCGAGGGTTACAGCGCAGCTTCTCTACGTACAGACAGAGAAGCACTCCCAGAGAATTTGAGAGTGCGTTGCTTTATTGAGACCTGATCGATGGCTGATAAGGAAGTGTCTCAAAGCTTATCACTTGGTCTTCACTTCCTAATTGCGTTCCTAATATTTTGACGGCCACTTCAATTCTTTGATGGGGAAAGTGGACTTTCGCCCATACGGGTCAAAAGATGAGGCTCACGCTGCTGACGCTGAGCATCAGCAATAATGCCAATCGGCGCACACTGGTGTCGCTGAGGTGCAAAAATAGCTTTCCGCCAGTCCAAGTTGCCAAAATAAACACAAAACTGAGTGCAAATGCCGACATTGCGAGCGTCGCGGTAATGGCGCCGGCGAATGCAAGCATCACAAGACCGATGGCGGAAATTGCAGTTACAAAAATCATAAGATTTGCGCGGGTCACCGCTATCGGATCGGGGCCAGACAGCAAGTAAATGATAACGGGGGGTGCACCAACGCTTGTCGCGCCGAGGAGGGCGCCAACGAGAGCCCCCAGCGCAATCGATGTACCTGCGCGCGGCGTGCCGCTGTAGCGTAAGCCCAACAGCAGCATCATGCTGAAGGTTAGGACGACGCCTGCGATCATTCTGCGTGCGATCATTGGGTCGATCGTTAACAAGAGATAGCCGCCGAGCGGAACGGTCGCGATGGCAGGTATCGTGAGATAAGCAAGCGTTCGCCAGCGCGCTTTCGGAATTGCCTCAGGAAAAGTCACGAGAGCTGCGGTAGTCTCGAGAACTAGCGCAGTAACTACGGTTGGCACCGGACCTATAAGAATTGAAAGCAGGGGCGACATTAACATCGCGCCGCCGAATCCAGTGATCCCCCGCACGAAGCCACCCGCCGCCACGATACCGACCGTCGCCAGAAGTGTCGTGTCCATACGAAATTCTTCGGTGGGTTAGGTGGTCAGGATGCCGCCGTCGACGGGAATAGTCGTGCCCGTAATAAAACTCGCGCGGTCGGATGCGAGAAACAATGCGAGGTCGGCGATGTCTGAAACGCTGGTCAAGCGGCCTAGCGGAATGCGAGCCAGTGCCTTCTGCCGGGCTTCGGTCGTGAGCGCGGCGTTCGTCATCGCGGTATCCGCGATTGCAGGCGCGATTGCGTTCACGGTAATGCCTGACGGTCCCAATTCTCGCGCCAATCCCATTGTGAGCGCCACCACGCCAGCCTTTGTGGTTCCGTACAGCGTGTTGCCGACAGACCCGCCGCCGCGCATCGCGGAGACTGAGGCGATGTTGATGATGCGGCCATGGCCTTGCCCGGTCATCGCCGGAATTGCGGCTTTCACGCAAAACAACAGGCCCGCAAGATTGACCTGACTCACGCGGTGCCATTCGGTGACGGGGAGATCGGCAATCGGTCCGGTCGACAGCACACCGGCTGCATTGACGAGAATGTGGATCCGCTTGGTGTGATTCGCGATTTGATTGAATGCATTCGTCACAGCGGCTGCGACGCCGATATCGCAAGCTATGGGGTGTGCTTGATGTCCGCTTTCGGCCAATGCTGCTGCGACCTTACCCGCCGCAGCGGCATCGCGATCCAGAACAATAACGACGCAACCTTCGGCGGCAAGCGCGCGGACGATGGCTTCACCGATACCCGCGGCTCCTCCGGTAACAACCGCGACGCGATCTTTCAGGTTGAGATCCATATTGATCGCGCCGCGTTTCGTTGTTGCTACTTGCTGTCGACGGCCATGTCACGCGTGTGCGCCGCGGTCATTGCCCAGACCGAGAGCGCGCTGACGATGCTGACCGCCAGAACATAGAGACAGATCAGCCACGGCTGACCGCCACCCATCGGCAACAAGGCTGTTGCAATGATCGGTGTCAGTCCGCTCGCGAAGATTCCGGAGAACTGATAGACGAACGATATTCCGGTGTAACGCACGCGGGTATCGAACAACTCCGAGAACAGTGCCGCTTGCGGACCGTAGACCGCAGGATAGACGAGCGCGAACGGCACCACGATCGCGAGCCACACCAGCAGCGGCTCCTTGGTCTGCATCAGCCAGAACGCCGGGAACGACAGCAGTCCGATCAGGATGCCGGCAAGCCCGAACATTTTGCGGCGGCCGATCCTGTCCGACAGATTGCCGTAGATCGGCAGCATGATGATCATGATCGCAGACGAAATCATCACGCCCGCAAGTGCCGTCTGCCGGGGCAGGCCGAGCGTGTTGGCGAGATAGCCGACGATGAACACGCCGAAGACGTTGAAGGTAACGCCTTCGATGTAACGTGCGCCAAGCCCAAGGATGGTGTTCTTGGTGTGCGTGCGGAACAGTTCGACCACCGGAACAGGCGCGACCTTGTTGGTTGCCTGAACTCGGGAGAAGGCGGGCGTTTCCATAATCTTGAGACGGATATACAGACCGACAAGGACCAAGATTGCGCTGATCAGAAATGCGACGCGCCAGCCCCAGGCCAGGAAGTCGGCTTCAGGCAAATACGAAAGCGCATATACCATGCCCGAACTCAACAGCAGTCCGGCTGGAACGCCGATCTGCGGCCAGCTTCCGTAGAATCCGCGCCGTCCGGTCGGTGAATGTTCGACCGCCATAAGGACCGCGCCGCCCCATTCACCGCCGATGCCGATACCCTGAAAAACACGCAGCACCAGCAGCAGGATCGGTGCCCAAATGCCGATGCTTGCGTAGGTTGGCAACAGACCGATCAGGAATGTCGCGATACCCATGATGAGAAGCGTCAGCACGAGCACAGTCTTTCGGCCGATGCGGTCGCCATAGTGGCCGAAAATCACGCCGCCGATGGGGCGCGAGATGAAACCGACGAAGAAGGTCGTATAGGCCAGCATGGTGCCGACCAATGGATCGAAGTTCGGAAAGAAGAGTTTGTTGAGCACTAGCGGCGTCACCACGCCGAACAGGAAGAAGTCATACCACTCAATCGTCGTGCCGATCGCGCTTGCTGACGCAATCCAGCCTATCGAGATTTTTTTATCCTTAGCCATTTCCATTCCCCCGTTGTTTTAGAATTTGAACGCTGCCTCAGTTTTTCTCCAATTGAAGTATTTTCCGAGCCTCTGCCGGGCTCGCTGCGTGTCGTCCATATTGCGAGCACAATCCGGCCACGCGGGCCACCAATTCCGCGTTACTGCGTGCTAACCTCACTTTGTCGAACTTGATGTTGTCTTCCAGTCCGGTGCGGACATGGCCGCCGAGTTCGAGACACCAGTGATTGATTTCGAGCTGCGACCGTCCGATGCCTGCGGCCGACCATGTCGCGTCCGGCATCAGCTCCTTGAGCTCGCCGACGAGAAACTCTAGCAGTTTGCGGCGCGGCGGCAGCGCGTTCGGAATGCCCATCACAAACTGCACCTGACAGGGCCGCTTGAGCAGGCCGGCATCGGCCATGTTGCGCGCGTTGTAGAGCATCGCCACGTCGAACGCTTCGATCTCCGGCTTGACGTTGTATTTCAGCATCGAGGTCGCAAGTTCATCGACGAGCTGCGGCGGATTCTCGTAAATCTGCTTGGCGAAGTTCACCGAACCGGTGGCGAGCGACGCCATATCCGGTCTCAGCGACAGCATACTGCCGCGCTCGCTTTGGCTGCGGCCGCGCCCGCCGGTCGAGAACTGGATGATCATGCCGGGGCAATGTTTCAGCAGGCCTTCCTGCACTTGCGCGAACAGTGCCGGATCGGAGCTTGGGCTTTCGTCCGGATTGCGCACATGAATGTGCGCAACGGTAGCGCCTGCCTCAAATGCTTCGTGCGTCGACTCGATTTGTTCGGATGGCGTGACGGGGACGGCTGGCGTGTCGGCCTTGCGCGGAATGGCTCCCGTGATGGCAACCGTGATGATGGCGGGAGTGGTCATGATGATTCTCCTCAGGCGCGCTGCATGAAATGGAACGATTTGATGTCGCGCCGTAGCGCGACTTCCTTGAGCAGCGTGACGAGCGGCGTCGACGCCAGCGGATAGTTGGTGTCGATCGGACCGGCTGCTTTAAGCGCTTGATACTCGCGATCCGGGTAGAAAGCCGCCAACACCAGATCGTCGTCGGATGCGAACGGCCCGCGCTCTCGCCGGATTTTCGGAATACCGGGTGGAAGGTTATCGCCGGGGCGTTCGGTGCTTGGAGCGGCGCCTTTGGTGATACGGTCGAACAGATTCTGATCGATTGGGCCTGCGATCTCGCCGTAATGCCCGAGCACGTATTTCCGTACCTCATCCGGGACGGTCGCGTAACGCTCCTTGCCCATGACGTTCAGCACGGACTGCGTCATCACGAACTGCGCGAACGGGCTGACAATGATGGGATAGCCCAGTTCGCAACGCACGCGAGCGGCTTCCTCCAAAACTTCCGGCAGCCGATCCCCAAGGCCAAGCGGTGCGAGTTGCGATTTCAGATTTGAAATCATGCCGCCCGGCATCTGGTGTTCGTAGTGAAATGCATCGTATTCCACGATGTCGCCGACCGGCTTGTCTTCGCGCTTGGCGATGTAACGCAGGCGTTCGGCGACTTCCTCGACAATCGAAAGATCGACCGGCGCGTCGAATCCGTCGCGGCGAATATTGCGGACGAACGATTCGGTTGCGGGATGCGAGGCGCCGTTTGCGAGAGTTGACGTGGCCGTGTGGACGACATCGATGCCGAGTTCAACAGCGCGGCACGCCGTCGCCGGAGCGAGACCCGTGAGACAGTGCGAATGCAAATGTAGCGGTAGCTTACCGCAAGCCGCTTTGATGGCGGGCACGAGTGTTTTGACGCGCTCTGGCGTGAGCAGCCCGCTCGGGTCTTTCAGATATACGGCATCGACGCCGAGTTTCACAAGTTCGCGCGTTTTGCGCGCGTAATATTCGTCGGTGTGGACGGGGCTGAGCGTATAGACGACGCCGCCGGCCGTGTAGAGGCCGACCTTCTTCGCCGCACGCACCGGCACTTCCATGTTGCGCATATCGTTGAGCGCATCATAGGGCGTGTGATAGCGCATGCCGTTGGCGAAAATACGCTCGGCGGTAAGTTCAACAATGTCATCAGGGAAGAATTCGAATGTGAATAAGCTTTGGCCACGTGTCATCACGATCAGCGGTGTTTCTTTGACCCACTGGCTGAGAATGCGCATCCGCTCCCACGGATCTTCGCGCAGATAGCGCACGCATACGTCAAACACCGCACCGCCGACGAGATCCAGCGCCTCGAAACCTGCGCGGTCGAGCCTTGGAGCGATATCCGCCATCATCGCAGTCGTCATGCGCGTCGCCCAAAGACATTGATGCGCGTCGCGCAGCGTGACATCGACTAATTGGATGGTCCGCTTGCTCATTGATGCCCTGCCGCGAGGAATTTTTCTTCAACCCAGCGCGTATGGATTTGAGCGCGCTCGAATTCCGGCTGCTGCACGATCTGACCGTGAAACGGTACGGTCGTATTCACGCCCGATACTTTGAAGCGTCCCAGCGCGGATTTGGCGAGCTCGACGCAGGCCGCGCGGTCAGGCCCGCTGACGATCAGCTTAGCAAGCATCGAGTCGTAGTAGGGCGGCACCGCGTAGTTTTCATAAACGTGGCTGTCGACGCGGATGTCGCGCCCGCTCGGCGGATGCCAGCGTTTCAATAGTCCGGGCGAGGGACGAAAATCCTGGCTCGCGTCCTCGGCGTTGATGCGGAATTCAATCGCCGCGCGGCCGTTGGCGAAGGTCGATCCGAATGACAGTTTCTCGCCTGCTGCGACACGAAACTGTTCAGCAACCAAATCAGTGCCTGTGACCATCTCGGTCACAGGATGTTCGACCTGGATGCGCGTATTCATCTCGATGAAGAAGAACTGCTTGCTCTCTTCGTCATAGATGAACTCGATCGTCCCGGCGTTGACGTATTTCATCGCGCGGATCAGTTCGATGGCGGCTTCCGCCATCTGTGCGCGCGTCGCCTGATCGAGAGCAGGCGAGGGCGCTTCCTCGATCAATTTCTGGTGCCGCCGCTGCACGCTGCAATCGCGTTCGCCTAGGTGAACGTAATTGCCGTGGCTATCTCCGAACACTTGAATCTCAATATGGCGGACGGCCGGGAAAAACCGTTCGAGATAAATCTTGCCGTTGTTGAATGCGGCCTGTGCTTCGTTTGATGCCTGTTCGAACTGTGCTGTGAAGTCTTCGACGCGGTTGACAATGCGCATGCCGCGTCCGCCGCCTCCGCCGCTGGCTTTCAATAGCAACGGAAAGCCGATGGATGCGGCAATCGCTTTTGCGGGTTCAGCCGAGGTGAAGCCGTGTTCGGAACCGGGAACGAGTGGAACGCCGACTTTCGCTGCGGCCCGGCGCGCCGCAACTCTATCGCCCATCTGCGAGATGCTCTCGGCGTTCGGCCCAACGAAAATGAGATCTGCTTCGGCGCATTGCTCGGCGAATTTGGCGTTCTCTGCGAGGAAGCCGTAGCCAGGATAGATCGCATCGCATTTCGACGCGACGGCCGTTTCGATCAACGCAGCAGCATTGAGATAACTGGCTCTCGGTGGGGGCGGGCCAATGCAGACCGCGTGATCGGCGGCCCACCGGTGTGCGGAATTGGCGTCAGCCGACGAATAGACCCCAAGACTCTCAAGCCCGAGTTTCCGGCACGCCCGGACAGCACGAAGCGCGATCTCTCCGCGATTGGCGACCAATACGCGCCTCAACGCCGGCCTCCCTCTATTTGACCGCCTCTCTGCGGAGGCGTGCCTGTTTCAATAATAAGTCTGACATTGATCAGATTCATATTGCAAGACGTTTTGTTCCGGTTTTTGATACTGACGTGCCAACTCCACAGGACCAGGAACTTCGCCACAGCGTCCGGCCCAAGCGCGGGCCCGGAAATCCATCGCCTGTCGAAGCCCCGTCCAAGACATTCCCGACCGTCAAAGCGGTCGCCATTCTCGAGGCGCTGGCGAATGCGCGTCGGCCGCTCGGCGTTTCCGAACTCGGTGTTCTGCTCGGTCTGCCGAAGCCCACCGCACATCGCATCGTCCGCATGCTGGAGAGTGAAGGATTGCTTCAGCGCGAGCCCGGCAATCGCCGCTACGTTCCAGGCGCGCGCATGGTGCAGCTCGGACTCGGCATGGTGGCAGCTGCGATGTCGCGCGCGCCGCGTCGCGCGATTCTCGAAGCGCTGTCGCAGAAGATCGGTGAGACCTGCAATTTCGGAGTGATGACTGGAAGCCATGTCGTCTACCTCGACCGCGTCGAGGCCGCGTGGCCATTCGGTCTGCGTTTCGAGTCCGGTTCGCGTGTGCCGCTTCATTGCACGTCGATGGGAAAATTATTTTTAAGCCAGTTGCCCGCGCAACGTCGCTCGCTGCTGCTGCGGTCGATCCCGCTCTATCGCTACACCGAGACCACCATCGTCGATCCCGAGCGCCTGGAAGAGGAACTGGAAAATATCCGCACCACGCAGGTGTCGATCGACAATCAGGAATTTTTGGCCGGCGTGGTTTGCGTTGCCGTTCCGGTTTGCAACGCGAGCGGACAGCCGGTGGCTGCGATTGCCGTGTCCGCGCCGCTCGCGCGCATGTCGGTGGAGCAGGGTTTGCAGCACATCGCGTTGATGCAAGGCGCAGCGAAACAATTGAGCCTCACGATAGATGAGGATGCGAACGATAACGATGACAAGGAGCGGCCGTGAGTTTGCGTTTCGAGGAAATTGCAGAAATTCTTAAAATCATCGACAGCAGTTCCTGCGACGAGCTGGTCGTTGAAGCCGGCGGCGTGAAGCTGGTCGTGCGCCGCAATGGCACCACCGGGCGCGCGGAATTGGCGAACGAGCGCCCGTTGCCTACTGTTGCTCCGGCATCTGCCGGTCCCTTGGCGGCACAACAGCCTGTTGCACGTCCATCAAGAGCGAGCGCGCCAGCCGCCGCGCCGGGTCAAACAGAAGTCACCGCGCCGATGGTCGGTACGTTCTATCGCGCACCAAGTCCAGACGCGCCGCCGTTTGTTGAAATCGGAACAGTCGTCGCGAAGGGGCAACCGCTTTGCATGATCGAAGTGATGAAGCTCTTCACGACGATCAATGCCGAAGTCGCCGGTCGCGTCGTGCAGATCGGCGCGAACAACGGTGAACTCGTCGAATATGGGCAAATGATTTTCGTGGTCGAACCAACATAAGAAAATTCAAAAAGAACTAAACAATCAAAACCGGGAGGATGGAATGCAGAAGGGCCTGAAGATCTCAAAATGGCTTGCGGCGGGCGTTCTCGCCGGATTGCTTTGCGGCAGCGTGCCCGCATCGGCGCAGAGCTTTACACAGTGGGGCTGGCCGCAGCCTTATGAAAAAGTTTCCGACAAATCGATCGCGTGGCTGAAAGAAAAAGGCTGGTGGCCGATTGCCGTCGGCTGGCAGGGTCCGTTTTCTGGACAGAACACGATCAACGTCGTGATGGACAAGGAAGGTTTCCTCGCCAAGCGCGGCATCGAATCGAAATTTCAGGCCTTCGCGTCCGGCCCGGAAGTGAACGAATCCGTCGCAGCCGCGCGCATTCAAGTCGGCAACGGCGGCAACTTTCCGTTCACCTCATTGCTCGACCGCGGTGTGCCGGTACGCTCCATCGCAGTCGTTGCACCCAACCTGAAGCACTCGACGGTCGTGCCGCTCGACTCGCCGATCAAGAAACTCGCCGACTTCAAAGGTGCAAATCCTGCAGCGACTATCGGCATCGTCACTGGCTCGTCGGCTGAATTCTATTTTACGCAGGCCGCCGAAACGGTGGGTTTGCAGATCGGCAAGGACGTGATCCTTAAGAACATGCCGCCGGCCGAACAGTCGTTGATGGTGAAAGGCATCGATGCCGTCGTGCCGTGGGAGCCGACGGTGACGATCATCACCGAGGAGCGAAAGACCGGACGCGAGGTCGACGCCATCTTCCCGTATAATTTCTACGAAGGGCGTTTCTACGTTCGGCAGGAGTTGATCGACAATGTGCCAGATGTCGTTCAGGCCATCAGCGACGCCTTCATGGAATCGACGCTCTGGATCAGGCTCAATCCCGACAAGGCTGCCGATTTGCTTGCGGCGGAGCCGATGCTCAAGACGTTCGGCAAGCCGCTGTTGCTACAGCAGACGCAACTTTACAACAATCTCTACAAGCCAACTTACAGCTATCCGTTCGCCAAGATGTGGGGTGAGGAGGATTCGCGCATCGCCAAGTGGCTCAAGGATCGCAATCGCATCACGAAGTCGCTTACCGCGAAGGATTATGAAGATTCGTTCGACGAAAGCTTCATGAAGAAGACTTACGCCAAGCTCGGCTGGAAGGTGCCGGATCGTGCGCCGTTCCTGCCGGCGAACTGGCCGGGCAAGATTGGTCAGTTGCCGTATCCTGCCTACGACAACGCGCAGACATTGAAAGCACCGCAAACATGGCCGGACGCGGGCGATCTGACGAAGCCGTGGTCGTTCAACGGCAAAACCTACAATCCATAAAGATCGCAGGATTACAAAAAGCCGCGAGGCTCGATCAAAAGCCTCGCGGCAAAAATAAGAAACGGCGCGACGTGAAGATGGGAACGACAGCGCGATGAGCGAAGCCGAGATTCCGGCGCAGAGTGAGCAAGTAGGTAATGCACCGGTGCAACGCGCGCCGGCGCCGTTTTACGTGCGGCTGTTTCGTGTTTTCTCCGTGCTGCCGAATTTCGCTTTGCTCTTGGTTCTGATTCTCGCCTGGCAATTCGCATCGAAAGTTTGGCTGCCGAGCATCGATCCATACATGGCAGTTCTGATGCCGGCGCCGACGTCGATTGCCGCGACCGCCGCCGGCATGATCGCGTCCGGTGAATTGCTGTTTCATTTAATGGCGAGCCTAAAGCGTGAGGTTGTCGCATTCCTCATTTCTTTGACCGCCATTCCGCTGGGCATCGCGATGGGATGGTGGCGTGTCGTTTACAATCAAGTCAGTCCGATCATGGAAATGCTGCGGCCGATCCCGCCGCTGGCGTGGATACCGCTGAGTATTCTGTGGTTCGGCATCGGCGATACGCAGAACGAATTCATTATTTTTCTCGGCATCTTTTTCCCGATCCTCGTCAACACCATCGTCGGTGTGAAAAATATCGAGCCCAATCTGGTAAGGGCTGCGCGCAGCCTCGGTGCGCCGGAATATAAAGTGCTAATGCGCGTCGTGTTCAAAGGCGCGCTGCCGCAGATCATCACCGGTATCCGCATCGGTCTTGGCGTCGGCTGGATGGCGCTTGTTGCGGCCGAACTCGTCGGCGCGAATTCGGGCCTCGGTTTCATCATCAACGACGCGCGCAGCATGTTGCGAACAGACATCATCGTTGTCGGCATGCTGACGATCGGGCTCGTCGGTCTTCTGATCGACAGTCTCATCCGTGGTCTTGGCCGCTATATGCTTCCCTGGTCGCTGGCGCTGAGCAAATAGGATCGCGCATGGGCCAGTTGACGGTAAAAGGATTGTCTAAAACCTACGGCGACGGTGCTATGGCGGGAAGCGTGCTCGCGCTGAACGATGTGTCGTTTGAGGTGCCGAACAATCAGTTCTGTTCGATCCTAGGCCACAGTGGTTGCGGCAAGACCACGCTACTCAACATCGCCGCTGGTTTCGAGAAGCCGACCGCAGGCGCGGTGCTGGTAGATGGTGAGCCGGTCAGCGCCCCCGGCTGGAAGAACACGATGATTTTTCAGGACTACGCGCTGTTTCCGTGGGCGAGTGTCGCAGAGAACATCGCGTTCGGTCTTGAGATGAAGAATCTGCCGAGCCACAAACGACTCGATGCTACGCAATATTTTATCGGTCTTGTCGGCCTTAAAGGCTTTGAAAACAAGTATCCGCATCAGCTCTCGGGCGGCATGCGGCAACGCGTTGCGATTGCGCGCGCGCTCGCCGTGCGTCCTCAATTGTTGTTGATGGACGAACCGTTCGCAGCACTCGACGCGCAGAACCGCACCTTTATGCAGGACGAACTGGTGCGGATCTGGCAGCGCGAGCCGAAGACCGTAATGCTGGTCACTCACAGCATTGATGAAGCGATTAAGCTTTCTGATTGCATCGCGGTCATGACCCGCCGGCCGGGAAGAGTGAAAGAGTTTATTCAGGTCGATCTTCAGCGACCACGCAACGAAGACGATGCTGGCTACCTAAAATTAAAACGTCACCTTCGTGATTTAATTCATGACGAAGTCGGCGACAGATAGCTCGCCGGTACGATGAATATTTAACACTACGGCCAACTGCATATTTGCCGAGCAAGCGACAAATCTTGAGAGCCTAGGGATGCCGGTCACGCTAAGAGGAAGTCAGTGATGGATATCACCATCATGAAATTTGCGCTTAAGGCCGAGACAACCGTGGCAGATTTCTCGAAGAGTAACGATGCCTTTGCGATGGACGAAAAAATACGACGGGTAGTTTCCTTATCAGTCGCGATGCGGAGACGCGTCAATCGAAACGGCGGGCTCACTTCGTTAGCAACAATCCGAGACGAATATCAGTCTCGACGAAATTGTCTCTGACGGCTTGATCCGCTGCTTCGGGATCGCAGTCAGCAATTGCTTCAATCAGCGGGTCGTGAAAGTGCAGCATGCCTTTCAACTGTCCCTGACCGAGGATCAGTTTGACGTTTCCTTTGAAGGCTTCGCCTAAGCTCTCATACGCGGCAACCAGGAACTGATTGTGCGAAGCATTAACAATTGAAAGATGAAAAAGAAAATCTAACCGCGCAAACTCGACTGACTGGCCCCCACGGAGTGGTCCGGTTGGAATGTTAGTTTAGCGATTGCATTTTGACTATCTCTTTTGGTGCTGGCCAGACGAGCGCTTCGGGTGCCGGTGGTCGATATCGAAGCGATGAGTGTGGACGCACGGTGTTGTAGTGACGCCGCCAGTTTTCGATGACGATCTTGGCTTCGCTCAATGTGTAGAAGATCTCGCCGTTGAGAAGTTCGTCGCGAAGCTTGCCGTTGAAGCTCTCGCAATAGCCGTTCTCCCACGGGCTGCCGGGTTCGATGTAAGCAGTCTTGGCTCCGACGGCGGCGATCCAGTCTCGTAGCGCTTCGGCAACAAACTCCGGTCCGTTGTCGGAGCGGATGTGGTCGGAATGCCCCGCGCGACAAACAGTTCACACAGTGCTTCGATCACGTCGGTGGCTTTGAGCTTGCGTGCCACACGGATGGCCAGGCTCTCGCGGGTAAACTCGTCGATGATGCACAACATCCGGAATGCCTTTCCGTCGTGGGTGCGGTCAGCAACAAAGTCGTAGGACCAGACATGATTGGGCCGCTCCGGGCGCAGACGGATACACGATCCGTCGTTGAGCCACAGACGCCCGCGTTTAGGTTGTTTGGCAGGGACTTTCAGCCCCTCACACCGCCAGATCCGCTCGACACGCTTCTTGTTTACCCTCCAGCCGGCTCCGCGCAGCATCGCCGTGATCCGGCGATATCCATAACGGCCATATTGGCGGGCAAGTACGATGATGTCGGCAATCAGTGCGGCCTCATCATCGGGTGTCGTTGGGGTCTTGCGCTGCGTCGATCGATGCTGGCCCAAAACCCGGCATGCCCGTCTCTCGGAGATGCCAAGCTTAGCTGTCACATGATCCACGCATGCGCGACGACGTGCGGGGCTTAGTAGTTTCCCTTTGCGGCCTCGGTCAGGATCAGCTTGTCCAGCGTCAGATCCGACACCGCACGGCGAAGCCGCGTGTTCTCGGCTTCCAGTTCCTTCAGCCGCTTGACCTGGTCGCCCTTCAGGCCGCCATACTCATCGCGCCACCGATAGTAAGTAACTTCCGTCACGCCGATCGCTCGCACCGCATCCGCCACCGGTCGGCCTTGCGCCATCAACACATCGACCTGCCGAAGCTTCGCAACGATCTCTTCCGCTGTATGCCTCTTCCTTGCCATCGACCTCATCCTCCATTCGAAAAACATACTTCAGGGAGGACCACTTCAAAGGGGGCAGTTCGATCTCTCTCGAACCATTTCGATGAACCTTGCGACCGGCAAGGCAACCGAGGCTGCGAAGATGCGGGGTGTTTCGGGTGCGGTGAAGGAAATCGCGATCTTAGGTATGTAAGAATGGTCGTTGGCGCCGCGCTTATGCGCAGCGCCAGAACGTCTCGTCGTGACAGAATGAAACTGTCACGAGGGGCAGCCGTACTTCTTGCGTCTCCAACAGAGGCGTAAGCGCATGACAAATCAAATCTCGATGGTGGCCGCGCTAACCGCAGGCATTGTGAGCTTTCTTTCACCGTGCGTTTTGCCTTTGGTTCCTCCCTATTTGGTTTATCTCACCGGCGAGTCGCTCGAAGAAACCGATCCAGAGTCAGCGACGAAGAACAATGTTCTCGTTCCGGCGCTCATGTTCGTTTTCGGATTCTCGACAGTTTTTGTTGCGCTTGGAGCTAGTGCCAGCTTCATCGGTGGTCTCGTTCGTGCTTGGTCCGCGCAGCTTTCAATTCTGGCTGGGATCGTAATCATACTTATGGGGCTGCATTTTCTAGGCCTGACGCGAATCAATTTTCTCATGCGTGAGGGCAGGCTCAACATCCCAAAACCCATCAATCTGTTTGGCGCTTATCTTATGGGCCTCGCTTTCGCATTCGGCTGGACTCCATGCATCGGTCCGATCCTCGCTGCAATTCTTTCACTCGCTGCGGCCGAAAAGACCGTAACGACGGGAGTGGGGCTTTTGGCTATTTACTCGGCCGGCCTCGGAATCCCATTTCTGCTTGCGGCTTTAATGGTCGATAGATTTTCCGCACTTCAGCAAAAGATGAAATGGCATTTGGACAAGGTCGAGCGTGTGATGGGCGTACTGCTAGTGTTGACCGGTGTGATGTTTCTCACAGGGTCCATATCAGACGTGAGCGTGTGGCTATTGGAGACTTTCCCAGTACTGCAAAATCTTGGTTGAACATACGTAACACTGCGGCGGCAGGCACGTAATATACTGCAACGCAGCAGCTTACCGAACGAATGGAACCGCCATGAATTTCATTGTGAATTTGCTTATTTCGCTCCCCGCGCGCATCGCGTCATATTTCTCCTGGGTCGGACCGCTGATCGCCCGACTCGTCGTCGGATATGTTTTCATGTTGAGCGGATGGACTAAGCTCAACAATCTTCCTGTTATGATCGAGCGTTTCACGGAGTGGGGGATTCCGGCTCCGAAAATTCTCACGCCGTTCGTTTCTGGGGTCGAATGTTTTGGCGGCGCCATGCTGATCCTAGGTCTAATTACGCGCATTCCGGCGGCCATGCTCGCGGTGGTTATGATTGTTGCGATCAAGTCCGCAAAATGGGGCGATGTCGACTCGCTTGAGACGCTGCTCGGCTTTGAGGAAGCGACATATTTTGCCGTGTTCCTATGGCTTGCGATTGCAGGTCCCGGTGCGGCGTCTCTCGATTATCTTTTGCTTCGCGCGACAGGTCGCGATGAGCGCAAGACCTGATATTGACCCTCGCTGAACCGAAATGCCTGCATATCCGTATCTGTTGGAGATGGCCAACGTTCGGAGTCGTCATGAAGCTCGTTCGCAGTGCGGCACTTGCAGTCTTTGCGCTTTCAGCCACGGCGGCGTCTGCCGTCGAGCCGGTGAAATGGAGTAGCTGGAACGAAGAATTGTTTTCACGCGCGACAGCCGAGAAGCGTTTCGTCATCCTCGACCTTGAAGCGGTGTGGTGCCACTGGTGTCACGTCATGGAGAAAACGACTTACTCCGATCCCAAAGTGATCGAGCTTCTCGGTTCCAAATACATTCCGGTGCGCGTTGATCAGGACGCCAACCCGGATTTATCCAGCCGTTATGGGGATTGGGGCTGGCCGGCGACGATCGTATTCGGTCCTGATGGTACCGAGATCGCGAAGATCAGGGGATATATCGAACCGGAGCGAATGCAGGCGCTGCTGAAGGCGGTGATCGACGATCCCACACCGGGACCTTCCGTGCGCGAAGCATTCGAGGTCAAGCCGTCCGCAAACGTCTTTCTATCAAAGGAAGTGCGACAGGAACTGACGAAGACCTACAATGAGTCCTATGAAGATACCCTCGGCGGTTGGGGCGACGCGCAAAAATATATCGATGCGGACAGCATGGATTACGCAATCTCGCGTGCTGAAGTTGGCGACGTGGAAGCTGCAAAGCGCGCCCGGCAAACGCTGGATGCGGCGTTGGTTCTCGTCGATCCAGTTTGGGGAGGAGTGTTTCAGTATTCTGAAGGCGGCAGCTGGACCAAGCCGCATTTCGAGAAAATCATCTCGTTTCAGTCGCAGTACATGCGGCAATACAGTCAGGCCTACGCGCTGTGGAAGGACCAAAAATATCTCGATACAGCCAAGGCCATTGAAAAATATCTCGTCGATTTTCTACATAGCCCTGATGGCGCATTCTATGTCAGCCAGGATGCTGATCTAAATCACGACATCGATGGTCACAAATATTATCCACTCGCCGATTCCGAACGCCGTGCGTTGGGTATCCCGCGCATCGACAAGAACATTTACGCCCGCGAGAACGGCTGGGCGATCAGCGGACTGGTCGCGCTGTACAACGTCACCAATGACCCCAAAATCATTGAGGCCGCTGAAGGTGCTGCAGAGTGGGTTATTGCCAATCGTTCTCTCCCGAATGGCGGATTCCGTCATGCTGAAAAGGATCGCGGCGGTCCTTACATGGGCGACACAGTGACGATGGGGCAGGCGTTCCTCGATCTCTATGGCGCGACGGGCAATCGCGATTGGCTCACCCGCGCTGCCAAAGCTGGTGATTTTGTCGAGGCCAATTTCAAGGACGCTTCCGGCGGTTATCTGACGTCCAAGACTGGTGAGGCGAAAGTCGGCGTGTTCGCGAAGCCCGCAAAGCTCGTTGACGAGCAGATCCAAGTCGTTCGCTTCATGAACCTACTCGATCGGTACTATGGCAATGACCTCTACCGCGAACATGCGTCGCACGCGATGCGTTATCTGTCGGGTGCTGAGGCCTAGATGATCCGTCCCTTGCCCGGCGTTCTGATTGCAGACGACGAACTGAGCATCGAACCGACGCATATCACCATTGTCGGTCATAAAGACGATGCGCGCGCGCAGGCACTCGATGCGACCGCGCGCGCCTTTCCCGCTCGTTACAAACGCCTCGAATGGCTTGACTTGCGCGAGGGAAAACTGCCGAACCCGGACGTTGAATACCCAGATCTCGGCGAACCGGCGGCCTTCGCATGCAGCAATCGAATTTGCTCCTATCCGTCGTTCAACGCGGATGAATTGAAGAAAACTGTCGAGCAGATGGCGAAGCTAAAAGTGAAGCGGGCGTCGACAGAATGAAGCTCCTGTGACACAGCGGAATGTGGTCAATTGAACTTATTCCCGCTGCTTCCGGAAAATAATTTTGCGATGAGCTGTAACCAAAATGATGCTGGCTCGTAGCTTACTCGAGTGACCAGTTCGGTTGCCGCAGGAACGACGTCAAATTGCGTCAGCAATTCTGTCCTATATGGATTGCCAGCGTTGGTAGGGCGTTTTTCCTCTCGGTCGGGCGGGCATTCTTCAGGCCGTGCCGACCGGCACGATCATTAAAACGTCTCAAGGAGATCGTCATGAAGATGGATTCCAAATCAGGTGCTACCCTCGCAGTCGCAGCCGCTACGCTTTTCCTCGCTGGCGCTGCTGCTTCGACCGGATCGACCCCAGCACAGGCCGCCATGGGCAAGTGCATTGCCGCTAACGCTTGCAAGGGCCAGAGCGCCTGCAAGAGTGCCTCGAACTCCTGCAAGGGTTTGAATGCTTGCAAGGGCCAGGGCTTCTCGATGGCCACTGAAGCGAAGTGCACCGCAATGGGCGGCAAGTACGTCGCAGGCTAATTTGCCTTGAATGCCGGAGCTAAGTTGGCTCCTATCTGTTTATTGAAGGGCCGGTCCTTTTGGTCCGGCCCTTTGAACTTCACATTCTTATCAAACTAATCGCGGCGCGGAGGCGAGATGAATATTCCCGGCAAGATTCTCGATGCTTCGTCCGTCGATGCACGCCGAGAGCGCCCTTACCGAGCCGCACATAAGCCGCCGTTTCTCGGCTTCGGCCTCGGTCTGAGAGCGGAGCACTACGACGATATTCTCAACGGTAACCCGCCGATCGATTGGTTCGAGGTCATCAGCGAGAATTACATGCTTCCCGGCGGTCAGCCGCTGCGGATACTGGACCGCATTCGGGAGAGATATCCCGTCGTGATGCACGGTGTATCGCTGTCCATAGCTTCCACCGCGCCACCAAATTTCGAATATCTGTCTTCGCTGAAAGATCTGGCGAAGCGCGTGCAACCGAAATGGATTTCAGATCATCTGTGCTGGACAGGTGTGCACGGGAAAAATCTGCACGATCTGCTTCCGATTCCTTACACACAAGAATCGCTCGATCACGTCGTCGACCGCGTTCAGCTTGTACAAGATTTCCTTGGCCGCGAGATCGTCCTCGAAAACGTCTCAACCTACGTTCAATTCGCAAACTGCGACATGACGGAGTGGGAGTTCTTGTCGGAACTCTCCCGCCGCTCGGGCTGCTGGCTGCTGTTTGACGTGAACAACGTCTATGTCAGCGCCTTCAACCACGGCTACGATCCAATGACGTTCCTCAACGGCATTCCATCGGATCGCGTCATTCAATTCCACATGGCGGGTCATACGCATATGGACACGCATATCATCGACACGCACGATCATCCTGTGTGCGACGATGTGTGGGTGCTCTATGAAGCCGCGCTAAGACGTTTCGGCGCGGTGTCTACGATGATCGAGCGTGACGATAACATTCCTCCGCTCGATGAGATTCTTGTCGAAGTCAAAAAGACTCGTGAAATCGCGACACGTATCCTTCCGGAAATACCAGCTCTGCTGCACGCGCGATGAAAGATTTCGCGCGCCTCCAGGATGAATTTCAGCGCGGCATCGTCAGCGGCGATGATGCGGTTCTGGGAGATATTCTCGACAGCCCAAAGGAAAAGCGTGACGTCTTATTTGGCGTCTACCGGCACGCATATGTTTCGCGGTTAGTGGACGCGCTGCGCAACGACCACGAATATCTTCACGCCTATCTTGGCGATGAGATGTTCGATCGAATGGGCAAAGCCTACGTTGCTGCAAAGCCGTCACATCATCCGAACATGCGCTGGTTTTCGCAGGGCGTGCCCGACTTTTTGAGATCGACCGCGCCGTACCGCGAGTACCCGGCCATTAGTGAACTGGCTGAATTTGAAAAGACGCTAAACGACGTTTTCGATGCCGCGAATGCACCCGTAATCGGCGTGCCGGACGTCGCTGCATATCCGCCAGATCAGTGGAACGATCTGAAGTTTCAACCGCATTCGAGCGTGCGCCGTGTCGACTTCTCGACAAATGCGGTCGCTATCTGGAACGCTCTGAAGGCCGGCGAGGAGCCGCCCGATGTGGCCGTATTGGCAGAGCCGAACCGCATTCTATTTTGGCGCGACGATGTCACGCCGATGTTTCGCGAATTGCCTGCCGAGGAAGCGATGATGTGGGATGAGGCGTCGGCGGGTATTCCGTTTGGTGTCTTATGTTCAATGTTGGCGACTTATGCCGACGCGGATAGTGCGGCGGCGCGGGGCGCCGGCTATCTTCACGGCTGGGTTACGTCCGGCGCTTTGACCTCGGTGACGCGGAGCTGATCTCCTTTTGAAGGCGAGTTGCATCCGATGCAGGCCAACAAAACGCAAAACTTTGTCGAGCATCTAAGTTGGGACAAAGTGAGTGCACGCATTGCGTACGGCGCGTCTGCGATACTTCCGATCGGGGCAGGAGCAAAGGAACACGGCCTTCATCTGCCGATGAATGCGGATCGCATTCAGGCCGAATCGATTTCCGAACAACTCGCCGACAGAATTGATGCGCTGATCTGGCCGACACTCGCCTATGGATACTATCCGGCTTTCGTGGAGTACGCGGGGAGTTGCAGCCTTTCCGAATCGACATTTGAGAACATCGTCGTTGAGTTGGTTCAGGGATTACTCGACTACGAATGCCGCTCTGTTTTCATTCTCAACACGGGTATCAGCACGATTGCCGCCGTCGATAGAGCGATTAGACGATTGGGCGATGAAAGAGTGGCTCAACTGCGCATCTACGATGGCCCGCAATACAAAAATGCCAACGCAGAGATTCTAGAGCAGCTTAATGGAAGTCACGCCGATGAAGCGGAGACGTCGTTGTTGCTCTCACTTGCGCCCGATGTCGTGAAAATGAAACATGCTGAAGCAAGTCCCGGTATCGTGCATCCGGCGCCTGGCGCTCTCAGTCCCAGCAAAATTGGATCGCCCAACTACAGTCGCTCAGGTAGCTTTGGAGATCCTACACGCGCGACGCAATCTAAAGGAGACATATTGCTCGCTGCTATGATGTACGATCTGCTCGACGCAGCAGAACAGCAATTTGCTCGCATTCGGAACGCGAAAGCGCTCTAATGAATTCTCTCTTTTCAATTGCTGCCACCGGATTGGCCGTCGCCTTGGTGGCAAATGCAACGTTGCCAGCGGTTGCGCAATCGGAATTTCGTGCCGGTAATGGATTTCCTTACAACGCGTTTGACCGTCTTCCTGCGACGGAAATACAGGTCGGCGGCGGCGCAATACGTATCGCGATGGCACCGGGACGCATCGCGTTGCCGCAGGCTACTTTGATCGAGTGGGTAAAACGCTCGGCGATGGCCGTCTCGACTTACTATGGAAGATTTCCCGTCAAATCTGCGCGCATTTTGTTGGTGCCGGTCGACGGAAGTCGCGTTCGAGGCGGAACGACTTGGGGCTATCGAGGTGGCGCAATTAGAATTTTGCTCGGCAGCGACGCAACCGAAGACGATCTTCGGCGTGACTGGATTCTGGTCCATGAGATGGTGCATCTCGCGCTTCCAGATCTCGACGAACGCTATACGTGGTTGTCGGAAGGACTTGCGGTTTACATCGAGCCTATAGCTCGTGAGCAATCGGGTGATTTGACCGCAAAAGCTGTGTGGGCGGCAATGATGCGTGATATGCCGAAAGGCATCCCGGAAAGTGATGCGAAGGGACTC
>JAFKKP010000121.1 GCA_017305515.1 Hyphomicrobiales bacterium
GTCTGCGCGAGATATTCGAGATTGACCTGATGGCAGATGCCGGTGCCGGGAGGGACGACGGAAAAATTCGAGAACGCCTTCTGGCCCCATTTCAGAAATTCGTAGCGTTCCTGGTTCTGCTTGTATTCTTCCGCGACGTTCTTGCCGAACGCCTTGTTGTCTCCGAAGAAGTTCACGATCACAGAGTGATCGATAACAAGATCGACGGGCACCAGCGGATTGATCTTTTCGGCATCGCCGCCGAGCGACTTCATCGCATTACGCATCGCAGCGAGATCCACCACCGCCGGCACGCCGGTAAAATCCTGCATCAGCACGCGCGCGGGGCGGAATGCGATTTCATGTTCGAGGGTTTTCTTCTTCGCCCACTGCGAGAACGCGACGATGTCTGCCTTCTTCACCGTGCGATCGTCTTCATTGCGCAGCATGTTCTCGAGCAACACCTTCATCGAATAAGGCAGCCGCGAGATACCCTTCAGGCCATTCTTCTCGGCAGCCGGCAGGCTGTAATAGACGTAGGTCTTGCCGCCGACCTTGAGGGTTTTCTGGCACTTGAAGCTGTCGATTGAGGGCATGAGGACAATCCCGATTCAAAAGGTTAGAGGCACCGGCATATGGTATTTTAGCACCGTCAGAGCGGATTGATCGCGCGACAAGCGTGCGATTTGCGGCGGCTGATTGTGTGCTGCACCAAGTTCCGGTTTTATAGAATCTTTCCAGTCTGTCCACCACACCGACTATGGATTGTCTGCCAATTCTCGCTGTGATTGCTGGTGTACCAGCAGCTTCTTCTAACCATCGCGAAGTCCAACGGTTCATCCATGAGGCTATCGGGCCGAAATCTCAGATGCGTTCGCGGCGGGCGTGAGGTTTTCGCTGGACTGAATTTTGAATTGCAGGGCGGCAAGGCGCTTGCCATCACCGGCGCTAACGGGGCGGGCAAATCTTCGTTGCTAAAGATGATTGCCGGCTTTCTCCCGATTGCCGATGGATCGATTGTTACGAGCGGCGCGAATGTGGAACTTACGCTTGCCGAGCAGGCACACTATCTCGGCCATCGCGATGCATTGAAGCTGGCCCTGAGTGTCATCGAGAATCTGAACTTCTGGCGCGACTGTCTGGGTGGTCCGACATCTGACGCGCGAACGTCTCTCGAAGCCGTCGGCCTCGGGCATGCCGTTGATTTACCGGCAGCCGTTCTCTCGGCAGGTCAGCGTCGGCGCTTGTCAATCGCGCGGCTGCTGACGGTGCGGCGGCCGATCTGGCTGCTCGACGAACCGACCGCTGCGCTCGACGTAACGGGCCAGAAGATCGCCGCCAATGCGATGAAGGCGCACTTGAAGAAAGGTGGTTTGATTGTCGCCGCCACACATGGCCCGCTGGGAATCGCTGCAAAGGAATTGCGTATCGGAGGCGTGGCATGACCGCGCTGATCGCAATCGTTCGGCGCGACATCAGGATCGCGCTGCGCGTCGGCGGCGGCGCGCTGATTGGAGTCCTGTTCTTTCTTACCGTCGTTGTGCTGATGCCATTTGCAGTGGGGCCGGACCTCGCGCTGCTGAAACGGATCGGTCCAGCAATTCTTTGGCTTGGCGCATTACTCGCAAGCCTGCTGACGCTGGACCGGCTGTTCACTGCCGATCAGGACGACGGCTCGCTCGATCTGTTGGTGATGAGCCACACCCCGCTCGAACTCATCTGCGCCGCCAAGGCCGTCGCACATTGGCTCGCCGCCGGAGTGCCATTGATCGTCGCAACGCCATTCGTCGCAATTCTTCTCAATCTCGACGTTGCGGCGGCTCTTGCCGTCGCGCTGACCTTATTGGCGGGCACGCCGGCGCTGACCTTTATCGGAATGATCGGCGCGGCGCTCGCCGTGACGCTGCGGCGCGGCGGGCTGTTGCTTGCGGTACTTGTCTTGCCGCTGTCGATTCCAGTTCTGATCTTCGGCGTTGCCGCATCGAATGCCGCAGTGGTCGGACCCGTGTCGTTCGGGACGCCGTTCTCCATTCTGTGCGCACTTTCACTCGTGAGCTTCGTGGTCGGGCCGTTCGCTGCTGCCGCGAGCCTGCGACAAGGACTGGATTGAACCTGTGGATCACGGACACAAACAAAACAATGCCACAGCCACGAACGCGCATTGCCTGAGCAACCTGCGACGACTATCAGGACGACTATGAGCATCATCGATTTCGCCAATCCGAATCGGTTTCTTTCACTCACGGCGAAAGTTCTGCCGTGGCTCGCAGCGGCAACCGCGTTGCTGCTCGCGCTCGGGCTTTATCAATCGGCGATGGCACCAGACGACTACCAGCAGGGCGCAACCGTGAAGATCATGTTCATTCATGTTCCGAACGCGTGGCTGTCCATGTTTGTATGGGGCGTGATGAGTCTTGCAGCACTCGGCACGCTGGTATGGCGGCATCCGCTTGCTGACGTTGCAGGAAAGGCCGCGGCTCCGCCCGGCGCCGCGTTCACGTTTCTAGCACTCGTCACCGGATCGCTGTGGGGCCGTCCGATGTGGGGAACCTATTGGGAGTGGGACGCGCGGCTGACATCGGTGCTCATTCTGTTTCTGATGTATCTCGGCATCATGGCG
>JAFKKP010000122.1 GCA_017305515.1 Hyphomicrobiales bacterium
GTCCCTGCCCTCGGACCTCGTCGAAAGTGAAGCCGGGAAAGTCGGGCAAGTAATGCAGCGCGCGCACCACGTGGCCTTCCATGTGCGGCCTGATGAGCGCGGTGATCAGCGTCATTGCAGCGTCATCAGTCATTGTCGCCCGATCCTTTCCCCAGTTCCGCCTTGATGATGAAACTGTTTTGCGCGGCATAGACGTCGCCATCCAGCACGCCGAAAGTGATCTCGACAAGCTGCGGATCCCGCTCGCCGATCTCGACGTCCCGCGCTTCGAATTTCCCGCCGTTGCGGACGAAGACGACCGTGCGGTTCTCCCAGGTCTGCAGAGCGGAGGCCTTCACTGCGACGCTCACGGTTTTTTCGGACAACGTCAGCCGCCCGGTGACGAAGAGACCGGGCCGGAGCCGCTGTTCGGAATTCGGAACGACGGCCCTGGCGAGCGCGCTTTGGGTGTCGCTGCTGCCGACGGGCGACAGGTACGAAACCTTGGAATCGATAGGCGGCCCGCCGTCCGCCGGATCGATCAGAACCTGATCGCCAATGCCGACCCGTTTGAGGTCGCGCCGATAGACGGAGAAATCGACCCATACGGTGGAGAGGTCCGCGATGACGAACGCCGGCTTCTGCTCCGAAACGTATTCGCCGAGCGTCGTCTGCCGGTCGATTACCGTTCCGGCAAGAGACGCCTTCAGTTCGTATGTCGTCAGGCTCTGGTTGCTTTCGACAATGGCAAGGATGTCGCCCTTCTGGACGCGATCGCCGATTCGTTTACGCACGTCCCGAACAATCCCGGGAAATCGGGGCGTGACCTGGACCAGCGATTCCTGGTTCGGCTGGACCATTCCGTTCAGTAACAGGCTGTCCCGCAGCACGCCGGACGACGCTTTCGCAAGCTCGATTCCCGCCGTCTCGATCTTGGCATCGCTCAGGACGACGCTGTCCGAGCGTTCATCCTTTTCGGCCTTCTCGGCGGGCGTCGTTTTGGTGGTCGCCGGCGTCAGCATCCGGTAGCCGCCATAGACAAGCGCTGCGGCGACCAGAAGGAACGTGGAATAGCGGACAATAGCCTTCATCATCGGGAACTCTGGTGCGTGAGCGAAAATGGATTGCCGACGAGACCTTCGATCGTGGCCACGGCAATATGGAAATTCTGCAAGGCCTCCTGCTCGCGCAGCAGCGCCTGCAACAGCGACCCGCGGACGTCGAGCAATTCGAGCAGTGTGAAGCGGCCCTGCGAGTAGCCGCTGAGGATCGTCTCGGCGGCGCTGCGGGCGTTGGGAATAACCGACGACCGCAGAAGCTTGAGCTCGGCCAGAGCGCCTGTCAGGGTGTCGTAGGCGCGGCCGGCGATGCTGAGCAGCACCAGCTTGTTGATCGCCCGCTCCGCATCCGTCTTCGCGAGCGTCTCCTGTGCCGCGATGATGTTGCCGGTGTTCTGGTCGAAGACCGGAAGCGGGATCGAAACGCCAAGGCGGACCGCATTGTCGTTGGTGTCTTGGTAGTGTCGCCAGCCCGCCGAAAAGCGCGGGTCCGGAATGGCTTTTAGTCGGGCGATAAGAAGTTCGGCATTGCGCTGCGCCGTGACCGCGGTCCAGCGCGCCAATTGCGGATTGGCATCGATCGCCTGAAGTACGGCCTTGAACGGCGGCGGCTGACCGGTACTTGCCAGCCGTCCCACGGCTTCGCCGAACCTCGGACTGGCGTCCCCCATCAAGATAGCAAGATCGCGGCGCGCCGTAGCCAGCAGCGTCTTGGTGCGTTCCCGTTCGACGCGGAACAAGTCCGCTGCAATCTGGGCCCGCAGCGTCTCGGCAGGCGAGGACGCGCCCTCCTGGACGCGTTTTTGCAGCAATGGAATCAGCGGATCAAAGCTCGCAATCTGCTCATCGAAGATCTCGATGCGCCGCTGCGCGCTAATGATCGTGATGAAGGCAATCGCCGTCTCGGACAGGACTTCCAGCCGCGTCGCCCGCCGATGCCAGACGGCCGTACAGATGCCTGCCACGCCGGCCGCAACGCGTGCTTCCAGCTTCCCGCCCAGTTCGACGAGTTGGCTAAGCTGCAGATTGGTCTCGGCCGAGCGCACGCCCTTGTACGGACCGGAGCCAAGTGCGTTGTCGAGTTCGAACGAGGCCTCCGGATTGGGAAGCGCACCTGCCTGAATGCGGAGTCCGCCGGCAATGCCGATATCCCGCTCGGCGGCCGTCAGGCGCGGGTTGGCAGCCAACGCACGCTGAAGCGCCTGCGGCAGGGAAATTGTGCGAGACGATCCCTCGGCAGCGAACGAAGGACCTGAATAGGCAAGCAACGCGCAAAAGACGCGCGCGGCAATAGGCAGACGGGACATAGGAGTGACCTGAAATGAGACGATTGCGCGAAGTGATCCGCGCGGGCTGATAGCTCAGTTCAGGGATTTGGGGGGCGGCGGATCCGGCAGACGTGCTTCGAGGACAGGAATAGTGTCACTCGGAAACGACATTTGCGCGGATATGCTTACCGGTTCGTACACCAACACCGCTGGGGGCACGGTGATGGGGACGCAGGAGTAGCAATGCTCGACCACTGTCGGGGTCTTTTTCGAACCTTCGTC
>JAFKKP010000123.1 GCA_017305515.1 Hyphomicrobiales bacterium
CGGGTATCTTAAATAGAGAGCTTCGGACACGCCATGATCGCTCGCGCCGTCGAGCGCGATTCCGGCCGTAATGACGCGATGAAGTGCGTCGGCCAGTGCTGCGCGCGTCGGATAGAGAATGGCGGTGTGAAATAATCCCGTTGTGCCCGGAGGCGGCGGCTTGCCGCCTCTGCTCTCCCATGTGTTCAGGCCGATGTGGTGATGATAGCCGCCGGCGGAGACGAACGCGGCCTGATCGCCATACTTCTGCATCAGCTGAAAGCCGAGCACGTCGCAATAGAAGCCGAGCGCACGGTCGAGATCGGCGACTTTCAAATGGACGTGGCCGATTTTTGTGCCTGCGTCGATGGGTTGCGGCGCGACGGGATGCGAGGTCATGACAAACTCCAGACAATACGACCCCCGATCTATGCTCTATCGCTCACGGTACAAGGTCGGATTTCTCGCCGTCCGGCAGCGGTACCTCGAATGTGTTGAGCGTCATCGATACCAGCGTGTAATAGCCGAGCAGACCGACCAGCTCGACAGTGCCTTTCTCGCCGAGCATGCCGATAGCCTGATCGTAGAGTGGCTTCGGCACGACATGATTGACATGAAGGGACTCGCTGAACTCGTAGATCAATTGCGATTTGGCATCGGGAAAATCCGGTACGCGCCGATGGTTAATGTCGTCGACGATCTTCGGCTCGATGCCAGCGGCGAGCGCCATCTTCTTGTGCGCGTACCATTCATACTGCGCATTCCAGAAACGCGCGGTGACGAGAATCGCAAGCTCCGAATAGCGCGGCCCGAGCGTCGTGTTGTAGCGCAGATGCTCGCCCAGCCGGTTGGCGTGCCGCGCAACCTCCGGCGCACGGAGCCACGCCATCGCGGGCGGCGTCACGGTGCCGCGCTTGCCTGCGCTGGATTCGTCGCAGATCGCTTTCTGGTCGCTCGTCATTTCGCCAGGCGAAAGCGTTTTCAAACGCATGTTCGTTTCCTCTGCCTTTTTGCCGCTGACCGGGCCGCTGCATGGCTACCATATTCCGCGCGCCGTATTGAATTCCAGTCGCGCGCCGCTACAGTCCGGCCAGAAAATTTCGCGAGGATCATACGATGGCCGATCTCGATCAATTCCGCAAAGAGACGCGTGCATGGCTCGAGGCCAATTGCCCGCCCGAAATGCGCAAGCCCGTGACGCAGGAAGGCGACGTGTTCTGGGGCGGGCGCAACCGCACGTTCTCGTCTGAACCGCAGAAACTCTGGTTCGAGCGCATGCGCGACAAGGGCTGGACCGTGCCGGACTGGCCGAAGGAATATGGCGGCGGCGGATTGTCCATCGAAGAGACGAAAATTCTGCGTCAGGAAATGGCGGCGATCTCGGCGCGCCTGCCGCTGTCGAGCTTCGGCATCTGGATGCTGGGGCCGGCGCTTCTGAAATACGGCACCGATGCACAGAAGAAAGAACATCTGCCGAAAATCGCGGCGGGTCTGATCCGCTGGTGTCAGGGTTATTCAGAACCGAACGCGGGATCGGATCTTGCGTCATTGCAGACGCGCGCAGATGTGGACGGCGACGACTATATCGTCAACGGCCAGAAGATCTGGACTTCTATGGCGAATTTCGCCGACTGGATTTTCTGTCTGGTGCGCACGGATTTTTCGGCGAAGAAGCATGACGGCATCAGTTTCCTGCTGTTCGACATGGCGTCGAAAGGTGTTTCGACCAAGCCGATTCTTTTGATCTCCGGCAAGTCGCCGTTCTGCGAAACCTTTTTCGACAATGTCCGCGTGCCGCGTGCCAATGTCGTCGGCACCGTCAATCGCGGCTGGGACGTCGCGAAATATCTGCTCCAACACGAACGCGCGATGATTTCCGAAGTCGGCGAACGCCGCGGTTCGCGTCCGATGGGACAGGTGGCTGCGAATTCCATCGGCACCGATGACAAGGGTCATCTCGACGATCCGATTCTGCGCGGACAGATCGCGGCGTTCGACATCGACGAGGCTGCGCTGGCGTGCGCGGCGGAACGCGCGATCGATCTGTCGAAAGCAGGGCAGGGCCATCCGGCCTATTCGGCGGCGCTGAAATATTACGGCACCGAACTCAACAAGCGGCGCTATGAACTCCTGATGTCGGCTGGCGGCATCGACAATCTCGAATGGGAAAGCGAACGCTCGCGCGAAGGACTGGCAGCGCGCACATGGCTGCGCACCAAGGCCAACTCCATCGAAGGCGGCACGAGTGAAGTGATGCTCGGCATTGTCGCCAAGCGCATTCTCGACCTTCCAGGCGCATAAAGAAAAGTATCGGATCTTTCAGATGGCTCTCGTCCTCAACGAAGAACAGTCAATGCTGCGCGACAGCGCACGCGGCCTCATCACGGATAAGGCGCCGATCGCGCATCTGCGCAAGCTGCGCGACAGCAAGGATGCTGCCGGCTTCTCGCGCGAATTGTGGAAGACATTCGGCGAGATGGGCTTTTCAGGATTGCTTGTTCCGGAAGAGTTCGGCGGCAGCGCGCTCGGTTTTGTGGAAGCCGGTGTGGTGATGGAGGAAATCGGCCGCACGCTGATGCCGTCGCCATTTCTGTC
>JAFKKP010000124.1 GCA_017305515.1 Hyphomicrobiales bacterium
GGTGCCCGTGCGGCGGGTCCGGTCGGCGCGATTGTCGGCGGCACGGTCGGCGGTGTCGTCGGCGGCGTGAACGGCGTGCTGGGCATCGACCAGCGTCCGCGCTTCCGCGCCTATGTCACCAACCAGCATCGTGCGTCGTATCGGTATCGCGACAATCTCGCGGTCGGCGTCGTACTGCCCGATGACGGCGTGACGTATTACGACGTGCCCGCCGAATACGGCGCGTCGAACTATCGCTACACGGTGGTGAATGGCCGCACGGTTCTGGTCGAGCCGGGTTCGCGCCGCATCGTCGAGATCGTGGACTAGCGTCCGACCGAACGGAAAAGAAAAGGCCGCCTGCGAGGGCGGCCTTTTTGTTTCGAGTTTGAGAAGGCGTCAACCCGCAGCTGTCACCGCGCGCTGCGCCAGAACCTTCACCAGATTGGCGCGATAGGCCGAGGTGCCGTGGATGTCCTCCATCATGCCCTTCGGCGAAATCTTCACGCCGTCGATAGCGCCGGCCGACCAGTTGGCCTTGAGCGCCTTCTCGATGTCGGGCACGCGCATCACGCCTTTCTGCGATGCGCCGGTTGCAGCCACACGCACGTCGCCGGATTTCGTCTTGGCGACGAACACACCGGTGAGCGCGAAGCGCGACGCCGGGTGACGCATTTTTTCGTAAGCGGCTTTCGCCGGAATCGGGAACGAGACTTCGGTGATGAGTTCGCCGTCCGCAAGCGCCGTCGAGAACAATCCTTTAAAGAAATCGTCGGCCTTGATGCTGCGCTTGTTGGTTTTCACCGTGGCATCGAGCGCGAGGAGCGCCGCCGGATAATCCGCCGCCGGATCGTTATTCGCGATCGAGCCGCCGATGGTCCCTCTGTAGCGAACAGCGGGATCGCCGAGGATCGAGGTGAGATGCACGAGCGCGGGAATCGCCTTCGCGGTGTCCTTGCTCGACATGATGTCGTAGTAGGTCGTCGCCGCCTTGATCACGAGCGTGTCGCCCGACGCCGACACGCCGCTCATGCCTGGAATTTTCGCGACGTCGATCAGGTCCGACGGCTGCGCCAGCCGCTGCTTCATCACGGGCAGCAGCGTGTGGCCGCCCGCGAGAAATTTCGAATCCGAGCCCTTCTTGAACAGGGCGGCTGCGTCGTCAACGCTCGAGGCGCGGTGATAATTCGTCTCGTACATGGGTGTTACTCCGCTGCCTGTTGCTGACCGTGGATGGCGTGCCAGACGCGGCTTGGCGTCGCCGGCATCTCGATATTTTCGTTGCCGATGGCGTTGGTGATCGCGTTGATGACCGCAGGCGTCGATCCGATGGCGCCCGCCTCGCCGCAACCCTTGATGCCGAGCGGATTGCTCGGGCACAGCGTCACGGTGTGCGACACCTTGAACGACGGCAAATCTTCCGCGCGTGGCATGGCGTAGTCCATGAACGACGCTGTCAGAAGCTGACCGCTCTGGTCGTAGAACGCGCCTTCGAGCAGCGCCTGGCCGACGCCCTGCGCGATGCCGCCATGCACCTGGCCTTCGACGATCATCGGATTGATGAGCCGTCCGAAGTCGTCGGCAGCAACGAAGTTGAGGATCGTCGTTTTGCCGGTGCCGGGATCGACCTCGACTTCGCAGACGTAGCATCCGGCCGGAAAGGTGAAGTTGGTCGGATCGTAGAACGCGGTCTCCTTCAGGCCCGGCTCCATGCCGTCGGGAAGATTGTGCGCGGTGTAGGCCGCAAGCGCGACCATCGGCAGCGCGATCTTCTTGTCGGTGCCGGTGACTTTGAACTCGCCGCCTTCGATGACGATGTCGTTCTCGGAGGCTTCGAGTTGATGCGCGACGATCTTCTTCGCCTTGGCTTCGACTTTCTCCATCGCCTTCACGATGGCCGACATGCCGACCGCGCCGGAGCGCGAGCCGTAGGTGCCCATGCCGAACTGCACCTTGTCGGTGTCGCCGTGGATGATCGACACCTGGCTGACCGGAATGCCGAGCCGGTCGGCGACGACCTGCGAGAACGTCGTCTCGTGGCCCTGACCGTGGCTGTGCGAGCCGGTGAGGATTTCGATGGTGCCGACGGGATTGACGCGCACCTCGCAGGATTCCCACAGGCCGACGCCGGCGCCGAGCGAGCCGACCGCCTTTGAAGGCGCTATGCCGCAGGCCTCGATGTAGCAGGAGAAGCCGATGCCGCGCAGCTTGCCGTCTTTCTTGGATTTTTCCCTGCGTGCCGGGAAGCCGGCATAGTCGGCGGCTTTCAGCGCCGCATCGAGCGACGCGCCGAAATCGCCCGCGTCATAGGCCATGATGACCGGCGTCTGATGCGGGAATTGCGTGATGAAGTTCTTGCGGCGTAATTCGGCCGGATCGACTTTCAGTTTTCGCGCCGCCGTTTCCATCAGCCGCTCCATCACGAAGCTGGCTTCAGGACGGCCCGCGCCGCGATAGGCATCGACCGGCGTGGTGTTGGTGTAGACGGTGACGACTTCGGCATAGATCGCCGGGATGTTGTACTGGCCCGAAAGCAGCGTGGCGTAGAGATAGGTCGGCACCGACGACGAGAACA
>JAFKKP010000125.1 GCA_017305515.1 Hyphomicrobiales bacterium
GCTGCGCGGCGGCGAGAATTTCCGGATGCGGCAGGTGAACGCGGGTTTTGTCGCCGGGCGCTGGATCGGAATCCAGAGTGAAAATCTCGCCGTTCGTGATCTGGGCCGAACCCTCGGCAAATGCGCCGAGCCGCAACTTCGGCCCCTGCAAATCGACCAGAATGCCGATGGGCCGGCCGTAGCTGCTTTCGACATTGCGAATGGTGTCCACAAGCGCACGCATCTTGTCGTGCGGTGTGTGGCTCATATTGATGCGGAAGACGTCGGCTCCGGCCTCGAACAGTTTGCGGATCGTCGCGAGGTCGGACGACGCGGGCCCGAGTGTCGCCAGAATCTTGATGCGGCGCAGGCGTCTCATTGCTTGCTTCCGGGCGCGCCGCTCGACGGCAGGTTCGGATTTTGCTGCGTGGTTCCCGGAGCGTTGGGCAGGCCGGGCAACCCCGGTGATTGTTTCGTTGTTTCGTTGGACTCGGTCAATTGCACCGTCCACGCGCGCTGCTCGCCGGTATCGACTTCAAAATATCCGGTGCGGTCGAAGCCGCGCGCCAGACAATCGTCGGTGCCCTTGATGGTGAATTCCTTGTCGCGCGAGCACATGAATGCCTGCCCGGACCATTCGCCGCCGCGATCGTAGTCGATGGCATAGATGTAATAGTAACGCGCGACCAGTGTTCCTCGCAGCAGCGTTTCGCAGCTGTGCGATGAGACGTTCCACCAGCCTTCCGTGATCCAGCCTTCGTTGTCCTTGTATCCGAGCGCGATACCGACGCGGCTTGACGTATTGTTGCAAAGGCGGAAGTCGGCGGCGGCGGGATCGCTCCACGCGCAGAGAGCGGAAAACGCCAAAAGCCCCGTCAGGCTTGCGAGGATCGTGCGGCGAGGCGTTGCGCGGCGGCGGCTGAAATCGAAAGCTGTCATTTAATCAAGATATATCAACTGATTGTTGATTTCGCGTAACGTCCGGTTGGTGTCAACGGCCCAGCCGCTGGAAATCGCCCGATCCGCGTGAGTTATGGCATGCTCTAAACGGATTTTGATCGATGATATGGCAGATTGTGTGACGCCAACCCATCTACACCACGGCAGCGGCTTTTCAGAAAACGCGAGAGAACGGCAATGAGCATCGACAGCAAGACCCAGACGGAACTGGAAGCGGCCGTGTTTCGGCGGCTCGTCGAGCATCTGCGCAATCGAACCGACGTGCAGAATATCGACCTGATGAATCTCGCCGGCTTCTGCCGCAACTGTCTGTCCAATTGGCTCAAGGATGCTGCGGATGAAAAGGGCGCCGCGCTCAGCAAGGATGAAAGCCGCGAGGCTGTTTACGGCATGCCATACGAGACGTGGAAATCGAAATACCAGAAGGAAACATCGCCGGCTCAGTCCGACGCTCTCAAGAAAAGCAACGCCGGACACTGACGCGGCGTAGAAACGTGCAAGTCCAATCGGCGCTTTTGCGCCGATTTTTGTTGGCCTGTGGTCACTGTGGATGATCCGTGACGTTGCCTTGACGCAAAGGTTCTCGGACTTGAGTGTGAGATGCGAGCGACGTGTCTGAAAGATGCGTCGAGTATCCGCTTCACGACAAGTTCAGGAGTAACCGATGGCCACCGCGGCTGCCGCAAAGGAAGAAACCGCCCACAGCTTTGCAAAGAGTCAGCTCAAGGCTGTCGTCGAACGTATCGAGAAGCTGGAAGAAGAAAAGAAGGCAATCTCGGACGACATCCGCGACGTCTACGGCGAGGCCAAAGGTAACGGCTTTGACGTCAAGGCACTCCGCACCATCGTGCGCCTGCGCAAGCAGGACGCCAACGAACGTCAGGAACAGGAAACGATCCTCGAGACCTACATGCAGGCGTTGGGGATGCTGAACTGAGCCGCGCTAGCGAAGTGCGGCGGTTCGGGTGCCGAAGGAAGTCGTTTGAAGCGTCGCTGTCGCCGATCCGGTGAATTGTTCGCAGATCAATCCCATCGTCGGATCGTCTGAGAACGTCATCGCCAATGACATCTTCGGTTTGACGAAATGCGTGCGCATCACAGTCATGTCCTGATCGCCCAGCATTGCGGACTTCAGCGAGCGGCTGGCGCTCGGCGCCAGAATCATCGCGCGCAGCCAGAGTTCGCTCATTTGCCATGAAGCGAGACGCAACATCTTCGCCGGCTTGCTGCCGTTGGCTTCGAGCGCGCTGCGCTCGACCGGGCCGGTCGATGCGACGATCTGGGCTTTATCGACCGGCGGCGTCACCGGGGCATAGGCGAGTGCATTAGAGGCATTTGTCTGCGAATCCGCAGATGCGACCGCAACGCGCGCCTTCTGGTTCGCGGACTGAATAGACGGTACGGATTTGACCTGTTCGTTATCCCAGAAGCCCCGCGCATTGATGGCGTCGACAGCGGTATCCGGCGCGCGTTGCGCGACAGGTTTCATCGGCACGGCAAGCGCCACCGTCTGCGGTTCTGCGGCCGCGACCTGAACGGTTGCAGCTGCCGCAGGCTTGGCGCGCGGAAGCG
>JAFKKP010000126.1 GCA_017305515.1 Hyphomicrobiales bacterium
GACATAAGTGTTGGGCGATCCGAGCTTTGCCGCGACGGACGACAGATTGACGATGACGCCGCCCTTGCCGCCGTGACGCGTGGACATGCGTTTGACGGCTTCTCGCGCACAGAGAATGCTGCCAGTGACGTTGACGGCCATCATGCGCTGAATGCGCTCGGCTGACATATCATCCACGCGCGATGTCGCGCCGACGATACCCGCATTGTTGACGAGGGTTGCGAGCGGTCCGAACCGGTCCGCGGCTTTGAACAGCGCAAGAATGTCCGCCTCGCTGCCGACGTCGCATTTCACAGCAATGGCCTTGCCGTTGCTCGCCTCGATGTTTTTCACGACCTCGTCCGCCGCGTCTTTGTTGCTTGCGTATGCAACAACCACTTTGTAGCCGCGCTTAGCTGCCGCCAGCGCCGTTGCGCGGCCGATGCCGCGGCTGCCGCCCGTGACGATGCAAACGCTGTCCATGATTAAAGATCGAGAACCAGACGTGCCGGATCCTCAAGGCCTTCCTTGACGCGCACGAGGAACGTCACCGCTTCCTTACCGTCAATCACGCGATGATCGTAGGACAGCGCGAGATACATCATCGGGCGCACTTCGATCTTGCCGCCGACAACCATCGGCCGCTCCTGAATCTTGTGCATGCCGAGAATGCCGGACTGCGGTGCGTTGAGTATTGGCGTCGACATCAGCGAACCGTACACGCCGCCGTTCGAGATCGTGAACGTGCCGCCCTGCATATCTTCGATCTTGAGCTGACCGTCGCGCGCCTTCTTGCCGAAGTCGCCGATACCCTTTTCGATCTCCGCGAGCGACTTGTGATCGCAATCGCGAACCACCGGAACGACAAGACCCTTGTCGGTGCCGACCGCGACGCCGATGTGATAATAATTCTTGTAGATCAGATCGGTGCGGTCTATCTCGGCATTGACGGCGGGGACTTCCTTGAGCGCCTGCACGCAGGCCTTGGTGAAGAAGCCCATGAAGCCGAGCTTCACGCCGTGCTTCTTCTCGAACAGATCCTTGTAGTGCGCACGCAGCCCCATGAGATTGGTCATGTCGACCTCATTGAAGGTCGTGAGCATGGCGGCAGTATTCTGAACGTCCTTCAGGCGGCGCGCGATGGTCTGACGCAGACGTGTCATCTTCACGCGCTCTTCACGCGCGGCATCGTCGGCGGGCGATGACGCACGAACCTGAATCGATGCGGCGGGCTGATTGACTGCCGTCGGCGCAGACGCCGCCTTTTCGATCGCGGCGAGCATGTCACCCTTGGTGACGCGGCCGTCCTTTCCCGAACCCGGAACGGTCGACGGATCGACGCCGGATTCGGCGGATAGCTTGCGTACCGACGGCGCCTGCGGCGCATCCGCAGGCGGAGATTTCTGTGCCGGAGCGGGAGCAGCAGCCGCAGCTTTCGCGGCCGGTGTTGCGGGCTTGGCAGGCGCGGCGGCAGGTTTTGAGCCGCCTGCGCCTTCGTTGATCTGACCGAGCAGCGCGCCTACTGCGACCGTCTCGCCATCTTTGGCGACAATCTCTCCAAGCGTGCCCGCAAACGGCGCAGGGACTTCGATGGTGACCTTATCGGTCTCCAGTTCGACCAGCGGTTCGTCAACGGCGACCGCGTCGCCCTGCTTCTTGAACCATTTGCCGATGGTCGCCTCGGTAACAGACTCGCCTAATGTCGGAACGCGAATTTCAGCCATCTTATTTTCCTCTTGCGTCGCGGGCTGCTTGTTCGCCTGTCAACGACCTGACCACACCAATAAATCCGCCGCGCCGTGATGTCTCACGCCGCGCAATCGTTAGCCGAGTGCCTCGTCCAGAAGCGTCTTGAGTTGCGCAAGATGCTTCGACATCAAGCCTGTCGCGGTCGCAGCGGCTGCGGCACGTCCGGCATAGCGCGGACGCTTGTGCGACGCGTTGACCTGGTTCAGCACCCATTCGAGATACGGCTCGATGAAATACCACGCACCCATGTTGCGCGGTTCTTCCTGGCACCACACGACTTCAGCTTGCTTGAAACGCTCGAGTTCAAGAACCAGCGCCTTCAGCGGCACCGGATAAAGCTGCTCAATGCGCAGCAGGTACATGTCGTTGATGCCGCGCTTCTCACGTTCCTCGAACAGGTCGTAGTAAACTTTGCCCGAACACAGGATCACGCGGCGGATCTTCTTGTCGTCGACCAACTTGATCTCGCCCACACCGCGTTCGGCATCATCGTGCAGCACGCGATGGAATGACGTCTCCGGCCCCATCTCGTCGAGCTTCGACACCGCACGCTTGTGACGCAGCAGCGACTTCGGCGTCATGATGATGAGCGGTTTACGAATTTCACGCTTCAACTGGCGGCGAAGCACATGGAAGTAATTCGCCGGCGTCGTGATGTTGACGACCTGCATATTGTCTTCGGCGCACATCTGAAGGAATCGCTCAAGACGCGCGGACGAATGCTCCGGCCCCTGTCCTTCGTCACCATGAGGCAGCCTGCAGACGAGACCGCACATGCGCAGC
>JAFKKP010000127.1 GCA_017305515.1 Hyphomicrobiales bacterium
GCCATCGAGGGCGGGCGCATCCTTTTCCAAGGCCGCGACATCCGCGCGATGACGCCGCCCGAGCGGCGGGCGCTGCGCGGCGCATCCATCGCCTACATCGCGCAGAGCGCCGCCGCGAGCAAGGCATAAAGCCACCGATCAACATGTGGGCATCGCCGGAATTTGGCCCATTTCGTGCTTGAATGAGCACAAAAGTGACTATTCCGCACCGCGCCAAACGGATAAACAAACCGCTCGCACGCGGATCGCGCGGCGAACCCGACACACCAACGCACGGCCCGGCATCGCAATGATTTCCAGCGCCCCGATTTGCACGATTGGAAGCTGACCGTGGGCGCAAATCGTTCCGCATACCGGCTGAGCCGCCTTGCTGCATTCGTTGCTGCAATCGCGCTTATCTGCGCGACGCAGGCCAGGGCTGAAGCGACGCTGGTGATCGAGGCCGACACCGGCAAGGTGTTGCAGGCCGAGAATGCGACCTATCCCTGGTATCCAGCGTCCGTCACGAAAGTCATGACCGCTTACGTCGCGTTGAGCGCCGTCAAGCAGGGCCGCTTCACGCTCGACTCTCTTCTGACTGTGTCGCCCGCCGCCGCCGCGCAGGCGCCGTCGAAGATGGGATTCAAACCGGGCACGCAGGTCACGCTTGATAACGCACTGAAGATGCTGATGGTGAAGTCCGCCAACGACATCGCGGTCGTGATCGCCGAAGGCGTAGGCGGCTCGATCGACGGCTTCGCCAACGAGATGAACCGCACCGCGCAACGCCTCGGCATGACGCAATCGCATTTCGTCAATCCGAACGGACTGCCTGCCGAAGGCCATGTGTCATCGGCACGCGACCTCGGCATCCTCGGGCGCGCGTTCTTCAAGGATCTGCCGGAATACGAATATTTCGCGCATCTGCCCGGCATCAAGTTCGGAAAACGCACGACGATGAACTTCAACAAGCTGATCGGCCGCTATCCCGGCGCCGACGGCATGAAGACCGGATTCATCTGCGCGTCCGGCTTCAATCTTCTCGCCTCCGCCACCCGCAACGGCAAGCGGCTGATCGCGGTCGTGCTCGGCGCGCAATCTTCGGCTCAACGCGCCGTCAAGGCCGCGCAACTGCTCGAGCGCGGATTTAATGGAAACAAACTGACGTGGCTGCGGCCGTCGATGGGAACAGTCGACCAGCTCGCGCCGATCGATGCTTCGCCGCCAGATCTGCGCGACCAGATGTGCGGGCCCAAGCGCAAGCGCCCGGCGGCCGAAGACGAAGACGACGATGTCGAGATCGCAACCGGCCCGACTGAGAACAGCGACGGCAATCCATCGATGTATGCGGCCGGCCTCCAGCCGCAGACCATCAAGACGACTGAATTATTTGCAGGTGCTGCGGCGCTGGAGCCGCCGGTGATCGTTTACACAGGACCGACGCGCACCGGCTCGGCAATCGCAGCGGCAGACGCTGCGGAAACCGAAGCGCAGACGCCGAAAGGCAAGAAGGGCAAGAAGTCGCAGGTTGCGGCCGTCAAGCCCGATGCAAAGCCTGAGAAGAAAAAGGACGCCAAGCCCGACGCGAAGAAAGACGCCAAGCCGGAGGCGAAATCCGATTCAAAGACCGCATCCAAGCCAGCGGCGAAGCCCGAGCCTAAACAACTCGGCAATTCGGCGAAGCCCGTTTCCGGTGACTTGAAGCCTGCCGCCGCGAAGCCCAAAGACGGCGCAAAGGACGCTGCAAAAAGCAGCAAGCCCGCTGCGGAAAAGAAATCCGACGCGCCGCCGAAAAGCTGACGCCAATTCCAAATTGTGCTCTGCGGAATCACCGCAGAATGGCGGCTTTCGCGATCTTCAAAAATCCAAGCGCGATGCGGCGTTAACGCGCACAGGCTTGCCATGCCTGCGGCTTCGCTCAATACTTAAAAGCAATAAGGGCACCCCATCGGGAGAACTGGGGGCCGCACAGGAAACAACACCGAGGGAAACGCCATGGAACGCATCTGGCTCAAGCAATATCCGGCCGGAGTGCCGCACGACATCGATCCGACGATCTATCCGTCGCTGGTCGAACTGTTAGAGGAGAGCTTCAAGAAATTCGCCGACCGCAAATCGTTCATCTGCATGGACAAGTCGATCACCTATCGCGACCTCGACGAGATGTCGACGGCGCTGGGTGCGTATCTCCAGAGCAAGGGCCTGAAGAAGGGCGCGCGGGTCGCGATCATGATGCCGAACGTGCTCCAGCATCCGGTTTCGTCGGCTGCGATCCTGCGCGCGGGCTATACGGTGGTGAACGTCAACCCGCTCTACACGCCGCGCGAACTTGAGCATCAGCTGAAAGATTCCGGCGCGGAAGCGATCATCCTTCTGGAAAATTTTGCAACGACGCTTGAGAAGGTCATCGCCAAGACCAATGTCAAGCACGTTATCATGGGCACGATGGGCGACCTGCTCGGCTTCAAAGGGCACATCGTCAACTTCGTCGTCCGCAAGGTGAAGAAGATGGTGCCGGCCTA
>JAFKKP010000128.1 GCA_017305515.1 Hyphomicrobiales bacterium
AGCAACTGCAACAGCAGCGTGAACAGGTTGATGAAGTTCAGGTAGAGCGAGAGGGCACCGGTAATCGCGGCTTTTTCCGCGATGTCGCCGCCCTGTGCGGCATAGCCGTAGATGTAATCGTTCTTCAGCCTCTGCGTGTCCCAGGCGGTGAGACCTGCGAAGATCAGCACGCCGACGACCGAGACGATGAACTGCAACATCGAACTTGCGACGAAGACGTTCACAAGGCTCGCGATTATGATGCCGAACAGGCCCATCATCAGGAACGAGCCCATTCCCGTCATGTCGCGCTTGGTGGTGTAGCCGTAAAGGCTCAGCGCACCGAACGAAGCTGCGGTGATGAAGAACACGCGAACGATCGAGGAGTGCGTGTACACCAGAAAGATCGACGACAGCGAAATGCCCATCAGCGCCGAGAACACCCAGAACAGCATCTGCGCTGTCGAAGGCGCGAGGCGATTGATGCCGAAGGAGATGGCGAACACCATCACCAGCGGCGCGAGAATGAACACCCATTTCAGCGGGCTGACGAACATCGCGACGCCGAATGACGTGAGCATAATGTTGCCGATCTTGCCGGCAGCAGCAGCCTGATCGGTCGTCACGGCGCCCATATACACGCCGAGCGCGGCGAGGCCGGTGATGGCCAGACCGATCGACATGTAGTTGTAGATCTTCAGCATGTACGAGCGCAGACCGGCATCGACGGTCGCGGCGTCAGCGCGCCCGGCGGCCCGGCCGAATGGAGAAGCGTAGTTGCGGTCCAAGTCCGACATGGTCGAAACCTCGTTGTTGTCTGGCGAATGCGACGGGTCAGCGCCGCCAGCTATAAGTTATTCCCGGAACCCTGTTAAGCTGTCTTGCGACAGCTCAAAACGGAATCCCGAACCCGCTCGGTATGTGGGAAACTAACACATTCAACGCAAGCACAGCCGCGCGGCGGAATGTCGCGAAACCGCATTAACTCTGCTACATATTGTCATAAGTTACGAAGGACGGACGCCGGCTTTTTATTAAGGGCCAGTAACGTTCCTGCGAGTCCAAGGCCAACTGTCACCGCAAGCGCCGCGAGCACAACAATTGCTGCGCTGCCCGCCTGCCAGATGAAACTGAGTGTCATAAGCCGGGTGACGATCTGCCAGGCGGCGATCGATCCGGCCAGGACGCCGAACACCGCCGTTGCCAGACCGATCATCAGGTATTCGAGCGCGTAGGCGCCGACCAGCCGGGCTGGCGTTGCGCCCAGCGTTTTGAGGATCACAGCGTCGTAAACGCGATGGCGATGGCCGGCGGCAAGCGCGCCGCCCAAAACCAGTATCGCCGCGATCAAAGTTACCGAACTCGCGCCACGGATCGCCAGCACGAGATTGGTCACGACTGTCCCCACGGTCTGCAAGGCTTCGCGCACACGCACGCTCGTCACCATCGGGAATGCGGCGGCGACTGATTTGATGATCTGTGCGTCTTTGTCGGCGGACGAATCCTGATCTGTCAGCGTTGCAATGCCGGTGTGCGGTGCGCCGGCAAATGCGTTCGGAGAGAAAACCAGAACGAAGTTGATACCGAGGCTCTGCCAATCGACGGTACGCAGGTTGGCGACCTTCGCGGTGATGTCGCGGCCAAGCACGTTGACCGTGAGTTCATCTCCGACCTTCAGCGCGAACCCGTCGGCAATTTTCTTTTCCAGCGAAACCAGCGGCGGCCCGTCATAGTTTGTATCCCACCATTGGCCATCGACCACTTTAGAGCCGCGCGGTATCTCACTCGTGTAGGTCAGGCCGCGGTCACTTTGCAGAACCCACTCGACATCGTTCGGCGGCTTGAGGTTCTCGGCCTTGACGCCTTTGATAGCGACGATGCGCCCACGCAGCATCGGAACGGATTCGACATTTGCCTCCGAAACATTCTGTTTCAGGAAATCGCTGAATTTGCCGGCATCGCCCGACGGGATATCGATGAAGTAGAACGACGGCGCATGTTCCGGAAGTGCGGCCGTGAATTGCCGACGCAGATTGCCGTCGATCTGCGTGATCGTCACAAGCACCGCGAGTCCAAGCCCGAGCGACATCACAACAGAAGGCGTCAGCGCGCCGGGCCTGTAGATGTTGGCAATCGCAAGGCGCAACATCGTAATGCGAGGGCGAGGCAGCCGCTTTGCCAGATTCATCAGCACGGACGCGAGGCCGCGCAAGAATGCGAATACGCCGATTGACGAGGCGACGAACACGGCAGCGACGCGCTTGTCGTAAGCGAGCCCGATAGCGACTGCTGTGAGAAGCGCGACGACGACAGACATCAGCGCAAGATAACGTTTGCGCGGCCAGTGAAACTCCGGTGCTACATCCTCGCGAAACAACGCCGCGACCGGAACGTCGTGAACGCGGCCCAGCGGCCATAACCCGAATGCCAGCGCAGTCAAAAGCCCGTAAACGAAGGACAGCGCGAGTTCGCCGGCATGAAAGGTCGGATCGACCGGCAATGGCAGAATTT
>JAFKKP010000129.1 GCA_017305515.1 Hyphomicrobiales bacterium
GGTTCTGTTTTTGTCGCGCTCATCTCTTTTGAGAATATCAGCGAGTACCGAAGCCTCGTCGGCAGCCTCGCCACGCGCCCGCATTTCAAGCGTTCTACGCCGCGCGCGGACTTCCGGGTCCGCAACAACGAAAATCTTCACATGGGCATCAGGGCAAATGACGGTCCCGATGTCGCGGCCGTCGAGGACCGCGCCCGGAGGACCGGCAGCGAAGTTGCGCTGAAACGTCAGCAACGCCTCGCGCACCTTCGGATGCGCTGAAACCACGGACGCAGCTTCGCCGACACGCTGTGTTTTGAGTTCCGGATCGCCGAACAAAGACGGGTCGAGTGCCGCAGCAAGCATCGCGGCCTTCGTCTCGTCGGCCAGCTCGGCATTGGCATCGAGCATCGCTTTGGCGACTGCGCGATAGATCAATCCGGTATCGAGATGGCGAAATCCATAATGTGCAGCGAGTCGTTTGCCGAGCGTCCCTTTACCCGATGCTGCGGGGCCATCGATGGCAATAATCATGCGAACTCAGCTCCCATGCCGCGCATCATCGGAATGAAGTCGGGGAAACTCGTGGCGATAAAGGCGGTGTCGTCGACCTTGACCGGCGTATCGGAGGCAAGGCCCATCACCAGCGCCGACATCGCGATGCGGTGATCCATATGCGTTGCGACGAGGCCGCCGCCCGGAACGAAGCCTTTTCCTTCGACAATCATATCGTCTCCGGAAATCTCGACCTTTACGCCGTTCACGCGCAACATCGCAGCGGTGGCTTCAAGCCGATCCGACTCCTTGACGCGCAATTCCTGCAAGCCGCGCATCGTCGTTGTGCCTTCCGCAAAGGCAGCCGCGACAGCCAGCACTAGATATTCGTCGATCATCGATGGCGCACGCTCCGCAGGCACCTCGACGCCCTTGAGCTTCGACGCACGCACGCGAAATTGCGCCATCGGCTCGCCGGCATCGCCGCGCCTGTCGCTTTCGTCAATCGAAGCCCCCATCTCGCGCAGCGTCGTGAATAGCCCGGTTCGCAGCGGATTCGTCATCACGTCGGTCAGCACGATGTCCGAGCCTTCGACGATCAGCGCAGCGACAATCGGAAATGCTCCCGACGACGGATCGGCCGGGACGACGACCGTTGCGCCGTGCAGTTCGGGCTGGCCGGTCAATGTGATCTTGCGGCCATGCGCTCCTTCTTTCACCGAAGTCACCTGCGCGCCGAAATGCGCAAGCATCAACTCGGTATGATCGCGGCTCGCTTCGTTCTCTATCACGGTCGTGGTGCCCGGCGCAGATAGTCCCGCCAACAGCACAGCCGACTTGATCTGTGCGGACGCGACCGGCGTGCGATAGACGATCGGCAGAGGGTCGCGCGCGCCTTGCAGCGTCATCGGCAAACGTCCGCCATCGGCCTGCGTGGAAACGCGCGCGCCCATCAATGCGAGCGGATCGAGAATCCTGCGCATCGGCCGCCCGCGCAGGCTGGCGTCACCATCGAAAGTCGCCTCGATAGGACAACCCGCGACGGCTCCCATCGCGAGACGGCATCCGGTGCCGCTGTTGCCGAAATCGAGCGGAGCTTCAGGCGTTGCAAACCCGCCGACGCCCACGCCGTGAACGCTCCAGGTGCCCTCTCCTGTCCGCTCGACCTTCGCGCCGAGCGAACTCATGGCTTTGGCGGTATTGAGAACGTCTTCGCCTTCGAGCAACCCGGAAATTTGCGTCTCTCCGACCGCGAGAGCGCCCAAAATCAGGGCGCGATGCGAGATCGACTTGTCACCGGGAACACGAACGCAGCCGCTCAGGGCGCTGCTCGCCCGGGCTTCAAGCGGGGTGGGTTGTCCGGATTGGGTCAAGACGGCTGTCCTCTGGATTTCAGGGGCTCCTACCATGCGCGCCGGAATAGGTCACGGGGCGGTCATTTATGGCATCCGCCGCTATTGACAGCGGCTGCGCAACTAGCCAAGTGAAGCACCGTTTTTCAAAGACATCTTCAGGACTCCGCCCGTGGCCAAAGCCGATCTCGGAACCAAGCGCATTTGCCCAACGACAGGCAAAAAGTTCTACGACCTCAATAAGAACCCCGTGATTTCGCCATACACCGGCGAGGTCGTGCCGATTGTGGTGGCACCGCCGCCACGCACCCGTGCCGATGCAGCCGCAAGAGCCAGCGCCGCCGCTGCCGCAGCGACTGCCGCCGCTGCCGCGCCCGAACCGGCTGAGGCCGAAGAGTTGGTTTCGCTCGAGGAAGCCGATGCCGAGGAGAACACCGGCAAGGTCAAGGCCCAGATGCCGGAATCGGAAGACGATATCGAGGTCGATGAGACGCTCGACGACGACGATGACGATTCGACCTTCATTCCCGAGGAAGAAGAAGACGACGAGGATGTCACCGACATCATCGGCGATGTTTCGGGTGACGAAGAGACTTGAGATAGCGTCTCAAGTGTGATTTTTCGGATTGCGCCGCGCATTCGAGCGCGTCGAGGTTCGG
>JAFKKP010000130.1 GCA_017305515.1 Hyphomicrobiales bacterium
TCGCCTGCGCGATATTGCAAAGGCGCTCGGTCCCGGCCTTATCACGGGCGCTTCAGACGATGACCCTTCGGGCATCGGCACTTATAGCCAGGCTGGAGCGCAAATCGGTTATGGCATCGGCTGGACGATGCTGTTTACGTTTCCGCTGATGGTGGCGATTCAGGAAATCTCCGGGCGCGTGGGGCGGATCACAGGTCAGGGCATTGCCGGGAATGTCTGCCGGCACTATTCGCCGCTGGTCCTGAATTTCATCATCGCGCTGCTGTTCATCGCCAACACGATCAACATCGCTGCCGATCTGGCGGCGATGGGCGACGCGCTCAAACTCCTGATCGGCGGGTCGGGCATTTTTTATGTGGTGGTGTTCGGCATCACGTCGGTCGCCGCTCAAATATTTCTCGACTACGCGCGCTACAGCAAGGTTCTGAAATGGCTGACGCTTAGCCTGTTCGCCTATGTCGCGGCGCTGTTCTTTGCAAAAGTCTCGTGGGGTGATGCCGTGCGCGGCATCGTAATTCCTCACATTGAGTGGACGTCAGCATTTCTGACAACGCTGGTCGCCATCCTCGGCACGACGATTTCTCCCTATCTGTTTTTTTGGCAGGCCTCGCAGGAGGCGGAGGATCAGCGCGTTGACAGCAAGAAGAAGCCGCTTGCGGAGAAACACTACGGAGCCGAGAGAGAATTTCATCGTATTCGCGTCGATACGGTTGTCGGCATGGCGTTTTCAAATCTCATCGCCGTCTCGATCATCATCACCGCCGCGGCGACACTGAACGCGACAGGCAAAACCAATATCGAAACATCGGCGCAGGCCGCCGAGGCGCTGCGGCCTATAGCGGGTGTTCTTGCGGAACTTATTTTCGCGCTCGGCATCATCGGCACGGGATTGCTCGCGGTACCGGTGCTTGCAGGTTCGGCTGCCTACGCGATTGGTGAAGGACGGAAGTGGACCGTGGGTCTCGCGCGCAAACCGCGTGAGGCAGTTTCGTTCTATGCTGTGCTCGCACTGTCCGCCGGCATCGGGATTCTTCTCAATTTCACGCCGATCAGCCCTATCTCCGCACTCTATTGGAGCGCAGTAATCAACGGCGTGCTGGCGATCCCGGTGATGATCCTCCTGATGTTCATGGCGCGGCGGCACGACGTCATGAATAAATTTGTTGTCGCAGGCCCGCTCTATTGGCTTGGGTGGGTATCGACGACGGCGATGATTGTCTGCGTCGCCGGGATGTTCGCAGGATTTCTCTTCTGACTAGTCTCGCCGGAACACGATCGACGCAAGCCATCCGGTCATCAACGCCATGAGTGCCGTCGCAAGCCCGTACAGGAAGCCGTGCTGACGCGCCGAGTTTGCAATGAACTGCTCGAAGCCGACTTTGACGATCTCGAACGCCGTTTCTGCTTTCGTGACCAGCGCGCCGTTGGCGAATAGTTTGATATCGACGTTGTAAGTGCCGATCGGCACTTCCGCAGGCAAAGGGATGCCTGTGCGAAACAATGTCGGCGTCAGAAATGTCACGGCGCCCGGCTGCTCGCGATACAACTCGCTTTCGGCGCGCAATCGCACGAACGCAAACCTGAACGGATCGCTTGCGACAACGTTGGCGATGTCGTGGCCGATCTTCTGCGGCAGCAGTACGTTGTTCAGACCCAGCTGTTGACGTCGCTGCACGTCCGGCGGCGCGATGGCGTCGATCGTTCTATTGGAGAAAATACCGAGATAGCTCGGTGCCGCGACGAACTCTCTGGAATCGGCATTGACCCAGATGCCGAGTTTTCTCTCCTTGCGCCGTGTCACCATGTCGGAGCGCGGCCCCGTGACGGTCACGACGATGTCGTAGCTGGTGTTGTCGGGCAGCGATTTCGCGTCGCGCTCGACAGAACCGAACAGTACGAGTTCTTCGCCGGCATAGTTCGGTGTCACCGTCACGCGGTGATTGGAGACCGAGACGATCAGATTTTCGGCGCGCACGTCGCCTGCCGCTGCGACAACAGCGGCGGCGATGACGGCAATGCGAGCGATTGTCCTCATCCGCCCAATCCCAGATCGCGAATGGAATAAAGTTCGTCGGGCCGGACGATAAGTTGAACCGCAAAGCGAATGCCGACTGAAAGAATAAGGAGTCCGAGCAGCAATCGCAGGTGCTCGCTGCGGATTTTCTGTCCCGCGCGCGCACCGAACTGTGCACCGACGACACCGCCGACCATGAGCACCAAAGCGAGCACGGCATCGACCAGATGATTTGTCGAAGCGTGAAGAATTGTTGCGATCATCATCGTGACGAGCGTCAGCACCATCGAGGTGCCGATCACGGTCGCGGTCGGGATGCGGAGCACGTAGATCATGATCGGAACGAGCAGGAAGCCGCCGCCAATGCCCATGATGGCGCCGAGAAATCCGATGATGAGTCCGACACCCGCGACAGGAATGACCGAGAGGTAAATCTTTGAGCGTTTGAAGCGCATCTTCATC
>JAFKKP010000131.1 GCA_017305515.1 Hyphomicrobiales bacterium
GTTGCTGGAGCAGCGCCGTCGTAAGCGGAGATTGCGCCACAGCAGGAAATGCGGCCGCGATTGTTCATCTGCGCGAGACATGCTTCCAGAATGTCGCCGCCGACATTGTCGAAATAGACGTCGATGCCGTTCGGTGCCGCGGCTTTCAGCGCCTTGAACACCGGCTCGCTTTTGTAGTCCACAGCTGCGTCGAAGCCGAGGTCTTTGACCAGCCATGCGCATTTGTCCTTGCCACCCGCGATGCCGACGACGCGGCAGCCTTTGATCTTCGCGATCTGTCCGACGATCGAGCCTACGGAGCCAGCGGCGGCGGAGACAACAACTGTTTCGCCTTCCTTCGGTTTGCCGACATTGAGCAGGCCGAAATAGGCGGTGAGGCCCGCGATGCCATAGACACTCAACAGATGCGTCATCGGCTCGATCTTGGGGACTTTCACCAGATGCTTGGCGGGCACCGCGGCATAATCCTGCCAGCCGGTGTCGCCGAACACGAGATCGCCTTCTTTGAGGTGAGGCGATTTCGAGGACACCACCTCGGCGACGCCGCCGCCGGCCATCACGGTGTTGGCTTCGACCGCTGCGCGGTACGTCGCGCCCTGCATCCATGCGCGGTTGGCGGCATCGAGAGAAATGTATTTCACGCGGAGAAGCGCCTCGCCATCCTTCGGTTCGGGGATTTTCCCGTCCGTCATTTTGAAGTTCGACAGCGCGAGTTTGCCGGTCGGCTTTTCGACGAGCAGGATCTGGCGGTTGACGGTTGCACTCATGACATTTCCCCAATCGTTTTGTGGCTCGGCGGCGGGACGTCGCGGAGCGGTAAAATGCGGCTGTTAAGGCCTGACGATAGCAGCGTTTTCCGCCCCGGTAAGGCCCTCCGGGCGGCGGAACGAACCCAAGGGGCCGGGCGTTTTCAATGACCTGGGGGCTAAAGCGACGTGCGGGCGGTCTCGGCTGAATTGGAATTGCGCCCTATTCTGACCGAAATTTTGGCCCGTCCTTTGCACAACTGCATCGTGAGCAGGGGGGTTGATGAGAGACGTTGTAAGTCCAGCGAAGCGCCGCATTCTTTGTGTCTTTCCGCATTACACACCTTCATTTGGCACTTTTGAATATGCGTATGAACTGACCGACGGCGTGCAGGCCTTCATGCCGCCGCAAGGTCTGCTGCTGATCGCGGCTGCGCTGCCGAAAGGCTGGGAAGTCCGCTTTATCGACGAGAACATCCGCAAGGCGACCGATGCCGACTTTGCGTGGTGCGATGCCGTGTTCGTCAGCGGCATGCACATCCAGCGCCCGCAGATCGAAAACATCTGCCGCCGCGCGCATCGGCACAACCTCTCCGTCGCGCTTGGCGGGCCTTCGGTCAGTGCCTGCCCCGAAAATTATCCCGAATTCGACTATCTCCACATCGGCGAGCTCGGCGACGCAACCGACGAGCTGTTTCGTTGTCTCGCGCGCGATTCCTCGCGCCCGAACAAGCAGGTCGTGCTGACGACCAAAGATCGTCTCGACATGGCGAAGTTTCCTTTGCCCGCATATGAGCTGATCCCGCTTGAGAAGTACTTTCTCGGCAGCATCCAGTTCTCCAGCGGCTGCCCCTATCAGTGCGAGTTCTGCGACATCCCGGCGCTGTACGGACGCAACCCGCGCCTGAAAGCGCCCGAACAGGTCTGCGCCGAACTCGACAAGATGCTGGCGTGCGGATTGTCGGGCTCGGTCTATTTCGTCGACGACAATTTCATCGGCAATCGCAAGGCCGCGCTCGAACTGTTGCCGCATCTTGTCGAATGGCAGAAGCGCAATGGATTTGCTTTGCAGTTCGCCTGCGAGGCCACGCTCAACATCGCCAAGCGTCCGGAAATTCTCGAACTGATGCGCGAGGCGTATTTCCTCACCGTGTTCTGCGGCATCGAGACGCCTGATCCGACCGCGCTAAGGGCGATCTCGAAAGAGCACAATATGATGGTGCCGATTCTGGAGGGCGTGCAGACGCTCAACAGCTACGGCATGGAAGTCGTATCCGGAATTATTCTCGGACTCGACACCGACACGCCGAATTCCGGCGAGGGTATTCTCGAATTCATCGAGCAGTCGCAGATTCCGCTGCTGACGATCAATCTGCTGCAGGCCTTGCCGCGAACGCCGCTATGGGATCGCCTCAAGCGCGAAGGCCGGCTCAACGAGGACATGGGCCGCGAGTCCAATGTCGAGTTCAAGCTACCTTACGACGATGTCGTTGCGACCTGGCGCGATTGCATGGGCCGCGCTTACACGCCGGAAAAAATGTTCGCGCGTTTCGATCATCAGATGCGCCACACCTATTCGAACCGGATCACGCCGCCGAACAGCAGGCAAAGGCTGTCTCCGCGCAACATCCGGCGCGGACTCACGATGCTTGCCAAGATTTTCTGGCGCGTAGGTGTGAAGGGCGATTATCGCCGCGAGTTC
>JAFKKP010000331.1 GCA_017305515.1 Hyphomicrobiales bacterium
CGGCCTGATCGTCGTCAAGCGCCTCTTCATGCAGGGCTTCATCGTGACGGATTTCTACGACCAGCGCGAATAGGCGATGGCCGACCTGCAATCCTGGGTCAAAGCCGGAAAACTGAAAGTTCAGGAAGATGTCATCAGCGGACTGGAGAACACGCCGCAGGCGCTGATCGGTCTGCTGGCAGGAGAAAATCGCGGCAAACGAATGGTGCAAGTATAAAGAACACCGGCCCGGCGTCTTTATTCCCGGAAATCCCTGCGACAGAAGGTAACTAACAAAGTTGCGGTGGCATAATTTATGGCACGCTCCTTGCTGAGCTTTCGCTGAAAACACAGGGAGAATGTCATGAGTGCTGCGGCAGTAAAATCCGGCGCGAACATGCGCTGGATTCAGTTGGTTCTGGGCTTGATCGCCATGATGTCGATCTCCAGCCCGCAATATGTCTGGACGCTGTTCGTCAAATCGTTCCAGACCACGACGGGCGCGGCGTTGCCCGCGATCCAGATCACGTTCTCCCTGCTGATCGTGCTCCAGACATTCTTCTCGCCGCTGCAAGGCTGGCTGATCGACAAGTTCGGCCCGAAATGGCTGATCGCCATCGGCGCAATTCTTAGCGGTCTCGGCTGGGTGCTCTCCGCCAACATCACCTCGCTGTACGGTCTCTATGCAACCTATGGCTTATTTTGCGGCATCGGCACCGGCCTCGTTTACGTCGGCATCGTCGGACTGATGGTGCGCTGGTTCCCGGACAAGCGCGGCTTTGCGACCGGCATGGTCGCCGCCGGTTACGGCTTCGGCGCGATCGCAACCACCTTCCCGATCTCCGACATGCTCGCATCGTCCGGCTATCAGAGCACGCTGACGACGTTCGGCATCATCCTCGGCGCCGTCGGTTTCCTCGCGGCGTTGGGCCTTCGCGATCCCAAGCCCGGCGAAATCAGCGGCATCGCCCCGATGGTGACGACCGCAAAGAAAGATTACGAGCCGAAGCAGATGCTCAAGACGCCGATCTTCTGGCTGATGTTCGTGATGATGACGATGATGTCCACCGGCGGTCTGATGGTGATTTCGCAGTTCGCGAACTTCATGAAGGACTTCGGTATCGCCAATGTGATGATCTGGGGCTTCGCCGCGCTGCCGTTCGCGCTGACGATCGACCGCATCACCAACGGCCTGACGCGGCCGTTCTTCGGCTACGTCTCGGATCGCATCGGCCGCGAGAACACGATGGGCATCGCCTTCATCTTCGAGGGCATCGCCGTCGCACTGATGCTTGCATCCCGCGACAACGCGCTGCTGTTCGCGCTGTTGTCCGGCGTGGTGTTTTTCGGATGGGGTGAAATCTTCTCGCTGTTTCCCTCCACCCTGACGGACACCTACGGCACCCGGAACGCGACCGCCAACTACGGCTTCCTCTATATGGCGCAGGGCATCGGTTCGGTACTCGGCGGTCCGGTCGCGGCTTACATCCACGATTCGAGCGGAAGCTGGATGCCGGTGTTCGCCATCATCATTGGAATGGACGTCCTGACCGGTCTCTTGGCGCTGTTCGTGCTCAAGCCGTGGCGGTCAGCATGGTTCTCCGGCAAGTTCGCAGGCGCGAAAATGGCGCCGGCGGAGTAAGCGTGCCGGGTAAGAAGCCGCGCACGCGCAACCTCAACATTCGTCATGGCCGGGCTTGACCCGGCCATCCATCTGGCAAAAAACATTCACGCAAAATCGATGGATTGCCGGGTCAAGCCCGGCAATGACATGTTGTTTTACACCTCAAACTGCCGGACCCTCCCACATGTTGAATACGCCCCGCGCCCTTCGCGGCATGGTGACTTCGCCGCATCATCTTGCCTCCGAGGCGGGATTGCGCGTGCTGCGGGAGGGCGGCAACGCCGTCGAGGCGACGCTGGCGATGGCGGCATCTCTGCCCGTCGTCTATCCGCACATGAATTCGATCGGTGGCGACGGCTTCTGGCTGATTTCGAAGGACGGCAAGGCTCCCATCGCGGTCGATGCCTGCGGCGCGTCGGCCAAGGCAGCGACAATCGATTTCTACAAAGGCAAGGGTCTCAACGCGATTCCCTCGCGCGGGCCGCTGTCGGCCAACACCGTGGCGGGGACTTTGTCCGGCTGGGCCGAAGTCGTCGCGATCAACAAGGAGATGGGCGGCAAGCTGCCGATGTCCCGTCTTGTGGAAGACGCGGTGTGGTCGGCGGAAAACGGCTTTGCCGTCACCGCCACCCAGGAAGAACTGACGCGCACGAAATTCGCCGAACTGAGAGACTCGCCTGGTTTCATCGACACCTTCTGCCTGAACGGCAAACTGCCGAAGGAAGGCCAGTTGATGAAAATGCCGCGACTCGGCGCGACTCTGAAACGAATTGGCAAAGACGGGGCGATGGATTTCTACACAGGAAATCTCGCGAAGGAGATCGCCGCCGATTTGAAAAAGTGCGGCTCGCCGGTGGCGCTTGAGGATCTCGCCGCGCACAAGGCGCAGCGCCGCGAGGCATTGTCGGTGAAAGTGAAGCAGGCGACGCTATATAACTTCCCGCCGCCGACGCAGGGGCTCGCCTCGCTGATGATCCTTGCGATCTTCGAGCGTCTGAACGTCAAGGAAGCCGAGACGTTTGCGTATCTTCATGGAATTGTCGAAGCGACCAAGCAGGCATTCCTCGTGCGTGACCGCATCGTCGGCGACCACACGCTGATGGAGGAGAAGGCGGAGCGTTTTCTCGAATCCGACATTCTCGACGAACTCGCCTCGCGCATCTCGCCGGCGAAGGCGCTGGCGTGGCCCTATCCGGCCAATCCCGGCGACACGGTGTGGCTTGGCGCTATCGACAAGAATGGAATCGCCGTCAGTTTCATCCAGAGCATCTATTTCGAGTTCGGCTCGGGCTGCGTTTTGGAAAATTCCGGCATCGTCTGGCAAAATCGCGGATCGAGTTTTCTTCTTCAGGACGACGGTCCCCGCGCGCTGCGGCCGGGACGCAAGCCGTTCCACACGCTCAATCCGGCGATGGCGATGTTCGACGATGGCCGTCGCATGGTCTACGGCAACATGGGCGGCGAAGGTCAGCCGCAGAGCCAGTCGGCGGTGTTCTCGCGTTACGCGATGTATGGACAAGGCTTGCAGGCGGCGATCACCGCGCCGCGCTGGCTGCTCGGCAAAACGTGGGGCGACGCGACCGTGACGCTGAAACTGGAATCGCGCTTCGATCCGAACGTCGTGCAGGCCATGCGCGACGCCGGTCATGACATCGAGATGCTGGAAGACTTCACATCCACGATGGGCCACGCGGGCGCTGTCGTTCGCCATGCCGACGGAATGTTCGAGGGCGCGAACGACCCGCGCAGCGACGGCGCGGCGATGGGGTTCTAAGAACAGAGCTTTCAAAGTTGTCATGCCCGGACTTGTTCCGGGCATCCCGATAAGCATGGCACGGTGCTCGTTCAATCGAGATCACCGGGACAAGCCCGGTGATGACAATTGAAAGAATAGCAAGATTTTAGTTCACAAAATTCCCGCCCAACTCATCATCGATGTGAATCCTGATGATGTCGTCGAAGGTCTTTTCGGCAGTGGTGAAGCCGAGCTTCAACGCGCGCTCGGTCGAGAAGTTGCGCGGCCATCCGGCAACGATGCCCATGATGGTCTGATCGGGCTGACGCTTGATGCGCGCGACGACATTCTTTCCGGCGACGCGCTCAAGCGCCGCGATCTGCTCGCCGACGGTTGCAGCCAGACCCGGCATGCTCAAGGCACGGCGCGGACCGATGGTGTTCAAATCCATCGTACCGGCGTGAATGAGAAATCCCACCGCCGAGCGCGGCGATGCATGCCAGTGCATCACGTCCTCAGAGACCGGCAGCACGGCTTCCTTGCCCGACAAGGGCTCGCGAATGATGTTGGAGAAAAATCCGGACGCCGCCTTGTTCGGCGTGCCGGGACGCACGCAGATCGTCGGCAGACGGATGCTCACCCCGTCGAGCAGGCCTTTTCGCGAATAATCCGAGATCAGCAATTCGCCGATGGCCTTTTGCGTGCCGTAGCTGGTCAGTGGTGTCGTGAAAAACTCGTCGCCGATTTTCTCCGGGAACGGCGCGCCGAACACGGCGATGGATGACGTGAACACCAGGCGCGGCCTGTAGCCGCCGCCGATATGGCGGATGGCGTCGATCAGGTAGCGCGTGCCGTCGAGATTGATGCGATAGCCCTTGTCGAAATCCGCTTCCGCTTCGCCCGACACGATGGCCGCGAGGTGAAAGATCACATCGGGCCTCAAAGCAACGAGTTTTTCGACAGCCGGCTGCGACGAGACATCCGCCGTCACAAGATCGACCGGCATCGACGCGCCGGCGGGCTTCGCAGGCGCGACCACATCCTGCAACGTCAGTTTGGAAATTTCGGATTTGCCGAGCCTGCCGTCTTTCGCGAGGCGTTCGGCGAGTTTGCGGCCGACCATGCCGGCCGCGCCGAGAATGAGAATGTGCAATTCAAGTCCCCATTTTCGTCATGGCCGGGTTTGTCCCGGCCATCCACGTTTTGATGATAGCCCCTAAGACGTGGATGCCCGCGACAAGCGCGGGCACAACGACTGAAAGGACGTTGCCTATTCCTTGACCGCGCCGGTCATGGCCGAGACATAATGCTCGACGAAGAACGCGTAGAGGATGACCAGCGGCAGCGAGCCGACCAGCGCACCCGCCATCAGCGACCCCCATTTGTAGATGTCGCCGTCGACGAACTCGTTGACGATGGCGACCGGCACCGTCTTGTTCGCGGTCGATTGCAGGAAGGTCAGCGCATAGATGAATTCGTTCCAGCACAGCGTGAACGAGAAGATGAACGCCGAGATCAGCCCGGGCACCGCAAGCGGCAGCACGATCTTGGTCAGAATCTGCCAGCGGCTCGCGCCGTCGATCAGCGCGCATTCCTCAAGCTCGAACGGAATGGTTTTGAAATATCCCATCAGGAGCCACGTCGAGAACGGGATCAGCAGCGTCGGATAAACCAGAATCAATGCCAGCGGCGAGTCGAAGAGGTTGTAGCTCTGGATCACGGTGGCCAGAGGAATGAACAGGATCGACGGCGGGATCAGATACGCCAGGAAGATCGACGCGCTGACGATATTGGCGCCCTTGAAGCGCAGCCGCACGATGGCGTAGGCCGCGAGCACGCTTGCAATGATCGAGATGAACGTCGCCGCCGAGGCGACATACATCGTGTTCCACAGCCAGCGCGGATAATTGGTCTCAAACAGCAGCTTGTAGATGTGCTTGAAGGTCGGCTTCACAACCCAGAACGGGTTGAACGTCTCCATGTCGATCAGCTGCTCGTCGGGTTTGATCGAAGTGAGCGCCATCCAGTAGAACGGGAACAGCAGAATCACCACCATGATGAACAGCGGGATATAGAGCGTGACGATCTTGCTCGGCAGCGTCTCGAGGTAGCTCATGCCCTCGCTGTTGTCGCTGGCGGACGGAGCGGCGACCGGCGGATGCGTTGCGTCAGTCATTGTCGGAGCCCTGCTGCCATTTACGCCGCTGCATGCCGAACCATGAAATCGTGATCGCTGCGAGCAGGAACGGAATCATCGCGGTCGCAATCGCAGCGCCCTCGCCCAGCCGGCCGGAGAGAATGCCGCGCTGATAGCTCAGCGTCGCCATCAGATGCGTCGCGTTGACCGGGCCGCCGCGCGTCAGCGCCCAGATCAACTGGAAATCCGTAAAGGTGAACAGCACCGAGAACGTCATAACCACCGCGATGATCGGCGTCAGCAGCGGATAGGTGATGAAACGGAAACGCTGCCAGTTGGTCGCGCCGTCGAGCGTGGCTGCCTCGTAAAGCGACGGCGACACCGTCTGCAATCCGGCGAGCAGCGTGATCGCAACGAACGGAACGCCGCGCCAGATATTGGCGATGATGACGCTCGCGCGCGCCCAGTTGGAATCGCCGAGGAAGTTGATGTTGTGATCTATCAGTCCGAGATGGCGCAGCGACCATGAGATGATCGAGAACTGAGAATCGTAAATCCACCAGAAAGCGATCGCCGACAGCACCGTCGGCACGATGAACGGGATCAGCACTGCCGCGCGGAACAGCGCCTTGAACGGCATGCTGCGATTGAGCAGCAGCGCGAGATAGAGCCCGAGCGCGAATTTGATGGCGCTGGCGACTAGCGTGTAGAGCAGCGTGTTGAACACCGAGAGCCAGAACACCGCGTCGTCGCGCAGCCATTCGTAATTCTCGGTGCCGATGAAAACGCCGCTGCGACCGATGCGCACGTCGGTGAAGCTCATCCACACGCCAAGAAACAGCGGATAGGCCAGAAACATCAGAAGGAATCCGGCCGCCGGCAGCATGAACCACAGCGCAAGCCAGTTGCGGTTCGCGCTCAGCCGCTGCCAGAACGACTGCGAACTGACGAAGGAACCGGCCGATGCGGGCGCTGGAATTGTCGTCATCGTTTGGGCCTTGCCGCGTCGTCCCGAAGGCTACGCGCAGATGATGGAGCGAAAAAGGCACCGGCGCGGAACTTATCCGCGCCGGCGATTGTCGTTTTACGAGCGATAGAGCCGCTTGGCCTGCCGCTCCGCAAAGGCGATCGAGCCCTTAAGGTCTTCGCGACCGGTGCAGTAGTTGGCGAACATATCGACGACGATGAAGTCGGCGATTGCCGCTGCTGCGTTCTCGCCGAGCGTGCCCAGACCCGCAGGCGTCAGCGTGCGCTTGGCGACATCGCGGAACTTGGTGTTCTTCGGGTCCACCGTCCAGATCGGATTGTTGTCGTAGGCGAGCAGGAAGTGCGAGAGGTAGCCTTTCGCCGACGTGACCCAAGGATTGAACTGATCGGCTTCGAGCATGAACGCCGTCAGCGCCTTACATGCCTGCGGATACTTCGTGAAGTTGAAGGTCAGCATCGTGAACGGCAGATGCAGTTCGGTCGGCTTGCCGGCCGGGCCGATCGGCATGTAGGCGTGATCCATGTCGGCGGCAATTTCCTTGGCGGAGTTCTGCGCGGCGACATAGACCGAGATTCCGTTGACGGTGCAGTGAAGCTGACCGGCGAGGAACGCCTTGTTGTTCGACGAGTCGTTCCAGGATGCGGTGCCCGGAATGAAGGTGCCGTAAAGCTCCTTGATGTATTCGAGCGCCTTCGCCGTCTCCGGCGAATTGATGATGACCTTGTCGTCCTTGTCGACGAGGTAGCCGCCGTGCGTCCACAGCGCCCAGTGCAGCCAGGTGTTGGCGTCGCCCGATGCGTGGCCGAGCGCCATGCCGGCGGGCGTGTTGTTCTTGTTCAGGCCTTTGCACAGTTCGAGGAAGCCCGCAGTGTCGGTCGGGAAGGTCTTGAAGCCGGCCTTTTCCATCGAGCTGATGCGGTAATTGACGAGAGCGCCCGTGGCGGCGACCGGAATGCCGATCCACTTGCCGTCCTTGGTTTTGCCGTAAGCGCCGGCCGACGGTGCCCAGCCGCCGTATTTCTTGCCGAGATAGTCGGAAACGTCGGTGACGTCGACGCACTTGCTCGGAAACAGATGCGGCAGCGAGTAGAGGCCCCACACCATGTCGAGGCCCTGCCCCGTGTTCGCGGCAACCGATGCCTTCGGCTGAAGATCGTCATAGGATTCGTTCGACACATTGACTTCGACGCCGGTGGCCTTGGTGAAGGCGGCCATGATGTTCATGAAGGCAACATCTTCGGCTTCGACGAAACGCTTCCAGCGCAGAAGATTGATCTTCGCGCCGGCCTCGGGTTTCCACTGCGAGGTCTGCGCCCAGGCCTGAGCGAAACCAAGCAGCTGATCGGCGGATACGGTGGCCGCACCGGCCAGCAATGATGCGCCGCCCTTCAAAAGCGAGCGGCGGTTTGGGGTGAACTTATCCATCGTCTGTCGTCTCCCTGTTGTACCGGCCTCGTTTGTCCCGCCGGCTGTTGATTGCGATAATAACGGCTGCGTCAGTTGATGAGACGCTTGCCGGTCTCCTTGTCGAAAACGTGAGCGGCCTTGGCGTTGGGCCGCAGCTTGATCTTGTCGCCGGGTTTCACCGGACGGCGATCGCGAATGACGGCAATCAGATCCTGCGTGCCGATGCGCGCGACGATCTGGGTTTCCGATCCGGTCGGCTCGACCACCACGACTTCCGCATCGATGCCGTCATCGGCGAATTCGAGATGTTCGGGGCGGATGCCGTAGATCACCGGCTTGCCTTCGAGGCCTGAGCGCGATGCGGCCAGCGGCAGCTTGCTGCCGTTCGCGGTCTCGACGCACGGCGTGCCGCCGTTCGAGAGCTTGCCTTCGAGAAAATTCATCGCAGGCGAACCGATAAAGCCGGCGACGAACTTGTTGTCGGGATGATCGTAGAGATGCAGCGGCGTGCCCATCTGCTCGACGATGCCGTCCTGCATGACGACGATCTTGTCGGCCATCGTCATCGCCTCGATCTGGTCGTGCGTGACATAGACGGTCGTCGTTTTCAGGCGCTGATGCAGCTCCTTGATTTCGGTGCGCATCGCCACGCGCAGCTTGGCGTCGAGATTGGAGAGCGGCTCATCGAACAGGAACACTTGAGGGTCGCGCACGATGGCGCGGCCCATCGCGACGCGCTGGCGCTGACCGCCGGACAACTGGCGCGGATAGCGGTCGAGCAGATTGCGCAGGCCGAGAATGTCCGCCGCTTTTAGAACGAGCTTGTCGATTTCGCTTTGCGGCGTTTTGCGCAGCTTGAGCGAGAAGCCCATGTTCTGCGCCACCGTCATGTGCGGATAGAGCGCGTAATTCTGGAACACCATCGCGATGTCGCGTTCCTTCGGCTGCACGTCGTTGACGACGCGCTCGCCGATCGAGATCGTTCCCGATGTGATGTTCTCAAGTCCGGCGAGCATGCGCAGCAGCGTGGACTTGCCGCAGCCGGACGGGCCGACCAGCACGACGAATTCGCCGTCTTGAATGGGGACCGTGACGCCGTGAAGAACTTCAAAGCCGCCGAACGACTTACGCACGTCGTGGATTTGCACCGACGCCATTCAACTCTCTCCCTTTATCCCGGCGTCGTCCGGCTTGAAGCCGTCGCAGCACTCGTTGCAGATGCGGTGCCGAAAGCCGAGTTTCGCCCGCATTCTCTGCATTTTCGCGGACGCTAGCAACGCGTTGGTAGCGCTGTCAATAAAACTTTAATCGCCCCTCCGCGTGTGATATGAGCGCGAAATGGCAGGCAAACGAACGCAATCCGGCAAGGTTCGCCTCGCGGAGGTCGCCAAACTCGCGGGCGTCAGCCCGATCACCGCATCGCGGTTCTTCCGCAATCCCGATGCGCTGTCGTCTGCCAAGCGCCAGCGCGTCGACAGCGCGGCTAGAGAGCTTGGCTATGTGCCGAATTTGGCCGCGCGTGCGCTCGCTTCGCACCGTACCGAAGTCATCGGCGTGCTGATCCCCTCGCTCACCAACAATGTGTTCTCCGACGTGCTGCGCGGCATCTACGATGCCTCCGAGGGCAGCCGCTACAGCATCCAGTTCGTCAACACGCGCTACAGCATCCTTCAGGAAGAAAAGCTGCTGCGGTTGTTTCAGGCACAGACGCCTGCGGGACTGATCGTGACGGGTATCAATCAGACGCCGGAATCGCGTGCGGTGATGGAAGCGATGAACTGCCCCATCGTCCAGATCATGGAAATCGGCCCGGATCCGGTCGATATGATGGTCGGCTTTTCGCACTACGACGCAGCATTTTCAGCCATTTCTCATCTGATCGAGGGCGACCGCAAACGCATCGGCTTCATCGGCGCGCGCATGGACCCGCGCGTGCAGCGCCGCCTCGAAGGATACCGCGATGCGATGAAGCGCGCGGACCTGTTCGATCCGAACCTGGTCCTGACGACGCCGGTTGCAACCGCAGTAACGCGCGGCGGCACGTTGCTGGGCGATTTACTCACAAGCGCGCCCGATCTCGACGCCGTGTTCTGCGTCAACGACGACCTCGCGCTCGGAGTGCTGTTTGAGTGTCAGCGCCGGGGCATCGCAGTCCCGAACGACATGGCCATCGTCGGCTTCAACGATCTCGAATTCATGGCCGCAACCGTGCCGCCGCTGACCAGCGTCCGCACCAATCGCTACGAGATGGGCCGCAACGCCATCACCATGCTGATCGGCGCCATTGATGGGCCGCGCCCGGATACACCGGTCGTCAATCTCGGCTATGAGCTGATGGCGCGCGAAAGCTCGGCTCCGCGCCGGCGCTGACCGAAGCCGCTCCCTATCGGCTGCAAATCTGCCTTGACAGAAAATGGTAGCGCTGTCTTTTTCACTCGCCTAAAGTCGAATGAACGCGATCGGAAAGCTGCGAATGCAGCGCGGGAGACAGCGGTGACAGCGAACAACAACGCCAATGGCGGCAAGCGCAAACTCCGGTCCCAGCTCTGGTTCGACAATCCGGACAATCCGGGCATGACCGCGCTCTATCTCGAGCGGTATCTCAATTACGGCCTCACCCGCCATGAATTGCAGTCCGGCAAGCCGATCATCGGCATCGCGCAGACGGGCAACGACCTGTCGCCGTGCAACCGTCACCACCTTGAACTCGCGCATCGCGTGCGCGAGGGCATCCGAGAGGCCGGCGGCCTTGCGATGGAATTTCCGACCCATCCGATTCAGGAAACCGGCAAGCGGCCGACCGCCGCCCTCGACCGCAACCTTGCGTATCTGGGCCTCGTCGAAATCCTGTTCGGCTATCCGCTCGACGGCGTGGTGCTGACCACCGGCTGCGACAAGACCACGCCCGCCTGCATGATGGCGGCGGCGACGGTGAACATTCCGGCCATCGTTCTCTCCGGCGGGCCGATGCTAAACGGCTGGTGGAACGGCGAACGCACCGGCTCCGGCACCGTCGTCTGGAAGGCACGCGAGGATCTCGCCGCCGACAAAATTGATTATGAACAATTCATGGAGATCGTCGCATCGAGCGCGCCGTCGGTCGGTCATTGCAACACGATGGGCACCGCCTCGACCATGAACTCGCTCGCCGAAGCTCTCGGCTTCTCGCTGCCGGGATGCGCAGCGATCCCCGCGCCCTATCGCGAGCGTGGTCAGATTGCTTACGAGACCGGCAAGCGCGCGGTCGAGATGGTGTGGGAAGATTTGAAGCCGTCGGATTTCTTGACGCGCGAAGCGTTCGAGAACTGCATCGTGGTCAATTCCGCCATCGGCGGATCGACCAATGCGCCGATCCATATCAACGCGCTCGCACGTCACATCGGCGTCGATCTCTCCATCGAGGACTGGCAGAAGCACGGCCACGACGTGCCGCTGCTCGTGAACATGCAGCCCGCCGGATTCTACCTCGGCGAGGAATATCATCGCGCCGGCGGCGTGCCGTCGGTGGTGCGCGAATTGATGAAGCACAAGCGCATTCACGAAGGCGCGCTCACCGTCAATGGAAAGACGATGGGCGAGAACTGCAAGTCCGCGCCCTCGCCCGACAACGACGTGATCCGCGCCTATGACAAGCCACTGGTGAAAGACGCGGGCTTCATCGTGCTGCGCGGAAATCTGTTCGATTCCGCGATCATGAAGACCAGCGTGATCTCGAAAGAATTCCGCGACCGCTATCTGTCGAATCCGAAAGACCCGGAAGCGTTCGAGGGCCGCGCCATCGTGTTCGAAGGCCCGGAGGATTATCATCACCGCATCGACGATCCGTCGCTGAACATCGACGAGCACTGCATGCTGTTCGTGCGCGGCGTCGGCCCCATCGGTTATCCCGGCGGCGCGGAAGTCGTGAACATGCAGCCGCCCGCAGCCCTCATCAAGAAAGGCATCACGTCGCTGCCCTGCATCGGCGACGGGCGGCAGTCCGGCACATCGGGTTCGCCTTCAATTTTGAACGCATCGCCGGAAGCCGCTGCGAATGGCGGTCTCGCACTGCTCAAGACCGGCGACAAGGTGCGCATCGATCTGAAAAAGGGCGAAGCCAACATTCTGATTTCGGCGGACGAACTGAAAAAGCGCCACGCCGATCTGATGGCCAAGGGCGGCTTTGCATACCCGAAGAATCAAACGCCGTGGCAGGAGCTTTATCGCGGTACGGTCGGCCAGCAGGCCACCGGCGCGTGTCTTGAGCTTGCGACGCGCTATCGCAACATCGCTGGCACCATCGGCGTCGCGCGGGATAATCATTGACACTTGTCATTGCCGGGCTCGACCCGGCAATCCATCATTTTCAAAAGATGGATACGCGGGTCAAGCCCGCGTATGACGGCGGAGGAGAATGGAGAGCCATAAAATGTCCGGACGACTGAAAGGCAAGCGCGCCTTCGTGACCGCAGCGGCAGCCGGCATCGGCCGTGCCTGCGCCATCGCTTTCGCCAGGGAGGGCGCGACCGTGATCGCAACCGACCTCGACGAGAAAGGCGTCGCGGCGCTGACGAGCGAAGGTGTGAAGGAAACCTACAAGCTCGACATGCGCGATACCGCCGCTGTCGATGCCATGGCCAAGAAAGTCGGCAAGGTCGATATTCTTCTCAACGCCGCAGGCTTCGTTCATAACGGCACCGTGCTGGAGTGTTCGGATCAGGATTGGGATTTTTCGTTCGACCTCAACGTCAAGTCGATGCACCGCACGATCAAGGCGTTTCTGCCTGCCATGCTCGCGGGCGGCGGCGGATCGATCGTCAACATCGCCTCCGCTGCCGGCGTGTTCAAGGCCGCGCCCAATCGCTACGTCTATAGCGCGACCAAGGCCGCCGTCGCGGCGCTGACGCGCGCGGTCGCGGTCGATTTCATCACTAAAGGCATACGTTGTAACTGCTTCTGCCCCGGCACGATCGAAACTCCGTCGATGTTAGGGCGCGCGGCATCGCTCGGCGCAGGCGGCCGCGAGATGTTCGTCAGCCGCCAGCCGATGGGCCGCCTCGGCACGGCGGAGGAAATGGCGTCGCTTGCGGTCTATCTTGCCAGCGACGAGAGTTCGTTCACCACCGGCGTCGCGCACATCGCCGACGGCGGCTGGACGCTGTGAGCAATTTGAACGCGGACCTCATCCTGAGGAGCGGCCTCTTGGCCGCGTCTCGAAGGATGGGGATAACATCTTCATGGTTCGAGACGCGCAGAAGTCTGCGCTCCTCACCATGAGGAACAGCGATTTTGGGAGCAACCAATGAACAAGATCGATCTTTCAGGACGCTGCGCCGTCGTCACCGGCGGCGCGCAGGGCTTCGGCCGCGCCATCACCGAACGCTTCGTTGCGTCGGGCGCAAAAGTGATGATCTGGGATTTCGACGACACGCTGGCGCAGAAAACCGCGAAAGAAATCGGCGCAGCTGTGAGCGCGATCAAGGTCGATGCCGCCGATCCCGCGTCCGTCGATGCCGCAACCGCCGCGACACTGAAAGCCTTCGGCAAGATCGACATTCTCGTCAACAACGCCGGCATCGCTGGCGTCAACAAGCCCGTCACGGACTTGAGCTACGACGAATGGCGTCAGGTCATGCGCATCAACCTCGACGGCCCTTTCATCTGCTGCAAGGCCGTCGTTCCGTCGATGAAGAAGAACAACTACGGGCGCATCGTCAACATCGCCTCGATCGCGGGCAAGGAAGGCAATCCGAACGCCTCGCACTATTCGGCGTCGAAAGCCGGCGTGATCGCACTGACCAAATCGCTCGGCAAGGAACTGGCCGGTACCGACATCGCGGTGAATGCGGTGACACCTGCCGCTGCGAAAACCGCGATCTTCGATCAGATGACGCAGCAGCACATCGACTTCATGCTGTCGAAAATTCCGCGCGCGCGTTTCCTCAAGGTCGAGGAACTGGCTTCGCTGGTCGCGTGGATGGCGTCGGAAGAATGTCTCTACACCACGGGCGCGGTGTTCGACATTTCCGGCGGCCGCGCGACGTATTGAGATTAATTTCCAGTTGGTGCGCTTCCGATGCACCAATCGGGTTTGTAAACCGCCAAATACGCATGAAAAAGATTCGCGCCTCCTAATGAAACTGAAGTAGCGTTAGAATTGCCTTATCACGGTTCTCCACCAGAGGATGCCAGTGAAACTCGAACTCAGATCCAGACTGCCCGCAGTGGCCAAGCATGCGACGCCGTTGCTCTTCGTTCACGGGGCATGGCATGGCGCGTGGTGCTGGGACGAGAATTTTCTGTCCTATTTCGCAGATCGCGGATTTGCAGCTCACGCCCTCAGCCTGCGCAATCACGGCGAGAGCGAAACCGTCGGCAGCCTGAGATGGAAGCGCATCCGCGATTACGTCGCCGACGTCGAATCGATTGCCGCTGACCTGCCGCGCAAGCCGGCGATCATCGGCCACTCCATGGGCGGCTTCGTAACTCAGCATTATCTACAAAAGCACGATCCGCCCGCCGCCGTTTTGCTGGCGTCGGTTCCGCCCAACGGCGTTTTCCATACCACGCTGAAACTTGCGGCGCGCCACCCTCTCGCGTTTCTCAAGGCAAATGCGACGTGGAGCCTCTATCCGTTTATTGCCGACCCGAATCTCGCGAAGGAAGCATTCTTTTCAAAAGCCCTCGGCGATAGTCAGGTCGAAAGTTATTGGCGCCAAATGAAGGACGAATCCTGGCTCGCTTTTCTCGATATGCTCGCTTTAGATCTGCCAAAGCCGACGCCGAGTAAAACACCGCCCCTCGTTATTGGCGGCGCGACCGATACGATCTTTTCGGTTGCGGACGCGGAAGCGACAGCGCGTGCCTATGGCACTGTGGCGGAAATATTTCCCGACACGGCGCATGACATGATGCTGGAGCCGCGCTGGCGCGACGTTGCGGCGCGCATTGCCGACTGGCTGGACAGCAAACTTGCGGCTGAATGATCCTTGCTTTATCGACCGGGAAAATTGCGTCGATCCGATGCAGCGCAAACTGCGCCAAGACATACGGAAACAATTGCGCCAAAAAATTACTTCCCGTCGCGGCGCATGAAATCGAAATCGCAGCCCTCGTCGGCCTGCGTGATCGTCTCGTTGAACAGATGCGCGTAGCCGCGCTTCGCCCAGTCCGCCGCTACGGGCTTCGGCAGCGCGTGCTGGCGCATCGTCAATTCCACTTCGTCGATCAGCACGTCGATCTTGCGCCTGGCGACATCGAGCCGGATCATGTCGCCGGTTTTCACGACGGCCAGCGGACCGCCGACGGCGGACTCAGGTGTAATGTGCAACACGATGGTGCCGAACGCCGTGCCGCTCATGCGCGCGTCGGAAATGCGAACCATGTCCTTGACGCCGGATCGCAATAACTTTTGCGGAATCGGCAGATAACCCGCCTCCGGCATGCCCGGCGCACCCTTCGGCCCCGCATTGCGTAGCACCAGCACATCGTCGGCCTTCACGTCGAGGTCGGGTGAATCGATCCGCAGCGTCATGTCTTCGACCGACTCGAAGACAATCGCGCGGCCGGTGTGCTGTAGCAGTTTCGGTGTCGCGGCGGACTGCTTGATGACCGCGCCGCGCGGCGCAAGATTGCCGTGAAGCACCGCCATGCCGCCTTCCGGCGTGATCGGATCGTTGCGCGAGCGGATTGCATCCTGTCCCGGCACTTCCTCGGCGCCCGCAACGACATCGCACAGCGTCTTGCCTTCAATCGTCTTCGCGTTCAGATCGAGCAGATCGCCAAGCTGCTTCATCAGCTTCGGCACGCCGCCGGCGTGATGGAAGTGCTCCATATAATGTGCGCCGGACGGTTTGAGGTCGATCAGCACCGGTACCTCGCGGCCGAGTTTGTCGAATTCGGCGAGATCGATCTTGTGCGGCGTGCGGTTAGCGATCGCAGTCAGATGAATCAGCCCATTGGTCGAACCGCCGATCGCCTGCAACACGACCTGCGCATTCTTCAATGCCGCAGGCGTCAGCAACTCACTCGGCTTCGGTCCGCCGCTCATCGCCATTTCGGCGGCGCGCTTGCCGCTGGCCTCCGCGATACGAACGCGTTCGGAATGCGGTGCAGGAATCGTCGCGCTCATCGGCAGCGACAGACCGAGCGCCTCTGACACGCAGGCCATCGTGCTCGCAGTGCCCATCACCATGCAGGTGCCGACGGACGGCGCGAGGCGGCCGTTAACGGCCTCGACTTCAGTAGCATCGATTTCGCCCGCGCGATATTTGCCCCACATGCGGCGGCAATCGGTGCACGCGCCGAGCACCTCGCCCTTGTGATGACCGACCACCATCGGCCCGACGGGAATGACGACCGTCGGCAGATCGGCGCTCACCGCGGCCATGATCTGCGCAGGCAATGTCTTATCGCAGCCGCCGATGACGATGATCGCGTCCATCGGCTGCGCGCGGATCATCTCCTCGGTATCCATCGCCATCAGGTTGCGCAGATACATCGAGGTCGGAAACGAAAAACTCTCTGCAATCGAAATGGTCGGAAACACCATCGGCATCGCGCCGGCCAGCATGATGCCACGCTTGGCAGCTTCGATGAGCTGCGGCACGTTGCCGTGGCAGGGATTGTAATCGCTGTAGGTGTTGGTGATGCCGACGATGGGGCGCGACAGCGCGTCGTCGGAATAGCCCATCGCCTTGATGAACGCCTTGCGCAGAAACAGCGAAAACCCCGGATCGCCGTAACTGGTGAGACCTTTTCTCAGACCGCTCTTGTTGTCTTTGCTCATCAGATGTCCGTCAGGCCGCCTGTGCGGGTCTGACACGCGACGTCGCAAGGCGCAAGACATCGAGATAGCCGGGCGCAACATCGACCCGCGCGATCAGTCCCTTTTTGCTCAATAGCCGATGCGCCTCCGGCAAATTGTAACACGGCAGATACATGAAGAGATGATGTTCGGCGTGATAGTTCACCCAATACGGCGCGATGAATGCGCGCTCCAGAAAATTCGCATGCGTGGTTCGCGCATGGCTGAACGGATCGGGGCCGGTCGATGTGCAGGCGTGTTCGGCAATGTTGCGAACGCGGGTCACCAGCGGAAACCACGTCGCCATCGCCACCAGCCACACGCCGACGAACCAGATGCCAGCACCGGCCAACCAGAATAGGACGAACAGGATCGCGTTGACGATGAGGAAATTCACCATCGCCTGCGCACCGCTGGAGAGGAAGTTCTCGTGCTCGTCGTCGTGCGGCTGCTCGACCGCGGGCTGCCTGCGGAACAGTTCGAGAAACAGCGGCGAGCGCTGCTTGTAGAATGTCTGTCCGGTCAGGTCGCGAAACGCCTTGCGATAGAAACTGTCTTTCGAGATCGGGAACGGCGCGGACAATCCCAGATCAGGATCTTCCGGCTGCTGCGTGTAGCGATGATGCTTGAGATGATAGGCGCGATAGCCCGCAAGCGACGCGCCGACCGGAACCGCGCAAAGCCACTGCCCGACGAATTCATTGACCGCCTTGTTCGCATGCAGCCCGCCGTGCGCGGCCTCATGCATCAGGATCGCAAGGCCGAGCTGGCGCGTGCCGACGATCATCACGGCAATGAGCCAGGTGAGCGGGTTCGGCCATATCGTCACGAGTGCGACGGCAACTGCAATCGTGCCCCAGCAATGCGCGACCATCCACATCCCGCGAAGCGAACTGCGCGATGTCAGCCGCGCCCATTCGCCGGGTGTGAACACCGTTTTCGGATCGATGCGTTCAACGGCCGGCATGGCGATGGTTCCGCTGTTGATTCCGGTTCAAGGCTACATCGTAGCGCCTAATACCCACGGCGCAAACTCCGCGGCGCCGAAATCGAAGGCCTCGCTCTTGGTCCGCTCGCCCGAGGCCACCCGCAGCATCAGGTCGAAAATCCGCTGGCCGCATTGCTCGACGGTTTCCTCGCCGTCGAGAATGGCGCCGCAGTTCACGTCCATGTCCTCTTCCATGCGCTTGAACATCGGCGTGTTGGTCGCGAGCTTGATCGAGGGCGATGGCTTGCATCCGAACACGCTGCCGCGCCCGGTCGTGAATGCAACCATGTTGGCGCCGCCGGCCACCTGCCCTGTCGCCGCCACCGGATCGAAGCCCGGCGTGTCCATGAACACAAAACCCTTTTTGGTGACGGGCTCGGCATAGCTGACAACGTCGACGAGATTGGTGCTGCCCGCCTTCGCCATCGCGCCAAGCGATTTTTCCAAGATTGTCGTGAGGCCGCCAGCCTTGTTTCCGGGCGACGGATTGGAATCCATCTCCGCATTGTTGCGCTCAGTGTAATCCTCCCACCAGCGCATCAGCGCCACAAGCTTTTCGCCGACCTCGCGGCTGACCGCGCGGCGCGTGAGCAGATGTTCGGCGCCGTATGTCTCCGGCGTCTCAGAGAGGATCACCGTGCCGCCGTGGCGCACGAGAATGTCGCTCGCTGCACCCAGCGCCGGGTTGGCCGACACGCCGGAATAGCCGTCCGAGCCGCCGCACTGGAGCGCGATCATCAGTTCGCTGGCCGAGCATGGCTCGCGTTTCACATTGTTGGATTCGGCTAGCACTTCGCGGACGAAAGCGACGGCTTTCTCCACCGTCTTGCGCGAGCCGCCGACATCCTGAATGTCGAGCGAACGCAGGCGTCCCGCGAGGCGCTGTTCTTCGAGAAAGCCGCCGATCTGATTCATCTCGCAGCCAAGGCCGAGAATGATGACGTGCGAGAAATTCACATGCCGCGCATAGCCGCCGAGCGTGCGGCGTAACACCGTCAGCGGCTCCAGCTGCGTCATGCCGCAGCCGGTCTTGTGCGTCAGCGCAACCACGCCATCGACATTGGGATAGTTTGCAAGCGGATCGTGGCCGGTGAACGGATTGCGCTTGAACACATCCGCGACGAGGCCCGCGACATGCGCGCTGCAATTCACGCTGGTGAGAATGCCGATGTAGTTGCGTGTCGCAACGCGACCATCCGGTCGCTTGATGCCATCGAACGTCGCGGGCAGATCGAAATTCGGCGTCGGTTTCACATCGACCGAGTAAGCATAGTCCTTCGAGAACTCGCCCATGCCGATGTTGTGAACGTGAATATGCTGGCCTGGCGCGATTGCTTTCGTCGCAAAGCCGATGATCTGACCGTAACGCCTCACAGGCTCGCCCACAGCGATGGGCTTCACCGCCACTTTATGTCCAGCCGGAATCTTCTCCGACGTGACCACACCCTTCGCGACCTCCACGCCCGGCATCAGCGTCGCGCGCGCGATCACCACGCTGTCGTCAGGATTGAGGCGGATGATGGGTGTGGACATGGGACGATACCTTTAGATATTTGTCATGGCCGGGCTCGTCCCGGCCATCCCGATCATCCTAGCACAGTGCTCAATTCATCGGGATCACCGGGACAAGCCCGGTGATGACATCATTTGACGATTAAACCTTCGCGCCCTCGTTCTTGCGCGTTTCCGCAATGTGGCTCTTCGCCGACATCGCGAGTAGCCCTGAGTCGTTCAGCAACGTCACCAGCTTGAAACCGCGCTGGATCGCGAGCGTCGCGCCGGCGTGCCCGGAACAATGAATGCCCGGATAAAGACCGCGCTTCTCACACTCCTTCACGATCCGCTCGTAGATTTCGAGTATCTGCGGCTCGGTGCGATCAAGCGTCGGATGCATGCCGTAGGAGAATCCCAAATCGGAAGGGCCGATATAGACGCCGGCGATCCCCTTCACGTCGAGAATCGATTCCAGATTTTCGACCGCCGTCTTAGTTTCGATCATCGGAAGGCAAAGCGTCTCCTCGTTGGCCGTCTGCTGATAGGTGCTCGGCGCGCCGTAGACCGCCATGCGGATCGGGCCGTTGCTGCGCGTGCCGCGCGGCGGATATTTCGCGTATTGCACGAAGCGTTCGGCTTCTTCCTTGGTGTTGATCATCGGACAGATCACGCCTTGTGCGCCGCCATCCAGCACCTTGCCGATGATACCCGGTTCATTCCACGGCACGCGGACCATCGGCGTCACCGGATGCGCGTTCATCGCCTGGAAGCACTCGATCATCGACATGTAATCCTGCACGCCGTGCTGAATATCTACCGTCACCGAGTCGAAGCCGCACTGCGCCATCACCTCCGCCGAGAAGCCGGACGGGATCGCAAGCCACGCGTTGACGACGACTTTTCCCTGCGCCCAGATTTCCTTGACCTTGTTTGTCATTGTTATTGTCCTGTTGATTCCATGTTGGTTTGCAGCGCGCCGCTCATTCTCTGAATGTCATTGCCGGGCTTGACCCGGCAATCCATCTTTTGAAGCGATGGATACGCGGGTCAAGCCCGCGTATGACGATTGCGTTCTATCCCGTCGCCGCCTTCACCGCCGCGTCGTCGATGCCGACGGATTTTGCGGTGTTGACAATTGAGCCCCATGTATCTTCGGTCAGCGGCACGCCGTTTTTCGTGCGCTCGGCGCGCATCGCGGCTTCCGGTTCGCCCGGAATGAGCACAGCGGCGTGGCCTTCCGCCAGATTCGAATTTTTCACGAAGTCGATGTAGCGCGCGACCTCGCCATCGAAGAAATGCTTCGGGTCGACAACCTTCGGATCGACATAGAATGCCAGCATGCCGTTGGCGAAGCGGCGATCGCTCTTGGTGGCACCGTTGCCGGTGAGCGCGCCGCCGAGCAGTTCGCACATCAACGCCAGACCTGAGCCTTTATGTTCGCCGAACGCGCGGATCGCGCCCTTGCCTTGCGCGTGAATGCGCGGGCCGCTGTCTTCGTAAGGACCATACAGCGTATGCGGATCTTCGCTCAGCGTGCCGTCTTCTTTGACAAGCGCGCCCTTCGGCAGTTTCTTGCCGCCGCGGCTTGCGACCATCACCTTGCCTTCCGCGACAATCGATGTCGCAAAATCCAGCACCACCGGAATCTTTCCCGGGCGCGGCACGCCGACACAATAATGCGCGGTGGAAAATTTGCGGCCCACGCCGCCATAGGGCGCGACCAGTACCGAACCCGCCGCGTTGACGAAATGCACCGACACCAGACCTTCGGCCGCCGCCATCTCCGCCCAGTCGCCAACACGGCCGAGATGCCCCGAGTTCTTCAGCGTGATCGCGGAGAGGCCGTTCTTCTTGCACTTCTCGATGCCGATTTTCACCGCCTGCGGTGTCACCGTCTGGCCATAACCGAAGCCGCCGTC
>JAFKKP010000332.1 GCA_017305515.1 Hyphomicrobiales bacterium
GCTCCTGAGGAATCTCCGATGCGTTCTCCCGCTGACATCAACCGGTCGCTGCGACGCTTTCGCCGCAATCAGCGCGGGTCCGCGGCCGTTGAGTTCGCGTTTATCGCGCCGATGTTTTTCGCGCTGATCTTCGCGATTATCGAGACGTCCATCGTGTTCTTCGCTCAGCAGGTTCTGGAAACCGGAACGCAGGATTCCGCGCGATTGATGCTGACGCATCAGGCGCAGGACTCCGGGATGACGCAGACCCAGTTCAAGCAGGATCTGTGCAATCGCGTTGCCGTTCTGATGACCTGCGCGAACCTGTACGTGGACGTGAAGTCCTATTCGTCATTCGCGACCGTTTCGATTTCTGATCCGATCAGCAACTGCACCTTCGTCAACAACTTCACCTATCAGTCGTCGAATCCCGGCGATACGGTCGTGGTGCGCGCGTTCTATCAGTGGCCGCTGTTCGTCACCAAGCTCGGCTACAACATCACCAATATCGGCTGCGGCACCAGCAATACCTATCGCTTGCTTGCGTCGACCGCCGCCTTCCAGGTTGAACCGTGATGCGCGTCCTGACCTCGATTGAGAATTTGAGCTTCCGGCTTCAGAGGCAGCTGACGCGGTTCAAGCGCGATACCGGCGGCATGGCCGCGATCGAGTTCGTCTTCATCGTGCCGCTGATGCTGGTAATCTTCTTCGGCACCATCGAATTGTCCAACGGCGTTGCCGCTGACCGCAAGGTGACGATCACCGCGCGCACGCTGTCCGACCTTGTGTCGCAGAATACGAATGTCACCAACCAGCAGATGACGAATTTCTTTACGATGGGCACAGCGATCATGACGCCGTATTCCGGCACGCCGATGACGCTGCGGGTGTCCGCCGTGAACATCAACGGATCGGGGCAGGCGACGATTGCCTGGAGCGACGGGCAGGGCATCGCCGCGCGGACCGTGGGATCGACAGTAACCGTTCCGTCCGGACTGATCGTCAACAACACGCAACTGATCTGGAGCGAGATCGCCTACACCTACACGCCGGCGGTGGGTTACGTGATGAAGACCGCAGTGACCCTGACGGATGTCTGTTACACGCGCCCCCGGCAATCGACCACGGTGACGCGCAGCGCGACCTGATCCTTCTCAAATGCTTGAAGTGAAAAAAGGCCGCGCATGCGCGGCCTTTTTAACTTGTCGGATTAAATCTCGCGGCTTGCGCCGCGAAATCTGAAATCAGCCGGCGGCGCGGAGATTGTCCGCCGACGACTTGCCCGAACGGCGATCCGCTACGATTTCGTAGGAGACCTTCTGGCCTTCGCGCAGGGTGCCCAGACCAGCGCGCTCGACGGCGCTGATGTGAACGAACACGTCGTTGCCGCCGTCGTCCGGCTGAATGAAGCCGTAGCCCTTGGTCGCGTTAAACCACTTCACAGTTCCCATGCTCACTTGGGTAGTCCTTCTAAGTAGATATGTCGTAGCCCATCCCGGATTGGTGAGATGAGCGGGTGAGATCGAAATTTGGAAGAGGTCGTCAGCGTTAAACCGGCTGTACCGGTGGAGTGCTAATGTCGTCCGGCCGAAGATCGATATTTCAATATTACGTGAACTGACGCCTCAAAACAATCCTGAGGCGCAGCGTTTTTGCGCCTGCCGGATCGCGAAGTGCGGCGCGCCTGCGCCGAACTTCCGCAACTTCGGTTTCGTTATCGGCGCCGGAACTGTCCGCGCGGAGGGGCGCCGCGCGCCGGAGCCGCCCCGCTCGGGCGCTCGTCCTTGTGACGGAAAATCAGCCGCCCCTTTTCAAGATCGTAAGGCGACATTTCGATCGTCACGCGATCGCCCGCCAGCGTCTTGATGCGGTTTTTCTTCATCTTGCCCGCCGTGTAAGCCACGATTTCGTGGCCGGCGTCGAGCTGAACGCGGTAGCGCGCGTCGGGAAGAATTTCAGTCACAAGTCCTTCGAACTGGATCAGTTCTTCTTTGGCCATAAGGGTCCCAAGTCCTCTCTTTGCGTCTCTTATATCCGATTACGAACGGTGCGGGCGACGATTGCGCTTCTGCTGATGCTGGGCCGGACGGCTCTCGCGATGCAGGAAGGCCACGCCCTGAATGCCGTCACCGCGGTTTTGCGAGGGGCGGGGCGCTTCGTGACGGTTGCCTTCATGGCGCTGCTGCGTCTGAACCATACCATTTCCACCGCCCGGACGGCGACGCCGGCGTTTGCCGTGTGAGCCCGGTGCTGCGTCGTTGCCGCGCGGCGAATGGCCGTGACCGTGCGGACGCGGGCCGCGATGCTGCGCGGGAGCCGCTTGGGCAGGGCGCTGACCGCCCGGCGTGCGGCGGTCTTCCTTCGGCAGGTTGATGCGGATCAGTTTCTCGATGTCGCGCAGATAGCCGAGTTCTTCTCCACCCGCGACCAGCGAGATGGCCGTGCCGTCGGCGCCGGCGCGCGCGGTGCGGCCGATCCGGTGCACGTAGGTCTCAGGAACGTTCGTAAGGTCGTAGTTGATGACGTGGCTGATGCCATCGACATCGATGCCGCGTGCGGCGATGTCGGTTGCCACCAGCGTGCGGATGTCGCCGGTGCGGAATGCAGCGAGCACGCGCTCGCGATGGTTCTGCGACTTGTTGCCGTGGATGGCTTCAGCGGGAATTCCAGCCTTCACGAGGCCTTTCACGACTTTGTCGGCGCCGTGCTTGGTGCGGGTGAATACCAGCGCGCGGTTGACCTGTTCGGTCGTCAGGAGCTGCGCGAGAATGGCGGGCTTCGCCGAATGATCGACCTGCAAGACCTTCTGCGTAATGCGTTCGACGGTCGAGGCGACCGGCGTCACGGCAACGCGCGCCGGATTTTGCAGCATGCGGTCGGCAAGATCTGCAATGTCCCTCGGCATGGTGGCCGAGAAGAACAGAGTCTGACGTTTGGCGGGCAGTTTCGCGACGATTTTGCGGATGTCGTTGATGAAGCCCATGTCGAGCATGCGGTCGGCTTCATCGAGCACGAGATATTCCACCTGACCGAGCTTGAGCGCATTGCCCTGAACCATGTCGAGCAGGCGGCCTGGCGTTGCCACCATCACGTCGACGCCCTGCATCACGGAGCGGACCTGACGGCCCATCGGCACGCCGCCGATTGCCAGAGCGGATGTGAGTTTGATGTGCCGGCCATAGGCGTTGAAGCTGTCGAGAATCTGACCTGACAATTCGCGGGTCGGGCTGAGGACCAGAACGCGGCAGGTCTTCGGCTGCGGTTTGATGCGGTTTTCCAGCAGGCGATGCAGGATCGGAAGCGCGAAGGACGCGGTCTTTCCGGTGCCGGTCTGCGCGATGCCGATGACATCGCGGCCGGTCATTGCGATCGGAATGGTCTGGGCCTGAATGGGAGTGGGCGTGACGTAATTTTCTTCTTTAAGTGCACGCGAGATGGGCTCGGCGAGGCCGAAATCCTGAAAGGAGGTCAAAGGTTGTCTTTCTATGAGTCATGGCGCGCGCCCGGCCGATGCCGGGTGCGAACGGGTGTCTTGGTGACACCCGCGTGTTAGGGCATCGGCTTTGTTAGCTGAATGAGGCAAGCCAGAAACCGCTTCGCGGATCAGAACACGCGGCCTGCAAAGACCTGATGATTCTCAAGGTCGTGGCGTCCATATGGAACAGGAACGCGGCGTTTTCAAGGTTGAATCGCCGGGGCGCATCCACAGCGTTAGCCGTACTTTACGTGGAACCTTCGTGAAACTGCAAAATCTTTTTGCATTCAAGATTTTTTGCTTATTAATTATGCAACTTGCGCGAAATGTATTCAGAAGATATGCCTCGTTTCTGAGCGCGCCTGACAACCGGCGCTGCGTAAAATCCAAAATATATCATTATAAACAACACCTTAATAGCAATGCTCCCCGTGGCATGGTTCTTGCGATTCCGTTAACGCAGGCGGCGTTGGGGCCGCCGCAAGTTTCATGTCTGCGTCAGGGAGATTTCAGCGCATGTTCAAGCAATCCGTAACGGTAGTGGCCGCGCCGCTCAGCCGCCGTAAATGGCTGGCCGCGACCGCAGGTCTTTTTCTCGGCCTCGCCAGCATCGGCGGAGCGAAGGCTGCCGACGACACCATCAAGGTCGGCGTTCTTCACTCGCTGTCGGGCACCATGGCCATCAGCGAAACCACGCTGAAGGATACGATTCTGTTCCTCATCGATGAGCAGAACAAGAAGGGCGGCGTCAACGGCAAGAAGCTCGAAGCCGTCGTCGTCGATCCGGCCTCGAACTGGTCGCTGTTCGCCGAAAAGGCACGCGAACTGATTACCAAGAACAAGGTTGCCGTCGTATTCGGCTGCTGGACCTCGGTGTCGCGCAAGTCCGTGCTGCCGGTGTTCAAGGAACTCAACAACATCCTCTTCTATCCCGTGCAGTACGAGGGTGAAGAGTCCGAGCGTAACGTGTTCTACACGGGCGCAGCTCCAAACCAGCAGGCCATCCCTGCGGTCGACTATCTGATGTCGAAGGACGGCGGCTCGGTGAAGCGTTGGGTGCTCGCGGGCACCGACTACGTTTATCCGCGCACCACCAACAAGATTCTTGAAGCCTACCTGAAGTCGAAGGGTGTGGCTCAGGAAGACATCATGATCAACTACACGCCGTTCGGTCACTCCGACTGGCAGACGATCGTGTCGGACATCAAGAAGTTCGGCTCGGCAGGAAAGAAGACGGCGGTGGTTTCGACCATCAATGGCGATGCCAACGTTCCTTTCTACAAGGAACTCGGCAACCAGGGCATCAAGGCGAAGGATATTCCGGTCGTCGCATTCTCGGTGGGTGAAGAAGAACTCGCCGGCATCGACACCAAGCCTCTCGTCGGCCATCTCGCCGCGTGGAACTACTTCGAGTCGATCAAGACTCCTGCCAACGAGAAGTTCATCAAAGACTGGCAGGCCTACACCAAGAACCCCAAGCGCACGACCAACGACCCGATGGAAGCTCACGTGATCGGCTTCAATATGTGGGTCAAGGCCGTCGAGAAGGTGAAGTCCACCGATGCCGACAAGGTCATCGATGCGCTTCCGGGCATCGAGACGCCGAACCTGACCGGTGGCGTGTCGAAGATGCTGCCGAACCACCACATCACCAAGCCGGTGTTCATTGGCGAAATCAAAGGCGATGGACAGTTCGCAGTTGTGTGGAAGACACCTGGCCTCGTACCGGGCGATGCGTGGTCGAAGGAGCTTGACGGCTCCAAGGATCTCATCGGCGACTGGGTCGGCAAGAAGTGCGGCAACTACAACGTCAAGACCAACAAGTGCGGCGGTCAGAGCTCCTGATCTCGTAATGCCTGAAAGACCGGAAGGCGGCGGCTGTCGCCGCCTTCCTTTTCTCTCTGCCGGGGTCGTCACGTGTTCGCTCGTTCCAATTCGTCTAGCCTCGTTGCGCGTGGCCGCTACGTCCTCGCCGTGCTGTTCCTGATCGCCGTCTCGGGGCTGCCCGCTTTTGCCGGCCCCTTTGAAGACTCGGTCGCGAAATTCGCCAACGATTCATTTTCCGACACGCAGGAGGCCGTGGGCGAGATCGCCACCAGCGGCGATCCGCGCGCGTTCGCCATCATCAACGCGCTTCAGGACGAGCGGCTCTACGCCGATCCCGGAAGCAAGAAAGTTTTCATCAAGGGCACCGACGACAAGATTACGGATGTGCTGACAGGCACGGCGGTGGCCGAAATGCCTTCGACTGCCGATGGCGTGCGCCTGAACAATCGGTTGCGCGGCGTTGTCGAAGCAGCACTCGGCGGATTGAATCTTCTCGCAACCGATCTCGATACGCGCATCGGCGCCGCCCAGTCCGTCTTCAAGGCACCGGATGAAGCATTGCTGCCCGTGGTGGAGGGCGCACTCAAGAAGGAAACAAATTCCACCGCGAAGCGCGCGCTGGCGGAAGCCAAGGCTGCGATTGTCCTTTCAAAGGCTGATGCAAGCGACGCCGACAAGATCGACGCGATCAACGTCATCCGCGCGCGCGGCGATCAGGAGGCGCTCGCACTGTTGAGCAATCTTCCGCCGGATCAGCCGCCAACCATCGCGCGAACGATCACGGCTGCCATCGGCTCGATCAACAACACGCTCGCGCTGTGGTCCGTCGCGCAGAATGCGTGGTACGGACTTTCGCTCGGCTCGGTCTTGCTGCTCGCGGCGATCGGGCTCGCCATCACCTTCGGCGTGATGGGCGTCATCAACATGGCACATGGCGAGATGGTGATGATCGGCGCTTACGTCACCTTCGTCGTGCAGGAACTGATCCGCACCAGTTATCCGGCACTGTTCGATTATTCGCTTCTGATTGCCGTACCACTGGCATTTCTCGTCGCGGGGCTGATCGGCGTTGTGATCGAACGCACTATCATTCGTTTTCTTTACGGACGTCCGCTCGAAACGCTGCTTGCGACATGGGGACTGTCGCTCATCATTCAGCAGGCGGTTCGCACGGTCTTCGGTCCGACCAACCGCGAAGTCGGCAACCCGTCCTGGATGAGCGGCGCGTTCGATGTCGGCCAGATGACAATCACCTACAATCGCCTTTGGATTGTCGTCTTCACAATTGCGGTGTTTTTCATTTTGCAGGCGATGTTGCGTTTCACGAGCCTCGGACTTGAGATGCGCGCCGTCACGCAGAACCGGCGCATGGCGGCGTCGATGGGTATTCCGACCTCGCGCGTCGATGCGCTCACCTTCGGCCTTGGTTCGGGAATCGCAGGGATAGCCGGCGTTGCGCTGTCGCAGATCGATAACGTCAGCCCCAATCTCGGCCAGAGTTACATCGTCGACTCGTTCATGGTCGTTGTGTTCGGCGGCGTCGGCAATCTCTGGGGCACGCTGATCGGCGCATTGTCGCTCGGCATGGCCAACAAATTCCTTGAGCCGGTGGCGGGCGCGGTGCTGGCGAAGATTGCCATTCTGGTTCTCATCATTCTGTTCATTCAGAAGCGCCCGCGCGGCCTGTTCGCACTCAAGGGCCGGGCGATCGAAGCATGATGCCGCATCTGCTCACCCGCTCGCTCAACAGGAGCGCGACCGTATTCCTGCTGTTCGTTGCAGCCGCCGGCATTCTTGTGCCGCTGTCGAATCTGCTGCTGCCGGAATCCTCGCCGTTCCAGATTCCGACCTATCTTGTCGCGCTGTTCGGAAAATATCTTTGCTACGCCGTTCTTGCGCTCTCTATCGATCTGATCTGGGGCTATTGCGGAATTCTCTCGCTTGGCCACGGCGCGTTCTTTGCGCTCGGCGGCTATGCGATGGGTATGTATCTGATGCGGCAGATCGGATCGCGCGGCGTGTACGGCAATCCGATTCTGCCGGATTTCATGGTGTTCCTGAATTATCCAAAGCTGCCGTGGTACTGGTATGGCTTCGACATGTTCTGGTTCGCCGCATTGATGGTGCTGCTGGTACCCGGATTGCTCGCCTTCTGCTTCGGCTGGCTCGCATTCCGCTCGCGCGTCACGGGCGTGTATCTGTCGATCATCACACAGGCGATGACCTACGCGCTGCTGCTCGCATTCTTCCGTAACGATTTCGGCTTCGGCGGCAATAACGGCCTCACCGATTTCAAGGATATTCTCGGTTTCAACGTGCAGGCGCAGGGGGCGCGTGCGGCGCTGTTCGTGCTGTCATGTCTCGCGCTGGCAATCGCTTTCCTGATCTGCCGCGCCATCGTTACATCCAAACTCGGCAATGTGCTGATCGCCATCCGCGACGCGGAATCGCGCACGCGTTTCCTCGGCTACCGCGTCGAAAATTACAAACTGTTCGTGTTCACGCTGTCGGCTTGCATGGCCGGCGTCGCCGGCGCCCTCTATGTGCCGCAGGTCGGCATCATCAATCCGGGAGAATTCGCGCCCGGCAATTCCATCGAGGCCGTGATCTGGGTCGCAGTCGGCGGCCGCGGCACGCTGGTCGGTGCGGCGCTCGGCGCAATTGTCGTCAATTACGCGAAAACGGTTTTCACGTCGGGACCGCTCGCACCTTACTGGCTGTTCATGCTCGGCGCTCTGTTCGTGCTTGTCACCCTTCTGCTGCCGAAGGGCATCGTCGGAACCGTGAAGGGCTGGTGGGAGCCATTTCGGGATTCTCGGAAGGAAAAGCGCGCGCTTACTGCAAATAGCATCAGTGCCGAAAAGGAAGACGGTATCACCGAAACACGCGGAGCGGCGTCATGAACGTGATGGACGATCGCGCCACTTCCGCGATGCTGTATCTCGACGGCGTGCATGTGTCGTTCGACGGCTTTCACGCCATCAACAATCTGTCGCTGACGATTGCGCCCGGCGAAATGCGCGCAATCATCGGGCCGAACGGCGCCGGCAAGACCACAATGATGGATATCATCACCGGCAAGACAAGGCCGGACGAAGGCGATGTGCTGTTCGACGGCATTGTCGATCTGACGCGCCTCGATGAGACGCAGATCGCCGAACTCGGCATCGGCCGCAAATTCCAGAAGCCGACAGTATTTGAAAGCCAGACTCTGGAAGAGAATCTTCAACTCGCTTTGAAGACCAGTCACAACGTCAACAAGACCTTGTTCTGGCGCGAGACGCCGGACGAGCGCGGACGCATCCACAAGGTGCTGGAAACTATTCGCCTTACCGACTCGCGCAATCGGCTTGCCGGAAATTTGTCACACGGCCAGAAGCAGTGGCTCGAAATCGGCATGCTGCTGGCGCAGGATCCTAAACTGATGCTGGTGGACGAACCGGTCGCAGGTATGACCGATGTCGAAACGCATCAGACCGCCGAACTGCTGAAAGAGATCAACAAGGAAAAGACGGTCGTCGTCGTCGAGCACGACATGACATTCGTGCGCGAACTCGGCGTGCGGGTGACGTGTCTGCACGAAGGTTCCGTGCTCGCTGAAGGCTCGCTCGACGAAGTGTCGAACAACGAGCGCGTCATTGAAGTGTATCTTGGGCGCTAGCGCATGATCCCGAAAAATGGACACCGGTTTTCGGACAAGATCATGCGCAAGGAATAATGCCATGCTGGATGTAAAAGACATCACCCTCTATTACGGCGCGGCGCAGGCGCTGCGCGGCGTATCGCTCACGGCAGAACCGGGCAAGGTGACATGCGTGCTCGGCCGTAACGGTGTCGGCAAGACAAGTTTGCTGCGGGCGCTGGTCGGACAATATCCGATCCGCGAGGGTTCGATCACATTCGACGGCGCGGACATGAAGCCGCTGAAGCCTTACGAGCGCGCGCGCAAGGGAATCGGCTTCGTACCGCAAGGGCGCGAGATTTTTCCGCTGCTCACCGTCGAAGAAAATCTCAAGACAGGCTTCGGCCCGCTCAAGCGCGACCAGCGCAACATCCCGGACGAAGTGTTCTCGCTGTTTCCGGTGTTGCAGACGATGCTGGGGCGCCGCGGTGGCGATCTGTCCGGCGGTCAACAGCAGCAGTTGGCGATCGGCCGCGCGCTGGTGATGCGGCCGAAACTTCTTCTGCTCGACGAGCCGACTGAGGGAATTCAGCCGTCGATCATCAAGGACATCGGGCGCGCGATCTCATATCTGCGCAGCCTCGGGACTATCGCCATCGTTCTGGTCGAGCAGTATCTCGACTTTGCCTGCGAGTTGGGGGACAATTTTGCCGTGATGGATCGGGGCGCGGTCAAATACAGCTGCGACCGCAGCAACCTCGATCCGTCTGAAATCAGCCGGCAGATGGCGCTCTGACGCACAACAAAATTCTGCGCAGGCGAATGCGGGGGCAAATGCAGGGCGCGGTTACAGCAACGGCGGATACTTTCGCGCAAAATCGCGCGCGCGGTGCCGTGGCGTTCGACGTGCACGTCCAGGACGGCATGACACGCCGCCGAGAACTTCATGAATCCGGATCGCTGCGCGTGCGGTTTCCCTCGCCGGAGCAGCAGGGGCTGTCGGCGGTTTTCATTAATACGGCCGGAGGCGTCGCCGGCGGCGACATCTTTAATATCGACATTGCAACGGGTGAGGGCGCTCGGCTGACTGCGACGACGGCGGCTGCGGAAAAAATCTACCGCTCGCACGGGCCGGATTCGCAAATCAACGTCACGCTGAAAGCCGACGCGAATTCTCATATTTCATGGCTGCCCCAGGAAACGATTCTGTTCGATCAGGTGTGCGCGGTGCGGAGGTTCGACATCGATCTGCATGAAACGGCGACATTGCTGTTGTCCGAAATTGTGGTCTTCGGCCGCACGGCGATGAATGAGACGGTTGCGCGCGGTAGCTTTACGGATCGCTGGCGGCTAAGACGCGGCGGAAAGCTGATTTTCGCCGATACCGTGAAGCTCGACGGCGACTTCGCCGGTAAGCTCGCGAGCCGTGCGGTTGCCAACGGCGGTGTCGCTATCGGCACGGCGCTGGTCGTGCCGGGCGATGAATCGCTTGTTGAAAAAATTCGCGATGTGTCGAGCAATTTCAGTTCGGAGTTCGGCATATCCGCGTGGAACGGGTTTGCGCTTGTGCGTCTCTGCGGAAGCGATGCTGCTCGCCTGCGCGCCGACATGATTGCGGTGCTTGCTTGCATCAGCCCTGCCGGGTTGCCGCGACTTTGGCTTAACTGATTTCAGAACAACCGGGTACGACGACATGAATCTCTCACCGCGCGAAAAAGACAAGCTCCTGATCTCGATGGCCGCAATCGTGGCACGCAAGCGCCTCGAACGCGGCGTGAAGCTCAATCATCCGGAAGCCATCGCGATCATTTCGGATTTCATCGTCGAGGGCGCGCGCGATGGCAGGACGGTTGCGGAACTGATGAAATCGGGCGCGGAAGTCATCAGGCGCAGCCAGTGCATGGATGGTATCGCCGAGATGATTCACGACATTCAGGTGGAGGCGACGTTCCCCGACGGAACAAAGCTCGTCACCGTTCACGAACCTATTCGCTAAGGAGCTGACATGATTCCCGGCGAACTCTTCATCAAGAGCGGTGATATCGAACTGAATGCGGGCCGAAAAACTGTGACGCTGTCGGTCGCGAACACGGGCGATCGGCCGATCCAGGTCGGTTCGCACTACCATTTCTTCGAGACGAATCCGGCGCTGAAATTCGATCGCAAGAAGGCGCGCGGCATGCGACTCAACATCGCGGCGGGCACGGCGGTGCGTTTCGAGCCCGGACAGACGCGGGAAGTGACGCTCGTCGCGCTCGCAGGAAAGAAAACGATCTACGGTTTCCGTGGCGACGTGATGGGAAAACTCTGATGCCTACGAAAATTTCCCGTTCCGTGTATGCCGACATGTTCGGTCCTACCAGCGGCGATCGCGTGCGTCTCGCCGACACCGATCTCATTATCGCAGTGGAAAAAGATCTGACGACCTATGGCGAGGAAGTGAAATTCGGCGGCGGCAAGGTGATCCGCGATGGCATGGGCCAGTCGCAGGTGACAAACAAGCAGGGCGCGGCCGACACCGTCATCACAAACGCGCTGATCGTCGATCACTGGGGCATCGTTAAAGCCGATGTTGCGATCAAGGAAGGTTACATCTCCGCCATCGGCAAGGCCGGCAATCCGGACATTCAGCCCGGCGTGAACATCATCATCGGCCCCGGCACGGACATCATAGCGGGAGAAGGAAAGATTCTCACCGCCGGCGGTTTCGACGCGCATATTCATTTCATCTGCCCGCAGCAGATCGAGCACGCGCTGATGAGCGGCGTCACCTCGATGCTGGGCGGCGGCACCGGCCCGTCGCACGGCACGTTCGCGACGACATGCACGCCGGGTCCGTGGCATATCGCACGGATGATCCAGTCGTTCGACGCGTTTCCGGTCAACCTCGGTATTTCCGGAAAAGGCAATGCCTCGCGTCCGGCGGCGCTGGTGGAAATGGTGAAGGCCGGAGCATGTTCGCTCAAACTGCATGAGGACTGGGGCACGACGCCCGCGGCGATCGATACGTGCCTGAGCGTTGCGGACGATTACGACGTGCAGGTGATGCTGCACTCAGACACGCTGAACGAGTCTGGATTCGTCGAAGACACGATCAAGGCGTTCAAGGGCCGCACCATTCACGCCTTTCACACTGAAGGCGCTGGCGGCGGACATGCACCGGATATTATTAAGGTAGCTGGTTTGAAAAACGTGCTGCCGTCGTCGACCAACCCGACACGGCCGTTCACGCGCAACACCATCGACGAGCATCTCGACATGCTGATGGTTTGCCACCATCTCGATCCGTCGATTGCGGAAGACCTCGCCTTCGCCGAAAGCCGCATTCGCAAGGAAACGATTGCTGCCGAAGACATTCTTCACGATCTGGGCGCGCTGTCGATGCTGTCGTCGGATTCGCAGGCGATGGGCCGTCTCGGCGAAGTCATCATTCGTACATGGCAGACCGCCGACAAGATGAAGAAGCAGCGCGGATCGCTGCCCGAGGACAAGGGCAAGGACAACGACAATTTCCGCGTCAAGCGTTACATCGCCAAATACACCATCAACCCCGCCATCGCACACGGCGTCTCGAAACTCATCGGCTCGGTCGAAAAAGGAAAGCTCGCCGATCTCGTGCTGTGGTCGCCGGCCTTCTTCGGCGTGAAGCCTGACCTCGTTGTAAAGGGCGGCTCGATTGTCGCAGCCCCGATGGGCGATCCGAACGCGTCGATCCCCACGCCGCAGCCGGTGCACTATCAGCCGATGTTCGCGGCGTTCGGAAAATCGCTGACAGCGTCGTCGGTGGTGTTTACGTCGAAGGCTGCGGCGTCGTCCGGTCTGGCGAAGAAGCTCGGCATCGCAAAGACGCTGTATCCGGTGAAGAACACCCGCGGCGGCATCTCTAAAAAGAGCATGATCCACAACGGCGCGACGCCCAATATCGAGGTCGATCCCGAAACTTACGAGGTCAGGGCCGACGGAGAATTGCTGACCTGCGCGCCGGCCGAGGTTCTGCCCATGGCGCAACGCTATTTCATGTATTAGCGTCCCGCCGGCAAAACGAGAAAAGCCGGAGGAATTCATGATCTACGTCGTCGCCACGCTGACCATCAAGCCGGAGACCCGCGCCGCGTTGATAGCGGGTGCAAAAACCTGCATCGATATCACGCGCAAGGAGAAGGGCTGCATTCTGTACGATCTGCATGAAAGCACCACCGATCCGGCGCGGTTTGTTTTCGTCGAACAATGGGAAACGATTGAAGATCTGATGGCACACGGGGGTAACGCGCACATGAAGGCGTGGCGCGCCATCGTGAAGGAATGCATGAGCGCGCCGACCAGGATCGAAATCATTACGCCTGAGAAAGTCGATATCCGTTGATCCGCGCGACGAAAATTTCTCCGCAACACAAGTGGACGAAAGCTGCTGCCGACACCGTCGTGCTCGATTACGACGACCGGCATCGCCGCCGCATGGCGATGACCGGAACGCGCGGGCTGGAATTTCTGCTCGATCTTGAGGAGGCGTTCGCGCTGCGAGGCGGCGATGCGCTGGTGCTGGAAGACGGACGATTGATCGAAGTCGTGGCCGCGCCGGAATCGCTGATCGAGATTCGCTGTGCCGATCCGCATCATCTTGTTCGCATTGCGTGGCATCTCGGCAATCGGCATTTGCCGACGCAGATCGTCGGCAACGGGCTTCGCATCCGGCGCGATCATGTCATCGAAGACATGGTGAAGGGTCTCGGCGCGCGCGTCATCGAAATCGAAGCTCCGTTCGACCCGGAAGGCGGCGCGTATGCGGGTGGCGGGCACAGCCATCCCGCGCACGATCACGACCCTTCGCACGATCATGGTCACGTTCATGACGAGCATTGCGGTCACGATAACGACCATCACCACGGCCATGCCCATGCTCATGACCACAAACACTGACGGCCTCGGGCTGGAAGCATCTGAGCAGGCCGCGCTGTTCCGGTTGATGACATGGCTGTCGCCGTCGTTCCCGGTCGGCTCGTTTTCATATTCGAGCGGAATCGAATGGGCGGTCGAAGCCGGCGACATCAAAGACATGACGGCGCTTCAGGAATGGCTGGCCGCGATGCTGGTCGATGGCGCCGGATTTTGCGACGGAACGTTTCTCTGTCACGCGCATCGCGCGGCATCGGAAAGGAATGCAAAGTCGCTCGCCGGAATTTCAGAACTCGCAGCCGCGTTCACGCCATCTCGCGAGCGCCATCTGGAAACGATCGCGCAGGGCAGGGCGTTCGTCGAAATCGCGCGCTCGGCCTGGAATTGCGATGCGCTGGATTTGCTGCCGCAGGATCGAGCAGCCGAGATCGCCTATCCTGTCGCAGTCGGAGTCGTCGCAGCAGGGCATCGCATTCCGCTGCACCCTGCGCTGCATGCGTTTCTTCATGCGGTGACATCGAACTGGATTTCGGCGGGCGTGCGGCTCATTCCGCTTGGGCAAACAGACAGTCAGCGTGCGCTTGCAACCCTCGAACCTGTGATTGCTATTACGGCCGAAAAATCAGAACGTGCTTCGCTTGACGATCTCGGCAGCGCGACGTTCCGCGCCGATATTGCGAGCATGCGGCACGAAACCCAATATACCAGACTGTTCCGCTCATGAGCCTTATCGCGTTTGCAATCTTTCTTTTTCTTACCGGCGTTGCGCTGTTGCACGTGTTGTGGGGCGCAGGCGTGCTCTGGCCGTTCAAGACGGAGACCGGATTGGTCTCGGCCGTCGTCGGATACAAGAAAGATACCATGCCGCCGCCCAATCATTGCTATCTCGCAGCGTTGGCAATTTATGTTCCCGGCACCATCGCGTTGATGCTCGCGGGCCTGATCGATGCGTCCGTGACGGCCTCGACGCTTCCGCTGGCGGGTGCGGCGTGTGTGCTGGTTTTTTTCGGGCGAGGCATCGCCGGATATGTGCCGGCGTGGCACGAGCGATTTCCGCGCGAGCCGTTCGCGACATACGACCGGCTTTATTATTCTCCGCTGTGTTTGCTGCTCGCGGCGGGATTTGCATATCTCCTCATCAACGGACCGAGGACCTGACATGGCGCGCTTCAACGGACCATTACGCGTCGGCATCGGCGGGCCGGTCGGGTCGGGCAAGACCGCGCTGATGGATCTGCTCTGCAAGACCATGCGTGAGCGTTACGACATCGCGGCGATCACCAACGACATCTATACGAAATGGGATGCCGAGTTTCTGGTGCGTTCCGGCTCGCTGACGCCGGATCGTATCGCGGGCGTGGAGACGGGCGGCTGCCCGCATACGGCAATCCGCGAGGATGCATCGATGAATCTCGCCGCCGTCGCCGACATGCGGGCGAAATTCCCCGATCTCGATCTGGTGCTGATCGAGTCCGGTGGCGACAATCTGGCAGCGACCTTCTCGCCGGAATTGGCCGACCTGACGATTTACGTGATTGACGTTGCGGCCGGCGACAAAATCCCGTCCAAGGGCGGCCCCGGCATCACAAGGTCCGACCTCCTTGTGATTAACAAGATCGATCTCGCGCCCCATGTCGGCGCCTCGCTGGAAAAGATGGATACCGACGCCAAACGCATGCGCGGCGAGCGGCCATTTGTGATGACCAATCTCAAGCAAAGCGCGGGGCTCGACAAAATCATCGGCTTTATCGAAGCCAAAGGCGGCCTGAAGGCTGCGGCGTAGGCCGCTCTCGCTCCGGCAGCCCGCTATAACGTTGATCGGCAACGTCATTCAGGAACCGGCGGCGGGTTTGCCGGTTAGTTGTCATCATGAGTAAACAACACGCGCCGACAAGGGATTACAGCAGCCTGTTTCTGGGCGTTATCCTCGCGGGGCTGGCGGCGATCGTGTTCTTTTTGATGATCGCGGTGGCGCAGTCGCGGGCCCGCGCCGGTCCTATCCGGCCTGTTGCAGAGCGGATGGAGCGAACAGCCCCCGCGCCGGATTCAGGATTAACGCCAATTATTTATTTCGATTCCGGCGGAACGAATTGAGCAGCGATAGATTGTTCCCGGATTCCCGCCATTTGGGGTGGGCCGATCCCGGCGAACGGACGCCTGTAAGTGTTCATGATCTCTCGCATCACATCGGCAAGCGGGCATGAGACCTGCGCGGTGTTGTTCTTGCGGGAAAGACTGCTTTTGAACGTGCTGCTTTCCATCGAGTAATCGCGTGTTTCGTCTCGTCATCACCATCATCCTTATGGCCATCGTCGGCGCTCTGGCGTCGGGCCTGGCGGCTTTCAAAATCTACGAGCAGGAAGAGTCGCTCGGGCGGATTGCGTTGGCGCGTGCGGTGGATTCGCACGCAGCACTTGTGCAGGAACGTTTGAGCGAGCGTGAGCTTTTGACGCGAGTGACTGTCGGACTGTTCCGGTCGCCTGCGAGCGACAAGGCCAACGCGCTCGTCCCGCTACGCTCGTCGATCTATGCGTTCAAGACGGATTTCGTCGTTGCCGGCTGGATCCCGCGCGTTCCGCTCAGCGAACTGGCACAAGTTCAATCGGACCTGAAGACCGCCGGATTTCCCAATCCCATCCTTCGCAACGCCGACGATTCCCCGCTCGATCAATCCAAACTGAAACCGCCCGCCATCGTGCTGATGGATGTTGAGCCGCAGAACGATCAGACACGAGCTTTCGTCGGCCGCGTATTCAACAATTCCGCGACGCTTGCTCCGTTGTTTGAGCGGGTGATTTCCGAAGGAAAGCCGGTTTCTTCCGATCCCCTCCATCTTCTGAAGCCCGATGGGCCGATGGGCGTCGTTCTCGCGGCGCCCGTCAGGCAGGGCAACGACATCGTCGGCTTCATGACGATTTCATACAAGCTGCTGCCGCTGATGCTGACCAGCGACGAAGCTGCGCCTTTCGCCGTTGCCCTGCGCGATCCCCGCGACGCGTCGAACAATCTCAAGGCCGATGAAAGCAACGAGGTCGTCGATACGCCTCTCCAGCTTAGCAGTGAGAATCCGCCGCTTCTCCGCATCGTCAATTTCGGCGAACGCGAATGGAATTTGATTTACTATCCGAAGACAAGTTCAATCGCGCGCGCTCAGGAAATCGCCACCATCGTGCTTGCGATCGGCATGGCAATCACCGCCGTGCTGTGCGGGCTGTTCGGCTATGTGTCGTACAATAATATCCGTCTCAGCCGCGAGATTCAGACCCGCATCGGTTTCGAGCGGCGTCTGACCGCGGTGATCGACGAACTGAATCATCGCGTGAAGAATATTCTCGCCGTCATCCAGTCCATCGTCACGCGGACCATGAGGCATGGCTCCGACATCGACACCGCGCGCGAGCTTCTGATCGGGCGCATTCACGCGATGTCGCATGTTGTTTCGCTTCTGAGCGAAAGCCAGTGGCAGGGCGTCAAGCTCAAGGGACTGTTCGAGTCGCGCGCGATTCCGCACGGTGAGCGTATCGCGCTGAACGGACCCGATATCGTGGTGAGCGCCCGCGCCGCGCAAAGCCTGTCGCTGCTTTTTTTCGAGCTAGCATCGCATGCGGACGAAGGACATTCGCTGGTCGGAAAGCCGCCGCAAATTGTTGCGCAATGGAGCATCAGCGGCAAGGAGCCGGACACGACGTTCGATTTCCGCTGGGAAGAATTCAATACGAGCGCCGCGACCCGCCGCGCCGACAGCGAATTCGGACAGGTGCTGCTCGATCGCGTCGTGCCGGAGGCGCTCGGCGGCACGTCCAAACGCTATTTCACCGATGTCAGTTACGTCTACGAATTGAACGCGCCGATGGTGACGGTGGTGGACGAAAAGGAAATGAGCCGCACCGGAAAGCTCGGCGCGCCTGTAAGACGCAAGTGACGGCGATCTGGCGGGAACCAAAACTCCAGCGGTGAATTGACGGCGGCAACAATCACGACGCTGGAGGAGCATTCCGATGGGACGATATCTTCTGCTGTGGCTGCTTGGCGTGCCGTTGCCAATTTTGGTTCTGATCTATGCCTTCTGTGGACTGCACTAAGTAAATTGCAAATAAAAAGCGGCCACATTCGGTGGCCGCTTTTTTTGTTTTGATGGGCGAGAGCGATTAGCCCCCGCCGCCACCGATCACGGCGCGAACCGTGTCGTCCGGTCCGAAATCTTCCGCGCCATCGACATAAAGCATCGAACTCAACTTGGAGCGCGCGCGGTTGACGCGGCTCTTGATGGTGCCGACCGCGCATCCGCAGATCGCAGCGGCATCTTCGTAGGAGAAGCCCGACGCACCGACCAGAATGAGCGCCTCACGCTGGTCCTGCGGCAGCTTCTCAAGTGCCGAACGAAACTCCTCGAACTCAAGATGCGCGTTCTGCGCAGGTTGGGATTTCAGAGTCTTGGCGTAGTTGCCTTCGGCGTCCTCGACCTCACGCCGGCGTTTGCGATAATCCGAGCGGAACAGATTGCGCAGGATCGTAAATAGCCATGCCGGCAGATTGGAGCCGGGCTGGAACGAGTCGATATGCGCCAGCGCGCGCAACAGCGTTTCCTGGACGAGATCGTCCGCCCGGTCGCCATTGCCGCTGAGTGAAATTGCGAACGCGCGAAGGCTCGGCACGGTCGCCAGAATGTCGTCGCGAAGCTGATCTGTGAGCGGCATTATTCGCTCCCATCTTTTTTAGCCCCAGCTTCCACCTGCGCTGCCGCAGTGGGCGAATCGAGCTGACGGATCAGCTCTGCGAAACGATCCGGCACACCTTGCCGCACCACGTCGTCGTACATGGCGCGCAACTGATGCCCGATCCTCGATTGGATTTCGGCGTTCAGCCCGCCCTGCTTCGGCTTTGCGTCTTTCATGGCCCTACCCGTTTTTCCCCGGAGGGGTATCTATTTGAAAAATAGGTGTTTTTCGTCCGGTTGAAGCCTGTTGGCCCCCGCCTATGTAGTGCCTAATGCCTCTAGGTCCATAAAGTTCCAGAAATCGGGAACTTTTCTGACCTCAAGGAGTAGATAGTCCGAAGTTTGCGGGAACCCTGGTTTTGCTTCCTGACGGGACAGCAACGCCGAAGGTCCGAAACGCCACTGAAATCGATTGGAGGGGGTATGTCTCGTTCTCAGCTCGTTGCTGAACATCTGCCGTTGCTGCGCCGTTATGCGCGCGCGCTGACCGGAAACCAGGCGTCCGGCGACGCCTATGTTGCCGCAATGCTTGAAGCTCTTCTTCAGGATCCCACGCTGCTCGACGAAAAGCGTGGCGCGCGCACCGGATTATTCCGGCTGTTCACGCAGATCTGGAATTCGGTGTCGGTGAACGAAAACAAGGATGAGCCGATGAGTCAGGCCGCGTCCGAACGGCGGCTGTCCAACATCACGCCTCTCGCCCGGCAGGCATTTCTGCTGCTATCGCTGGAAGGATTCTCCGAAGAGGAGGTCGCGCATATTCTCGACAAGGATGTCGGCGAGGTGCGCGAACTCACCGGCGTTGCCGGCCGCGAGCTTGCATCGGAAATCGCGACCGACGTTCTCATCATCGAGGACGAGACCTTCATCGCGATGGACCTCGAAAGCCTTGTGAAGAATCTCGGCCACAACGTCATCGGCGTCGCGCGCACCCACACCGATGCGATCGCGCTGGCGAAGACCAAGAAGCCCGGTCTCATCCTGGCCGACATTCAGTTGGCTGACGGCAGTTCGGGCCTTGAAGCAGTCAACGAACTGCTCAAGACGTTCGAGGTGCCGGTGGTGTTCATCACTGCATATCCTGAGCGGTTCTTGACCGGCGAGCGTCCGGAACCGGCATTCCTGATCTCGAAGCCGTTCCAGCCCGCGATGGTGTCGGCGGTGGCGTCGCAGGCGCTGTTCTTCCAGCGGAACTCGCGTAATCGCACGCCGAGAGCGGCTGCTTCGTAATCTCATTCGAGAGGCCAAACGAAAGCCGGGGGTGGATCGTCCACCGCCCGGCTTTTTCGCATCCGTCCTCAATCACGCAAAAAAGAAAGGGTGCAGCCGGCATCACCACAGCTGCACCCCATGGGACCGGTCGTATAGGGGCAGGGGGATGACCGGTCGCCATGATGACGCGCAAACGCTCAAGCCGTTCCGGTTCCGCCAATGTTTTTTCGCATCGAACTTCCCCGCACGGAACGATGGTCTCTCACGCCGGTTGTATGGGGAGTCGCGGGCAAGGGTTCCCCAAGGGGTCCCAATGCCTGCGCAGTTAACTCGAAGAGTAGAGGCGTTACATGTCCCACATGGCTTCTGGAATTCTCGGAACGGTCGCAGCGGCTTTGGCCTTGGGTGCGGTTCACCTTGAAGTCGCCTCCGGCAACGATCCGCTCGGTCCCGTGCAGCGCGGCGATGCGAGCTTGTCCAGCACCACGCCCGATGTGAATCGGGCCGTCAAAGGCGATCGCCTGGCGTCCGGTAAATCGAATGAAGGCGTGACGATTTCGTTCAAGCTGCCGGGTGCACCGGATTCGTCGGTGGCGTTAGGTGTTCCGACCGGCGAGGCAAGCGCCGACAAGCGTGCACCGGACTCGGCGAACAACGCGCCGCCGCGCCGCCGCCAGCAGATCGCTTGCGAGTTGACGGTGAGCCAGATGACGGCGGTTGCAAAGCAGCTTCAGCCGGGACGTTGTCTGACCTGATCTGTTTCAATTTCTGAAATGACAAAGTGCGCTCAATGAGCGCCCTTTGTTGTGCGTCGGAATGAAAAAATTATTCGGCCGGTTCCGCTTCCGCCTCGTGCGAGCGGAGGCTGGCCATCAAGCCCAGAGCGATTCCGCCGACCGCGAGCAGCGGCACCAGCCGCGACACGCCGACGGTGCGGACGATCTGCAATGCAGCCGCGACCATCATCGGATCGCTCAGGGCTGTCTGAAGTGGCGATTTGGCTTCCTTGGCAGCCTCCACTGGCGCGCGCATGATCTGATGTTTCCGCATGGCGTAGCAGGCAGCGGCGAGCATGGTAGCGACGAAGAATACGCCCGCACCCGCAAGACAGGCATACATCAGGCCGTACCGTTCAAGAACGAACACGAACGCCGCCGCGCACAGAAATCCGGTCGTGATGAACAACGACACTGCAACCGCCGCCGCAAGCGACGTCAGCCGCAGCGCGGTGCCGGTGCTTTCCCGAAAATCGTCCAGCAATTTATGAAACATCGATCACCTTTGAAAAT
>JAFKKP010000132.1 GCA_017305515.1 Hyphomicrobiales bacterium
AGCACGTCACGCTCAATCAGATTTTCTCCGGCATGATGCCTTACATGCTGATCGTGATCGTCTGCATGGTGCTGATGTATGTCTGGCCCGGCATGACGCTCTGGCTGCCGAACTATCTCTACGGAAATTGACGCGGCAGAGCGTGCTTTGCTCGTCTTGTCCGGAGCGTGGCTGCTCCCTAGATTGGCGGCATGAGCGAGTCCCATTCCCTGTTCACGGTTCTACGGCAGACCGCCGACGCGCAGGTCGCCGGCGCCATCGAGCAATTGGTGGCCAAGGGCGCCGATCACGACCTCAACCGGATCAATTTGATCGATTTTTCAGCCCGATACGCCCTTCCCGAAGAGAAGGTGCTGTCGGGCTTTCTTCATGCGTCGCGGCTCGGCATTTTTGACATGACGTGGAATGTGTTGTGTCCGGGCTGTAGCGGCGTGCTGGGCGCGCACGACACGCTGAAAGCCTTGAGTCCGGAGGACTATCATTGCGGGCTTTGCGCCTGCGGATACGAGGCGTCCATCGACGAACAGGTCGAGGTCGCCTTCACGGTCAGCCCGCGCATCCGGCGCATTGGCGCGCACGATCCGCATACGCTGCCGCTGTGGGACTATTGGCGGCAGATGTTCTGGAGTTCGGGCATCGACATTTCGGAAGATTCGTTCGAGCGGCTGGTCGACGAAGCGACGCTTGAGGCCATCGAGTTGCCCGACGGCGAGAAGGCGGTGATCTCGCTTCAGCTTCCCGCGCAATTCGTCATCGTCTTTGAGCCTGTGACCCATACGGCGCTGTTTCTCGATGTGAAGGGCGAGCCGACGCGCGACAAGCAGACCGCATCGCTCACATTCGACGGCGCCCACGCGCCGACCGGGACCGTCGAAATGCGTCCCGGGCCCTTGCGCCTTACTCTGGAGAACCGCGCCGGACATCGCGTGCTACCGGCGGTGTGGATTGCCGGCGATGCGCTTCACGATCTGCTCGGCAAGCGCAAGCCCATCGTGACGGCCAAGCGCATTCTGGCGAACCAGACGTTCCGCGATCTCTATAAGGCCGACAATCTCAACATCGACCAGCGATTGAAAATTACGTCGCTGACATTCCTGTTCACCGATCTGAAGGGCTCGACCGCGCTTTACGAGCGCGTCGGCGATCTCGCCGCATTCGATCTGGTGCGCGCGCATTTCCGTGCGCTGCTCGAGATCATCGCGTCGGAAGCGGGCGCGGTTGTAAAGACGATCGGCGATGCGGTGATGGCGACGTTCGTGCGGCCGGATCAGGCGATTGCCGCGGGCCTGCGGATGCGCGAGGCGATGGAGCAGCTCAACAGGGAGCGCGGCACTCAGGATCTGATGGTCAAGATCGGTATCCACGAGGGCGCATGTCTGGCCGTGATGCTCAACGAGCGGCAGGATTATTTCGGCCAGACTGTCAATATCGCTGCTCGCGTTCAGGGACAGGCGAGCGCGCAGGCGATCAATGCCACCGAGCCGGTGGTGAAATCGCCGGCCGTCATGGAACTGTTGCGTAGCGCCGGGCTGACGCCGACCGAGAAAAGCGTCGAACTGCGCGGTATTGCCGACAAGGTCGTGATTTACGAAATTCCGTAACGTTCAAACTCGCCCAGCAACATTGCCAGAGTTTCATTTTCGGGCCATAGAACGCTAAGATTTTGTGCTCTAAAAATATGGGCATGCCGCGACCTTCGATTGCAGACATTGATGCTGGATAAACTGCGCCAATTCATTTCCGACGTCGTATCCCCCGCCGGCCAGGACAAACGGACGTTCGCGGACGGCGACTATCGTCTCGCTGCGACGGCGCTCTTGATTCACGTGATCTCGCTCGACGGTGAGCCGTCAGACACGGAAAAGCGCAAACTTCATGCCCTGCTGGAATATCGCTTCAATCTCGATCCCGGCACCGCCGACAAACTGATTGCCGACGCAACGCTTGTCGAGGGCGAGGCCGTCGATCTCTATCATTTCACCAGCGTCATCATGCGCGAGGTCGACGAGCAAGGCCGGCTGCGGATCGTCGAAATGATGTGGGAACTGGTCTATGCCGACGGCTATGTGAGCGAATTCGAGGACAATATTGTCTGGCGAGCCGCTGATTTACTTGGCATTTCGGCGCGCGACCGGATCAACCTCAAGCATCGCGTTGCCGACGGCAGGCTAGCTTCCGATCCCGCCTCGTGAGTAAAATAACCCCGCCATTTTTTCGCCTCGCCTTTTGAACCGATTTCGATCTCAAGGCGACAAGACCAAAACCATATTGAAGTGCATGCATGACTGATCGCGTCACGTTGATTACGGGTGCCTCCTCCGGCATCGGCGCGGAGTTTGCGCGTATCTTTTCGTCGAATGGCTACAAGACGGTCCTCGTCGCACGGCGCGAAGATCGTCTCAACCAGCTTGC
>JAFKKP010000133.1 GCA_017305515.1 Hyphomicrobiales bacterium
GTGTGTGGTCATCATGCTCTTCGACCGCGTGCGCTAGACGCGTGACGCACTCATCGTCAGTGATCCGGTTCGTCACCTGATCGTCGATTGAAGGAGCTAGGTTCGGAAAAGCATTGGATGTGCTGGCCATGAGGATCACCCCTGCGTTGATTCGGACACGTCCGAACAAGCAGATGCCATGCCAACAGCCGATTGTGGCGGATAAAAGTGTAGTCCACAGCTTTACGAGTTCGTGAACGGCACATGCGCGTCCGACGTGGGGCCGAAATGTCGCTGTTAAATCCGTGGGTTTAGCGCGAGGCGGGCCCGGGAGCCTGAGCGACCGGGCCTGTCGGCTTCGGCACTTCGATCTTGTCGGTGTTCACGGGAGCAAGAGCATTGTTGTCGGTGTCGTTCAAAAACTTATCCAACACGCCCTGAATGCTTTCCTTCACATTATCCGGGCCGCGGTCGCTCATATCGGTGTGCTGAAAGCCGGTATTGACCACGGTGATGCCGGTCTCCTTGCAAGTGTCGTCATCCGGAATAACGCCTGGGTCGGTCTTGAACTGCGGATCCTGCGAGCGGAACGACAGGATCTTGAACTTGCCATCGGTCAGAAACGGCACGCGCAGGTTATCGAGCGTGACGACCTTCTTGATCTGCTCAGGATGGACCTTGGCGAAATACATCGAGATGTCGCCGCCATTGGAATGACCCACCATCGTCAAATGATTATAGTCGGCGTTCGGCTGGATCTTCTTCATCTTGTCGATCGCAAACTCGATGTTGGCGACGCCGCGCTCATAGACCGGCAGCCGGCCGACGTAGAGTTCGCCTACTTTGGTCACAAGCGGTGCGTCGGTTGCCAGATCGTGCTGGATGCTGATGGCGAGATATCCGCGAGCGGCGAACACGTTGGCGAGAAACGAATACTCGGTGAACCGCACGGTGTTGCCGTGATTAACGACGGCAACAGGCAGCGTGTACATGCCGGCGTTCGCCGCCATCTCCTTGTCGCGCCGGACGGCGATATCGACATCGACCGGACGATTACGGGTGGCGTCGTAGAAGCTGATCGTCTCGTGGCGGATAGCCCATTTGCTCGCGGAGAAATACGCGACGCCGAGCACTGCGACCAAGCCGAGAGCAATGAGAATTCCACGCTTCATCGAATGTCCCTCAACGTTCTCCGACCCGGAAAACATCCACGTTTTTACAATGTTTCGAATCCGATCCTATTGTCCAGCAGTTAACGCACAGGCGTGTGACAAGTGCAGTTACTTTTTTGAAATGTGGCGTGGAACGGAGAAAATTCAACCAAATTATGGTGCGCCGCGAAAAGCGTTTCGCGGCAAATAGCCAGTGTTAGCCAAAATGATGGTCCTAAGCCGTCAAATCGTGGGATTCCAGCGGCCGATCGACTTGGGCAAACCACTCAGCCCGGGTGGCGGCGCGCCGGCGGCCCCGTTCGTCGATCGGTAGCCGCATATGCCGGAGCAGGCTCGTCACTTCCTCGCGGGCCGTGACATGGGCCATGTTGGGCCGCGTCCCGAGAGTCGCCTCGTCGAGGTCGTCCAGAGCGGTCAAACCGCGAGGAAAGAATTCCCGATAAACCACGCGCTCGGCAAAGCCATCCACCGGGCGGAAACCGAGGCGGAATGACAGCTGGTCGAGCCCTTCCGCGATCAATTGCTTGTTGCGGGAGCCGATCATCGAAAGGCGGTTGCGCACGACAATCCAGTCGGTCGTGGCGCCATCGAGGTCGCGGCGTTGCTTGCGTGCAACCTTCACCATCGACGAATAATGACTCTCGCCGATCACCGAGTAGGTCGTCGGATCGACCGAACCAAGCACGTCGAAATCGAGAAAGCTGTCGTTCAGCGGCGTCACGAGCGTGTCCGCCATCGAATGCGCAAGCCGCATCAGATAGCTGTCGGTGCCGGGCGTATCGATCACGATGAAATCGTAAGAGGTTTCGACCGAACTCACCGCCTCTGAAAACTGCGCAAATTCGGACATCTCGTTGTCGCCGATTTGCATCGTGTTGCCCAAAGCCACGCAGCAATGGTGCGGAAGTTCCAGATCGATGCCGGTCCGTTGCGACCAGGTCCGCCGGTTTTCGATGTAGCGGGTAAAACTTTGCTGGCGGGAATCCAGGTCAATTGTGGCGACCCGCTGCCCGGCTTTCAAAAGCGCGACGGCAACATGGAGCGCGGTGGTGGATTTTCCCGACCCGCCCTTTTCATTGCCGAGCACGACAACGTGCGCCGACCCTGTTTTCGGTCGCCCAGCTTCCAGAAGCATCAAATGACCCCTGTGGATATCTTCGGCCAAGCCCAGAAAGAATCAAGCGAAATGCTGACCGCTTCGCCCTTCATCATTAATTCGGTGGACGCTGTTGCCACCCTGCCATCCAGCC
>JAFKKP010000333.1 GCA_017305515.1 Hyphomicrobiales bacterium
GACGCGTGCGCGCGCCCTTGATCGTGCCGTTGGCGGTCGACACGTTCGCGGTGTAATCGCCGCGCGAAGGCCGCACGCCGATCTGCGCGGCAGAAGTCTCATTGAGCGCGATCACCGACGCGCCAGTATCGACCATGAAATTCACGCGCCGTCCGTCGATGCGCGCATCGGCCTGAAAGTGCCCGCGCCCGTCGCGCGCGATTTCGACGCTGCGCCCGCTCGGTACCGGCTGCATCGCGGCGAACGCGTTGACGTTTTTCGCCTGTGAGATGGCTTTCGCCTGCGCCTTGTCGCTCGACATCTTGTCCGCGACACTGGCCATGTAGGTGCCCGAGACGGCCAGGGCCGCCGCGACGATCATGATGGTACGCATTACGCTCGACGCCCGTTTCTGGGATTTCGCCGCCGACTTCAACACACCGTTCTGGAAGTTGAACCTAACGCTGGCGGCGAAGCGGAGCTTTTATGGGATGACGGTGAGCGAAAGGTTAATTCGCACGCTCAAGTTCCGCGCGGTTTGACGCGCTTCGTCGGCGGCGCGGACGCGGGATCTTCGGGCCAGGGATGGCGCGGATACCGCCCGCGCAGATCGGCGCGCACGGCCGCATAGGAGCCGCGCCAGAAACCGGGAAGATCGCGCGTCACCTGCACGGGCCGATGCGCGGGCGACAGCAATTCCAGCACCAGCGGAATTTTGCCCTTCGCGATGGAAGGATGCGCCGTCAGTCCGAACAATTCCTGCAAACGCACGGCAATCGTCGGCCCCTGCTCGGCTTCATAGTCGATGGCGAGCGAGGTTCCGGTCGGCGCCTCGAAATGCGTCGGCGCTTCGCGATCCAGCCGCGCACGCAACTCCCACGGCAGCACATTCATCAGCGCGTCCGACAAATCGCCGGACGAGAACTGCGCGAGCGATGTCTTGTCGAACAATGCAGGCACGAGCCACGTCTCATATGACGCGGCGAGCGCAACATCGGATAAATCCGGCCACTCATCGGGCGATGCCGCGCGCAGAAACATCACGCGGTCGCGCCACTGCTTCAGCGGTTTCGACCACGGCAGCCGTTCGACGCCGGCGGCGACAAGACCTTCCGCAAGCACGCGCGCTGTCTCGGCGTTCGGCGAAACAGGCAATGTTTGCTCCGACAGCGTGATGGCGTGCAATTTTTTCTTCCGCCTCGCGCGCAGCGCCATGGCGGATTTGTCGAACGTGATCTCGTCATCGGACTCGATGTGATCCGCAAATTGCGCCTCGATCTCACCTTGAGTGATCGGCGCGGCGAGCAGAATACGCCCGTTCGCGGCTGTGCCGGTCAGTTCGGCGACGGCGATGTAAGGCGATTTTGCAAGCGCCGAAGTCTGATCGACGCTCGCGCCGCGTCCGTGCGCCAGCACGAACGATCCATTGCCGCGATTGCGCGCGACACGATCCGGAAACGCAAGCGCGAGAATGCGGCCGGTCGATAACGTCACATCCTTCGCTGACATCTTCTCGCTTTGAGCCACCTGCTGCGTCCAGCGTTGCGCTAGCTGCCTCGCACTCTGGGCGCGCTGCGAACGGTCGCGGCGGAAACTGTCGAGGCGCGTGTCAAGATCGGCGCTGTCGCCGCCAAGTCCGCGCTCGGTGAGGATGGCAGCAATCATCGCTGCGTCCTCGCCAGCGCCGAGGCGATATGAATCGACGATCATGCGCGCCAGGCGCGGCGGCAGCGCCAGCGCACGCAGGCTCTTTCCTTCCGGCGTGATGCGGCCTTGCGTATCGAGCGCATTCAGCTCGCGCAGCAGGTCGCGCGCTTCCTTCAGCGCAGGCGCGGGCGGCGAATCGAGAAACGCCAGCTTCGACGGCTCGCCAACACCCCATTGCGCGAGATCGAGCACCAGCGACGACAGATCGGCCGACAGAATTTCCGGACGCGTGTAAGCGTCGAACGACGCGGTCTGCGGCTCATCCCACAAACGATAACACACGCCAGGTTCGGTTCGCCCCGCACGGCCGCGCCGCTGATCGACCGCCGCACGCGAGGCGCGAATCGTTTCCAATCGCGTCAATCCGATGTCCGGCTCGTAACGCGGCACGCGCGCCATGCCGGAATCCACGACAATGCGAACGCCGTCGATGGTCAGCGAGGTCTCAGCAATCGATGTTGCGAGCACGACTTTGCGCGTGCCCTTCGGCGCTGGAGCAATCGCGCGATCCTGCACGCTCGCATCGAGCGCACCGAACAGCGGCACGATCTCGATGCCCGCGTCATTCACCCGCTCGCGTAACATCGTCTCGGTGCGGCGGATTTCGGCGGCGCCGGGAAGAAACGCCAGCACCGAACCTGCGTCCGCGCGCAGCGCCGCCGCAATCGCATCCGCCATCTGCCGTTCGAGATGCACGTCGCTCTTGCGGCCGACGTAACGCGTCTCGACCGGAAAGGCGCGGCCTTCGCTTGCGATCACAGGCGCATCGCCGAGCAGTTTTGCCACGCGGGCGCCATCGAGCGTCGCCGACATAACGAGAATTCTTAAATCTTCGCGCAATCCTTGCTGTGCGTCGCGCGCGAGCGCGAGGCCCAGATCGGCGTCGAGCGACCGCTCATGAAACTCGTCGAACAGCACGGCGGAGACGCCGCTGAGTTCAGGATCGTCGAGAATCTGGCGAGAGAAAATTCCCTCGGTGACGACTTCGATCCGCGTCTTCGACGACACTTTCGAGCCGAAGCGCACGCGATAGCCGACGGTCTCGCCGGCCTTCTCAGCCAACGTCTGCGCCATGCGTTCGGCCGCAGCGCGCGCGGCGATCCGCCGAGGCTCCAGCACGATGATTTTTTTAGCTTTCGCCCAGTCCGCATCGAACAGCGCGAGCGGCACGCGCGTAGTCTTGCCGGCACCGGGCGGCGCGACGAGAACGGCGGTGTTGCTGCGCGCAAGCGTTTGCGTCAGTTCGTCAAGAACAACATCGATAGGGAGAGGCGAGGAGAAATCGCGCACGGCTAGATCGCCCCGCGACCCACGCTTTCATAGACAAAGCCGAGCCCCTGCATGTCCTCGCGGCGATAGATGTTGCGCAAGTCCACAATCACCGGCTGCGCCATCTCGCGTTTCAGGCGCGGCAGATCGAGCGCGCGGAACTGCACCCATTCGGTGACGATCACCAACGCGTCCGCGTCCCTGGCGCAATCGTAGGCGTCTTTCGCATATTCGATGTCCGGCAATTCATGCTTCGCCGCTTCCATGCCCACCGGATCGTAGGCGCGCACCTTCGCGCCGAGATCGAGCAGACCCGTGACCAGCGGGATCGACGGCGCTTCGCGCATGTCGTCGGTTTCAGGTTTGAACGTGAGGCCGAGCACCGCGATATTTTTGCCGCGCAGATTGCCGCCGAGCGCATTCGAGACCTTGCGCGACATCGCGCGCTTGCGGTTGTCGTTGACAGCGAGGACGGCCTCGACGATGCGCAGCGGCACGTCATGATCGAGCGCGGTCTTGACGATGGCGCGGGTATCCTTCGGGAAGCACGAGCCGCCGAAGCCGGGACCGGCGTTGAGAAATTTCGCGCCGATGCGATTGTCGAGACCGATGCCGCGCGCGACTTCCTGCACATCCGCGCCGACTTTTTCGGCGAGATCCGCCATCTCGTTGATGAAGGTGATCTTGGTGGCAAGAAAAGCGTTCGCCGCATATTTGATGAGTTCGGCAGTGCGGCGCTCGGTGAACATGATGGGCGCCTGGTTCAAATACAGCGGCCGATACACATCACCGAGAATTTTGCGCGCGCGCTCATCATCGGTGCCGACCACGATGCGATCGGGATGCTTGAAGTCGCGGATCGCGGCACCTTCGCGCAGAAATTCCGGATTCGACGCCACCGCGAATTCGGCCTTCGGATTGGTTTCGCGGATGATGCGCTCGACTTCGTCGCCGGTGCCGACCGGCACGGTGGACTTGGTGACGACGACGGTAAATTTTTTCAGCGCCTTCGCGATGTCGCGCGCGGCAGCATGCACATAAGTCAGATCGGCGTGGCCGTCACCGCGCCGCGACGGCGTGCCGACCGCGATGAACACCGCGTCCGCTTCCGCAACCGGGCCTGCGATGTCGGTGGTGAAATCGAGCCGTCCGGCCTTGACGGAATCGGCGACGAGACGGTCGAGGTCCGGCTCGAAGATCGGGATCGCGCCGCCCTTCAAAGCCGCGATCTTGGCGACGTCGGTATCGACGCACGTGACGCGGTGGCCGAAATCGGCGAAGCAGGCGCCGGAAACCAGCCCCACATAGCCCGTGCCGATCATGGCAATCCGCATGAAACAACCTGCCCGAAATGGTTAACGCGAAAGCGCCGATTTGGCCGGTCTCTTAGCGCGTTTTCGGCGAAAGAGGCACAACATTTGTATGAATAAAGAAGAATGAAACACTCCGCGGCAATACTGCCCGGACACGGCACGCTGCCGTACAAGATCGAGACAGCATGAGCAATTCCGGCACAATTTCCGCAAGCCCCGCATCCGAGCGCGTGGACTGGGTCGATTACGCCAAGGGCATCTGCATCGTCATGGTGGTGATGATGCATTCGACGCTCGGCGTGGAAGCCTCCGCCGGCAAGCATGGCTTCATGCATGTGCTGGTCGAATTCGCCCGCCCGTTCCGCATGCCGGATTTCTTCCTGATTTCCGGATTGTTTCTGGCGCGCGTCATAAATCGCGACTGGCGGACTTATCTCGATCGCAAGGTCGTCCACTTCTTCTATTTCTATTTTCTGTGGGTCGCGATCCAGTTCGCCTTCAAGGCTCCATCGTTCGCCGCCGATCACGGCTGGGCGCATGTCGGCTTCCTGTATCTCGAAACCTTCTACGAGCCGTTCGGCACGCTGTGGTTCATCTACATGCTGCCGGTGTTCTTCGTGCTGACCAAGGCGACACTGCGCGTTCCCGCGCCATTGATCTGGCTTGTGGCGGCGGCGCTGGAGATGGCGCACATCCAGACCGGCTGGACAGCGATCGACGAATTCGCCGCGCGCTTCGTCTACTTCTATTCGGGCTATCTGTTCGCGAATTATGTTTTCCGGTTTGCGTCCTTCGTGCAGGCCTGGCCGATTATCGCCGGCTATCTTCTTGCGGTCTGGTTCGTCGCCAACAGCCTGCTCGTGCTCGCCGACCTTGCGATCCGTCCCGGCATATCGCTGGCGCTTGGAATGGCCGGCGCGCTCGCGGTGATCGCCGTCGGCGCGCTATTGGCGAAAATGAAATGGCTCGACGGGCTTCGGTTCTGCGGCGAGCATTCCATCGTGATCTATCTCGCCTTCTTCCTGCCGATGGTGGTGGTGCGCGTCGTCTTGCTGAAGCTCAATATTCTCGATGTCGGCCTCGTCTCATTGATCGACACGATCTGCGGCGTGCTTGGCGCGCTCGCGATCTGTCGCTTTGCGATGCGGACGGGTCTCGGCTTCCTGTTCGTGCGGCCGCAACGCTATTGGATCGCGCCGAAACAGCCTCGCGCGACGCTGCAGGCGGCGGAATAACTCCGCTTTTTCCGGTTCAAATCTGTCGGTCGACGGGTGTCATTCTTTGGGAGAAATCCCTAAGTTACGCCCATGCCGAAAAAACCCGCTCCAAAAAAATCCGCAGCAGCAAAAGCGCCTGCCAAATCCGCGAAGGCAGCAGCGCCGCCCAAAGCCGCAAAGAAATCCGGCAAGGGCGATCACATTTTTCTGGTCGACGGCTCGTCCTACATTTTCCGCGCCTATCACGCGCTGCCGCCGCTGAACCGCGAGTCCGACGGCTTGCAGGTCAATGCGGTGCTCGGCTTCTGCAACATGCTGTGGAAGCTGATGCGCGACATGCCGGCGGACAATCGCCCGACGCATCTGGCGATCATCTTCGACAAATCCGAAAAGACGTTTCGCAACGATTTCTATCCTGACTACAAGGCGCACCGCCCGCCCGCGCCGGACGATCTCATTCCGCAATTCGCGCTGATCCGCGAAGCGGTGCTCGCCTTCGATCTGCCCTGCATCGAGCAGCTCGGCTTCGAGGCCGACGATCTGATCGCGACTTACGTGCGCGAGGCATCGGAGCGCGGCGCGACGGCGACCATCGTCTCCAGCGACAAGGATCTGATGCAGCTTGTGACGAAGAACGTGTCGATGTTCGACACCATGAAAGACAAGCGCATCGGCATTCCCGAAGTGATCGAGAAATTCGGCGTGCCGCCGGAGAAGGTCGTCGAGGTGCAGGCGCTGGCGGGCGACTCGGTCGATAACGTGCCGGGCGTGCCGGGCATCGGCATCAAGACCGCCGCGCAGCTGATCGTCGAATACGGCGATCTCGAAACGCTGCTCAAACGCGCCGGGGAGATCAAGCAGCCGAAGCGGCGCGAGGCGCTGGTCGAGAACGCCGACAAGGCGCGCATCTCGCGCCGTCTCGTGCAGCTCGACGATCATGTGAAGCTCGACGTGCCGCTCGACGATCTGGCCGTGCACGAGCCCGATCCGAAAAAGCTGATCGCGTTCCTGAAAGCGATGGAATTCTCCACGCTGACACGCCGCGTTGCCGATTATTCCGAGATCAACGCCGCCGAGATCGAGCCCGATACCAAGATGATGAGTGCGACGGCAAAGAAGGCGGCACCGGCCGCGACATCTTCGCCGGCACCTGGGAAAGCTGCATCGCCGGCCAAAACCGGCGGCAAAGGCGCCGACACGCCGCAGGCGCTGGCGGCATCGCGTGCCGAAATCGCACGCAAGACGAAAATCGACCGCAGCAAATACACCACCGTTCGTTCGCTCGATCAGTTGAACAAATGGATCGCGCGCGCGCACGAGATCGGTCACGTCTGCGTCGATACCGAAACGACGAGCCTCGATCCGATGCAGGCGGAGTTATGCGGCATCTCGCTCGCATTGGGACCGGATGAGGCCTGTTATGTGCCGCTGATTCACAAGCAGGGCGGCGACGGCGCTGGATTGTTCGCAGGCGGATTGGCGCCAGATCAGATGAAGACGGTGGATGCCGTCAAGGCGGTCAAGAAGTTGCTTGAGGACGCGAGCATTCTCAAGATCGGACAGAATCTGAAATTCGACGCGCTGGTGTTCGCGCAGCACGGCATCGAGATGCGCTGCATCGACGACACTATGCTGATGTCCTACATTCTCGACGCCGGACGCTCGTCGCACGGCATGGATGCGATGAGCGAGCGGTATCTCGACCATAAGCCGGTGAGCTATGAAGAGGTCGCGGGCAGCGGCAAGAATCAGATCTGCTTCGATCAGGTGACGATCGATAAGGCGACCGAATACGCCGCCGAAGATGCAGACGTGACGCTGAGATTGTGGAATGTGCTCAAGCCGCGCCTCGTCGCCGAACATATGAACACGCCATACGAAACGCTGGAGCGACCGATGGCCGGCGTGCTGGCGCGCATGGAAGGCCGCGGCATTTCAGTCGACCGTCAGGTGCTGGCGCGCCTGTCCGGCGATTTCGCGCAGACCGCAGCACGTCTCGAATCCGAAATCCGCGACATGGCGGGCGAGCCAGTCAATCCGGGAAGCCCCAAACAGCTTGGCGACATCATGTTCGGCAAGATGCAGTTGCCGGGCGGCACGAAGACGAAAACCGGCGCGTGGTCCACCTCCGCCTCGATCCTCGAAGACCTTGCCGAGGAAGGTCATGAGTTTCCGCGCAGGATTCTCGACTGGCGTCAGGTGTCGAAACTAAAATCGACCTATACGGATGCGCTGCCGGAATACATCAATCCGCGCACCAAGCGGGTGCACACGTCCTATTCGCTCGCTTCGACGACCACAGGCCGTCTGTCGTCATCCGAACCGAATTTGCAGAACATCCCGGTTCGTACCGAGGACGGCCGCAAAATCAGAAAAGCCTTCATCGCCATTCCCGGACACAAACTCGTCTCGGCGGACTATTCACAAATTGAATTGAGACTGCTGGCCGAGATCGCCGACATCCCGGCACTCAAACAGGCGTTCAAGGACGGCCTCGACATTCACGCGATGACGGCCTCGGAAATGTTCGGCGTGCCGATCAAGAACATGCCGGGCGAAGTGAGACGCCGCGCCAAAGCGATCAACTTCGGAATTATCTATGGCATCTCGGCGTTCGGCCTTGCCAATCAGCTCGGCATCCCGCGCGAGGAAGCCGGCGCGTACATCAAAAAATATTTCGAGCGATTCCCCGGCATCCGCGCCTACATGGACGAGACGCGCGATTTCTGCCGCGAGCATGGTTATGTCGAAACGCTGTTCGGCCGGAAGTGTCATTACCCCGACATCAAGTCGCCGAACCCGTCGATCCGCGCCTTCAACGAGCGTGCTGCGATCAACGCACGCCTTCAGGGTACCGCCGCCGACATCATCCGCCGCGCAATGATCCGCATGGAAGACGCGCTCGCCGCGAAAAAACTATCCGCGCAGATGCTGTTGCAGGTCCACGACGAACTGATCTTCGAGGTGCCGGACAAGGAAGTCGACAAGACGCTGCCGGTGATTCAGAAAGTAATGGCCGACGCGCCGTTCCCGGCCGTCGCATTGTCCGTGCCGTTGCAGGTCGAGGCGCGCGCGGCGAATAATTGGGATGAGGCGCATTGACCGGCGCACCACGCGCATGAGCGGCCTGCTCGCCAACCCGCTGCTTGCATTTGCGGTCACAGCTCTGATCGTCGAGCTGACGCCCGGCCCCAACATGGTCTATCTCGCAGCCCTTTCACTGTCGAAAGGCCTGCGTGCCGGCATCGCGGCGGTGGCCGGCGTCGCGCTCGGTCTGGCGCTGTCGGGGCTGGCGGCTGCGCTTGGGCTCGCGGCGATCATCGACAATTCGCGCATTCTTTACGAAACATTGCGGTGGGGCGGCGTGGCCTATCTGCTGTGGCTCGCGTGGGAAGGATGGTCGGAAGAGAAAAACATCGCCGCCACCCAGACAGCCGCAGCAGACGGCGTTCCGCGCACGGCGTTCACCCGCAGCCTCATGGTCAACATGCTCAATCCGAAGGCTGCGATTTTTTATGTCGCCGTGCTGCCGGAGTTCGTGCAGCCCGAGCGCGGGGCGGCGCTGTCGCAGACCGCGCTGCTGTCGGCGATGTATGTTGCCATCGCGACCGCAGTTCATCTTGGCATCGTACTGCTCGCCGGATCGCTGCAAGCGACGATTCATTCGCCGCAGAAATTGCGATGGATACGAAAGAGCCTCGCTGTCGCGCTCGCAGTGATCGCCGTGTGGTTCGCGTTCAGCACACGGCGCGGCTAGTTCAGCTTCACCGCAAATCCGCGCTTCACCGCCGGCCGCGCCATCAGCGCGTCGTACCAGCGCCCGACATTCGGAAAATCATCGAACGACACTTTGTGCCGCTCGTGCCGCCACGCCCAGCCGAGGATGGCGATGTCGGCGAGTGAATATGTGTCCGCGACGAATTCGCGATCTGCAAGACGCCTGTCGAGCACGGCGTAAAGCCGCCGCGTCTCTTTCATGAATCGCTCAAGTCCATAGCGGCGCTCGGTTTCGTCTTTCAGCGCGATGAAGTGATGCACCTGTCCCGGCATCGGGCCGAAGCCGCCCATCTGCCACATCAGCCATTCCAGCACGGGAATGCGCTCGCCCAAATCGCGCGGCAGCAGCTTCCCGGTTTTCTCGCCGAGATAAAGAAGGATCGCGCCGGATTCGAAAATGCTGACCGGTTGGCCCTGCGGTCCATCGGGATCGACGATGGCGGGGATCTTGGCGTTCGGGCTTATCCTGACGAATGCCGGGGAATTCTGCTCGCCCTTGCCGATATGAATCGGATGCACCTTGTAGGGCAGTTCCATTTCCTCCAGCGCAACGCTGATTTTGCGCCCGTTCGGCGTATCCCATGCGTAGAAGTCGATTGTCATTTCCGTTGCCTTGACGATTGAACCTGCGCTGTTGACGGTGCGCGATCCGCTCTGGAATGTCTACGGCGCTGCCGCTAAGTTCGCGCGGCATCCCACATCGGCGAGATTTCCCGTGTCCGTTTCCGCATCCCGCGCCCGCCTCGCAAAAATCATCGCCGCCCGCTCATTCGGGCGCGGCGAAATCACGCTGGCCTCCGGCCGCAAAAGCGATTTCTATTTCAACCTGAAACCGACGATGCTCGATCCCGAAGGTGCCGCTTTGCTTGCGGAGCTTTCGCTCGATGCGCTCAAGGACGACAGGATCGATTACATCGGCGGGCTTGAGATGGGCGCGGTGCCGATCGCCGGCGCCATCGCGCAGCTGTCGTGGATCAAGGGCCATCCGATCGCGGCGTTCTTCGTGCGCAAAAAGCCGAAGGAACACGGCGCGCGGCTTGCAGTCGAGGGACTGGCGAAAGGCGAAACGCTGCAAGGCAAGCGCGTCGTCATTGTCGAAGACGTCACCACCACCGGCGGCTCCGCCGTCAAGGCGGTCGATGCGGTGAAGGACGCCGGCGGCGAAGTGGTGATGGTGTTCACGATGGTGGACCGCGAGGAAGGCGCGACGGAAACCTTCAAGGACGCCGGAGTCGCATTCCGTTCGCTCTACAAGGCGGCGGAATTCCTGAAAGGCTGATGCGTCATGCGCGTGTTGTGGTTGGGTATCGCGCTTTGCCTGATGGCGTCGCCCGCCTTTGCATCTGAAGGACTTGACGGCAGCAAGCTCTCGATCCTGTGGGCGCTGCCCTTCGTCGGCATCCTTCTCTGCATCGCGACCGGCCCGGTGTTCTATCCGCATCTGTGGGAACATCACACCGGCAAGTTCACCGCGTTCTGGTCCGCGCTGATCGTCATTCCGCTGTTTGCAACCGCCGACGTCCACACGGTGACAAATACGCTCGCGCACACCGCGCTGCTCGAATACATGCCGTTCATTCTGCTGTTGCTGGCGTTGTTCACGGTTGCGGGCGGAATCTATCTCGAAGGCAATCTTCACGACAGCGTACTGACCAATACGGTGCTGCTCGCGGTCGGCGCGCTGATGGCAAGCGTCGTCGGCACCACGGGAGCCGCGATGATTCTCATTCGTCCGCTGATCCGCGCCAATGACGACCGTAAATACAACGCGCATGTCGTCGTGTTCTTCATCTTTCTCGTCGCCAATATCGGCGGCGCGCTGTCGCCGCTCGGCGATCCGCCGCTGTTCATCGGATTTCTGAAGGGCGTCGATTTTTTCTGGACCGCGAAATATCTTTGGCAGGAAACGCTGTTCGTCGGCGGCGTCGTTCTGGCCGTCTTCATGCTGCTCGATTTCTACTTCCACCACCGCGAAGGGAATTTTCCGTTTCGCAAGGATCCGACGCCCGACAAGCCGCTCAAACTTCACGGCAAGATCAATCTCGTGCTGATCGCCGTCGTCATCGCCGCCATTCTGATGAGCGCGCAGTGGAGGCCGGGCGTCAGCTTCCTGATTGCCGGAGCCGAACTACAGATTCAGGATCTGCTGCGCGACGTGATCTTCATCATGGTGACGATCTGGTCGCTGGCGCTGACGCGAAAATCGGATCGCGCCGCCAACGGATTCTCGTGGGGTCCGATCCGCGAGATCGCGATATTGTTCGCCGGAATTTTCATCTGCATCGTTCCGGTGATGGCGATGTTGCAGGCGGGAACGAGGGGTCCGTTCGCCGGATTAATTACGCTCGTGACAAATCCCGACGGCAGCAACAATGCGGCGGCGTATTTCTGGCTGACGGGCATCCTGTCGTCGTTTCTCGACAACGCGCCGACCTATCTGGTGTTCTTCCAGCTCGCGGGCGGCGATCCGCAGATTCTGATGACCGCGAAGGCCGCGACACTGGCCGCGATCTCCTCCGGCGCGGTCTTTATGGGCGCGATGACTTACATCGGAAACGCGCCGAACTTTATGGTCTATGCCATCGCGCGCGAGGCCGGCGTGAAGATGCCGAGTTTTTTCGGCTATCTTCTATGGTCGGTCCCGGTCCTGATCCCGGTCTTCGTCCTGCTGACACTTATTGGCATCTGAAGACGAGGTTTGACACCACGGCTCCGATTGGCGAATCTGACCTTCGCTCAATGGAGCAGCGGCTGGGCAGCCGATCGATTGCGGGGGGATCATGGGTCACGCGACGTCGCAGATTTATTTCGGCATGAATCCGATGTGGGTTTCGACCTGCGTCCTGCTGGTAACTTATGCCGTCATCATGTCGGAGAAGGTCAACCGCGCAATTATCGCGCTGCTCGGCGCAGGTGCGATGGTGATCGTCGGCGTGCTCGATCAGACGGAAGCCATCAAGGGCGTTGACTGGAACACGCTGGGTCTTCTGACCGGCATGATGATCCTGGTCTCGATTTCGCGCCGCTCCGGCATGTTTCAGTATGTTGCGGTCAAGGCTGCTCAACTCGCGAGCGCCAATCCCGCCGGAATTCTTTTTCTGCTGCAGATCACCACGGCAATCCTCTCTGCGCTGCTCGATAACGTCACGACCGTGCTGCTGGTCGTCCCGGTCACGCTGGCGATCTGCAAAGACCTGAAAGTCCCCGCCTATCCATTCCTGTTCGCGGAAATCTTTGCGTCAAACATCGGCGGCACCGCCACGCTGATCGGCGATCCCCCGAACATTCTGATCGGTTCGCAAGCCGGACTCTCCTTTAACGATTTCGTCGTGCATCTGACGCCGGTCATCATCGTGGTCATGGTAGTTCAGGCGGTGATGATTCATGCGATCTGGGGCCGCTCGATGAAAGCGACCGCGCGTGCCAAGGCGACCGTGATGGCGTTGAAGGCCGGGAAATCAATCACCGACTGGACGCTGCTGAAGCAGTCGGTTGTTGTGCTGGTTGTAGTCATTGTCGGGTTCATTTTTGCGCGGCAGTTGCATCTGGAGCCGGCGACGATCGCAATGGTCGGCGCTGCGCTGCTGATGCTGTGCGACAACTGGGAACATCATTCCGAAAAAGCCGCGCACAATGTTCATCAGACATTCAGCGACGTCGAATGGATCACGATTTTCTTTTTTATCGGCCTGTTCATCGTCGTGCACGGCGTCGAGGTCGGGGGGCTTCTTAGCCTGCTCGCCAACAAGCTCGTCGCCGCGACGGGCGGCAACATGGCAACCACCGGCTATGCGATCCTGTGGGCGTCTGCGATCTTGTCGGCCATCGTCGACAACATTCCGTTTGTCGCAACGATGATTCCGCTGATCAAGTCAATGGCGCCATCTTTCGGCGGCGACGGGGCAATCCAGCCGCTGTGGTGGTGTCTGTCGCTCGGCGCATGTTTGGGCGGCAACGGTACGCTGATCGGCGCGTCGGCAAACCTGACGGTCGCCGGCATTGGCGACCGCAACAAGGTGCCGTTCAAATTCATGACCTACACGCTCTACGCATTCCCGATGATGCTGGTGTCGGTGGCGATCTCGCACCTTTATCTGTGGCTGCGCTATTTCCACTGATACGTCGATGCGCACGCCTTAACCCTAACCCCGCGTTTACCTCCCCCCGCTAGGGTGCCTCCCGTCCAGGCAAGTGCTCGCCCGGACGCGTAAGCGTTGCGTGAGTGGGGTATTAAGTTTGCGTAAAGAGTTGAGTGTTTCGCGCATGCGGCGCCGCATGACGCCCGTTCTCGCCGTGCTTTATGTCGCCGCGCTCGCGCCCGGCGTGGCTTCGGCGGGCTTCTTCGATTTCCTGTTCGGCAACAGCGAACCGGCGAAAGCGCCAGCACCGCCGCCGCAGACGAGTTCCTATGCCAACCCGTCCACTCCGTCGGCCTATCCCACCGTACCCGCGCCAGTATCTTCCGGCGGCGGACGCTTCACCGCGTTCTGCGTGCGCACCTGCGACGGCCGCTATTTCCCGATCAGCGCACGCGGCGGCGCGACACCCGCGCAGATGTGCCAGTCGTTCTGCCCGGCAAGCGGGACGAAAGTTTTCTCCGGCAACAGCATCGACTATGCCGTCGGCAATATGGGCGAGCGTTACGTCGACATGCCCAATGCCTTCGCCTATCGCAAATCCCTGAAAGCCGATTGCACCTGCAACGGCCGCGACTCGACGGGCCTCGCGCCGGTCGATCTGTCGCTCGACACAACCTTGCGCCCCGGCGACATCGTCGCGACCTCGAACGGCCTCGTCGCCTATTCGGGCGTCAAGACGGCCACCGGCCAGACGGCGGAATTCACGCCGGTCGCGAATTATCCGGGGCTGACTGCGGAAGGGCGCGCACGGCTCGGCGAGATGAAGGTTGCGCCGGTCGCGGCCGAGATCGCCGACGATGCGCCGTACACATCGTCGATCTCGAATGAAGCGAAGCAGGATGCGCTGCGGCCGCTGCTCGATCAGCTGCCACCGCTGCCGGCCGGCGAATTCAAGGCCGCGCCTGCGATACGTGCCAGGCGCGCGGATGTGAACTGACTCTCGCAGTGCATTGTCATGCCCGGACTTGTTCCGGGCATCCCGATCAGTCAGGTACTGTGCTCAGTTCATCGCGATCACCGGGACAAGCCCGGTGATGACAACGAGGGCATGACAATCTTTTCATCGCCCGACGATCACGCCGATCACGTTGGGCGATGACATGAACTTCTCTTCCATCCGCATGCGCGACTTCGCCTTGACCTCCGGCGTCAGGAGGCCGCGCAGTTCGGCAAGAATCATCCAGCAAAAACCCCACCAGTCGGTGAGAATGCCGTCGTCGTCCACAAGGTCGTAGCCGTGCGACGCCGCAAACATGCGCGCATGGGCCTCGTCCAGCGTGTCGAGAAATTCGTGATCGTTCGGCGCGAACAGGTCGTCGGTGATGTCGTCGGTGGTGTAGCCCCACACCGACATGCACACCGCGTTGAACTCGCGGTCGATCTGGTCGTCGTCCACGCTGCGCACGCGAGAGGCGGCATGCAGCCGCGACAGCGTCCGCGCGAAGTCCGCGATCCGCGTCAGCGCAATGTCGTCGAAAGCGATATTGGACATGTAGTCCTCGATAGCCCGTTGTGACCCAAGATATGGTGGTGCAGGCGCACCGAATCACAATGATATATCAAGCACTTGCTAAAGTGTTCTTAATTTGTTCCTTTTTTCGCCGCGCATTGCGGAAAGTTCCGCTCCAGCACAGGATACCTCCGCATTCACAGGGGGCTCCAATGACGCAGATGTTTGCCGCGATCCGCAGAGGAAAAGTGAAACCGGGCATGGCGCGGGAATTCGCCAAGCGCGTCGAGGCCGGCGCGTTGCCGGTGATGAAAAAGATGGAAGGGTTCAAGGCGTATTATCTCGTGATGGGCGGCGAAGACACGGTGTTCGCGTTATCGCTGTTCACCAACAAGGCCGTGGCCGAAAGCTCGACCGAAAAGCTGATGCCCTGGATCAAGGAGAACCTCGGCCCGTTGCTCGCTTCTCCGCCCGATCCCACCGACGGCGAAGTGCTGGTCGCATATTCGGCCTGAAATAGCCGGAGCACAAAATCGCAATGCCGGCGCGTAACCGATGTGTCGCATTTCATCGTCATGAAAGATGCGGCACATTCGGGCGGCGAGGCAGACATGGCAAACGCAACGGCACTTCTGGGAACCTGGCGGATGACGTCCTGGACCCGCACGTCGGTTGCGACCGGCGCGGTGACGGACGCGCTCGGCCCAAATCCGATCGGCTACATCGCCTATCACGCCGACGGCCGCATGATGGCGCTCGTTCTCCGGCGCGACAGGCCAACGCCGAAAAGCACGATCCCGACGAATGACGAGAAGGCTGCGCTGTACGATTCAATGCTGGCCTATTCGGCGTCCTACACGCTTCACGGCGATAAAGTCATTCATCATGTCGACGGATCGTGGAATCCGGCCTGGGGCGTGACGGATCTCATCCGGCCCTACACGCTCGACGGAGACACACTCGTCATCAGCGGTGCGCCCGGCGAGGACCCTGTGACCGGTGAGGAAGTCATTTACCGGATGGAATTCCGCAAGGTCTAGATCGGCGAGCGGACGCCGGCGGCTTCGCATTTGGCGGAAATGCCGCGTGGAATTTCCGCCATCAACCCGCTAGAAGCCACGCATGAATGACTTCGCGCAGGCGCTGGGATCCGCATTCACGCTGATCCGCAATCTCGATCCGGTGGTTGCGGGAATCGTCGCGCTGTCGCTGCGCGTCAGCCTTACCGCCAGCGTCATTGCGATGATCCTCGGCGCGCCGATAGGGGCTCTGCTCGCGGTGACGCAATTTCGCGGGCGGCAGGGTGTCATCGTGTTCGCGAACGCGCTGCTCGGATTGCCGCCGGTGGTGGCGGGGCTCGCGATCTATCTTCTGCTGTCGCGGTCGGGACCCTTGGGATCGGCGGGTTTGCTGTTCACGCCGGCGGCGATGATTATCGCGCAGGTGGTTCTCATTACTCCCATTATCGCGGTTCTCGTTCATCGCCCGCTGTCGTTGCTATGGAGCGAATATGGCGACCTGATGCAATCCGACGGATTGTCAAAAGCTCACAGCATGCGGCTGTTGTTTTCCATCGGGCGCGCGTCGCTGATGACGGCATTTCTTGCAGCCTTCGGCCGCGCCATCGCCGAAGTCGGCGCCATCATCGTCGTCGGCGGCAATATCGACGGCTTCACGCGAACCATGACAACGGCCATCGCGCTTGAGACCGGCAAGGGCGATTTGCCGCTCGCGCTCGGCCTCGGCATCATTCTGCTGACGATCAGCGCGATCGTCAGCACGACGGCATTTTTGCTAGTTGCCGGAGTTCGGGAAAAATAGCGGCTCGCCGCCGATCTTGTAATCGCCGATGGTCGTCTGGCCGTCCTGCGACACCAGCCAGTCGACGAAGGCCTGTCCGTCTTTCGCCTTCACGTTCGGATATTTCGCCGGGTTCACCAGCATCACGCCGTACTGGTTGAACAGGCGCTTGTCGCCTTCGGCAACGATCACGAGATCGCCGCGATTCTTGAACGACAGCCATGTGCCGCGATCCGACAGCACATAGGCGTTCGACGACGACGCCATGTTGAGCGCCGGGCCCATGCCCTGCCCGATCTCGCGGTACCACGAGCTCTTACCCTGCTCGACGTCGACGCCGGCATCCTTCCAGAGCCGCAATTCGGCGGCGTGCGTGCCGGATTTGTCGCCGCGTGAAATGAACGGCGACTTGGTGTTTGCAATCGCTTTCAGCGCGGCGTTGATGTCCTTGCTGCCCATGATTTTCGCAGGATCGGATTTCGGGCCGATCACGACGAAGTCGTTGTACATCACGTCCTGACGTTTGGTCGCAAATCCCTCGCCGAGGAATTTTTCTTCAGCCGCCTTGTCGTGAACGAACACGACATCGGCGTCGCCACGGCGTCCGATGTCGAGCGCCTGTCCCGTACCGACCGCGACCACCTTCACGGCGATGCCGGTTTTCTCGGTGAACTTCGGCAGCAGAAATCCGAACAACCCAGATTGCTCGGTCGAGGTCGTGGAAGCCACGGTGATGAAGCGGTCCTGTGCGGATGATGGAGTCGCAAACGCGATGAGCGATGCGAGGATCGCAAAACACAAATGAGCCGATAGGCGTTTCATATGAAAACTCCGCTGAAAGATTTTCAGTCGGATAGAACGCGTTTCATCGCGAAGGTCAATGCGGCGTGGCGCGTCAGCCCAGCGACTCTTTCGCCTCGCCGCTGTCGCGCGACACGACATTGACCTGCGTAACGCCGCTGATGCCTTTGATCTTCTCGACGAAGGCTGCAATGTCGTTTGAAGAAACGCGCGCGAGGATCACGGTGAGATCGTCGACTTTCGTGTTGCGGGCTTTCGCAAGAAACCGCTTGATCTGGCCGCGGCGGACCTGAAGTGTTTCCTTCAAGATTTCCGGCGTCAGCGCGCCGCGTTTGGTCTCGATCGCAAGACGGCAGGTCTGGTTGCGGTCGCGATAGAGTTCTTCCAGCGGCTTCACGCCGGCAAGAATGACGAGAATGACGCCGGTCGAAGCGGCAGCCGCGAAATACAATCCGCCACCGACCGCAAGACCGATCGCAGCCACCGTCCAGATGCTTGCTGCCGTCGTCAGCCCGCGCACGATTTCGCCGCGCGCCAGAATTGCGCCCGCGCCGAGAAAACCGATGCCGGATACCACCTGCGCGGCGACACGAGACGGATCGAGCACGACATGTTCCTGATTGAGCGACAGCGAAAATCCGAACGCCGAGACAATCATGAAGAGACACGCGCCGACGCAGACCAGCATGTGGGTGCGGATGCCTGCCGCCCATAGCAGGCGCTCGCGCTCGAACCCGATCAGACTGCCGAGCAGCGCCGCCGTCAGCAGCCGTTCGAGAATGTCGATATTGCCGAGCATGGTCATGCCGATCTCCCTCGCAGTCGCAGCCATTCAGTAGATGACGACGAAGGCCGGTGAATCAACAAAAAAGGGCGGCCCGAATGGACCGCCCTTTGAATTTGCAAATGCGGGAAAATTATTCCGCAGCGAGCTTGAGATCGGGAGCCGCCGCCTTCACGTCGGCATCGACATGGCTCTCGTACTTCTCGAAGTTCTTCTGGAACATGCCGACGAGCTTGCGCGCGGTGACATCGAACTCGGCCTTGTCCTTCCAGGTGTTGACCGGATCGAGAATTTCGGTCGGCACGCCGTCGAGCTTGGTCGGCACCGCGAAGCCGAAATATTTGTCGGTGCGGAATTCGACGTTGCGCAGCGAACCGTTGAGTGCCGCCGTGAGAAGCGCGCGCGTCACTTTGATGGGCATGCGGTTGCCGACGCCGTACTTTCCGCCGGTCCAGCCGGTGTTGACCAGCCAGCAATCGACATTGTGCTTGGCGATCAGGTCGCGCAGCAGCTTGCCGTATTCGCTCGGGTGCAGCGGCAGGAACGGCGAGCCGAAGCAGGTCGAGAATTCCGGCTCCGGATCGTTACCCAATCCGCGCTCGGTACCGGCGACCTTCGCGGTATAGCCCGAAATGAAATGATACATCGCCTGCGCCGGCGTCAGCTTTGCGATCGGCGGCAGCACGCCGAAGGCGTCGGCGGCGAGCATCACCAGATTCTTCGGATGGCCGGCGCGACCGGTGCGCGAAGCGTTCGGGATGAAATCGAGCGGATACGCCGAACGGGTATTCTCGGTCTTCGAGCCGTTGTCGAAATCGGGCACGCGCGTGATCGGATCGAGCACGACGTTTTCAAGAACTGCGCCGTAGCGCGTCGAAGCCGCGAAAATTTCCGGCTCGGCTTCCTTCGACAGCTTGATGGTCTTGGCGTAGCAGCCGCCCTCGAAATTGAAGATGCCGTCCTTGCCCCAGCCGGTCTCGTCGTCGCCGATGAGCGTGCGGTTCGGATCGGCGGAGAGCGTCGTCTTGCCCGTTCCCGAAAGTCCGAAGAACACCGCGCTGTCGCCGTTCGGGCCGACATTGGCCGAGCAGTGCATCGACATCACGCCCTTCTTGGGCAGGTAGTAGTTCAGCGTCGTGAACACCGACTTCTTCATTTCGCCGGCATATTGCGAGCCGCCGATCAGCACGATCTTGCGCGCGAAGTCGATGGCGACGACGTTTTCCGACCGCACGCCGTGGCGCTTCGGATCGGCCTTGAACGAAACCAGATCGACGATGGTCATTTCCGGCATGTAGGAGGCAAGCTCCTTCAGCTCGGGACGGATCAGCATGGTGCGGATGAAGAGAGAGTGCCAGGCGAGTTCGGTAAAGACGCGAACCTTGATGCGGTTCTCGGGATCGGCGCCGCCGTAGAGGTCCTGCGCGAACAGAGTTTTGCCTTCGGCGTGTTTCAGGAAGTCCTGATAAAGGGTCTCGAACTGTTCCGGCGTGATCGACTGGTTGTTGGCCCACCACATCGTCTTGTCGGTGGTGGCGTCGCGGACGGTGAACTTGTCTTTCGGCGAGCGGCCGGTGAAGATTCCGGTTTCCGCGCAGAGCGCGCCGCCGTCGGTGAGTTCGCCCTCATTGTTCTTGAGGGCATGCTCGTACAGAGCCGAGGTGCCGAGGTTCCAGTTCACGGCTCCGAGATTTTTGAAGCCGAATTTGTCGGCGCCGAAGGCACCGTTGCGCACGCCAGTCTCTTTCACGAAACTCTCCCTCTATACCGCTTGTCGTCCGGCGCATGTGTCAGGCGCCTGTCGCGGGTGCCGGGCATCATATCGCCGGGCTGTCATCGGGGCGACTTAATAGTGTCCAACGCCCACCTTGCCAAGCCGATCCTTCGGTAATTGGTTTATGGCGGGGCGGCTTGATCTGGATCAACGCCGTTTTTTCAAGGATTCACGGCACTTGCGGGACTAGATCGTCACTTTGCGAGCGTCGTCCGCAAGTTGTTTCAGCATTTGCCGCAGTGCAGTTGGGGCGGCGATGCGCCGCGGAAAATCCAGCCTCAGGACGCGGCTACCGTCCGCCATATCGAGGCCGCCGGGATCGCAGCCAGTCGCGCGCCATTCGCCCGGTTGCGCGCCGAGCAATTTTGTCGCGTAAAGGTTCATGGTGTCGGCGTGGTCGGCATTCATGTGATCGAGAATATCCGGCTCGGCGGCGATCAGTTCATCGCAGCCCGCGAGATCGGTGAGAACATCGGCGGGCTTCAGGTCTACGATGCGGCCGAAACCTGCGACCAGATGCACGCCTTTAATGACGATGCGGAAAAACGCGAAATCGCCGAAGCCCGCGAACATTTCGGCGGACGGATGCGCGGACAGATAACGCCGCCGCAGCACGTCTTTATCGCCACTCGCCTGCTCAGCCACGCCGCCGACCATAATGCGCGCGCCTTCCAGCGGATCGCCCGGCGCGCGTTCGTCAAGCATCAGCGACACGCGCGG
>JAFKKP010000134.1 GCA_017305515.1 Hyphomicrobiales bacterium
GGAAACTGCGAGGCGAGAACGAATCGTGATGCTTTGGCGCCGCTGGCGGCGGCTTCTCATTCTTCTTTCGATGATCGGTTTTTCTTTGACGCATGCCGTGCCCCCAAGTCGAGCGGCAATAGAGTGGCCTTCGTAAAGTTCCACGTCAAAAGACTAGTAGCAGCGCGCAGCCGAAATTGCGTGAACGCGCCGGTCGCCAAGCACATGCGCCGTAAAATCAAGCGCACGGAAAACCGCGTCGAATGCAGCGTCGCGAATGCTCAGGCCGCCCGCATAAGAGCCGAACGCCGGCATGATGGCGCGCTCTCCATCGCTCGCGAAACACCGCCGCTCAACCGATCGCCCGCGCGTCGAAACCCGCGCCTTCGGATGCAAATGACCTGCAATCTCACCGCACGAACCTGTCGGCTCATGGCGGAACACAATCGAGCCGATTGCAATTTCCTCGGCAACGACGCCACCGATTTCGCGCGGCAACGCCGGATCGTGATTCCCGGAAATCCAGATCCAGTCGCGTCCAGCCTGCAACGCTTTGATTGCGCCACTGTCTTCGTGCGACAGACGCGTATACGCCTCGCGGTCATGGAAACTGTCACCGAGAGCGATCACGGTGCGCGGGTCATGCCGCGCGATCACATCGTTCAGGCGCGCCAGAGTCGCAGCCGTGTCGTAAGGCGGCAGGAGAACGCCGCGCTCGGCGAAGCTCGATCCTTTTTCAAGATGCAGATCGGATACGATCAGAATGCGTGCATCTTCCCAATACAGCGCGCCGGAAAGATCGGCGACGAAATCTGCATCGAGAATGCTGACCGACGCCGCCCGCGCGTCGGGCGCGTCTTCAAAAATGTCTTCGTGTTGCGCCCCGGCGATCACTTCATATTCCGTTATCTCTTCGACATCGCTTCCTTGACAAGTTCATCGGCTGCTTCCGCCAGCAACTCGTCCGATGCCTCGCCATAAACTGCTTCACGGCCGATTTCCAGCATCACTGGAACGGCGAGCGGAGACACGCGATCAAGTTCCTTATGCGTGATTCGGCCTTTGATTCGTACCAGCATATCGCTCAGCCGGCGAATATCGAGCAATCCTGTCGCCGCGTCGGCCCGCGCCGCGCGCAGCAGGACGTGATCCGGCTGATGTTTGCGTAAAACGTCATAGACGAGATCGGTCGAGAACAGCACCTGACGGCGGGATTTTTCCTCGCCGGTGAAACGCCGCGCGATGAGCCCGGAGATGACCGCGCACGTTCGGAACGTGCGTTTCATCAGCGCGGATTCGGCGAGCCACGCTTCGAGATCGTCGCCGAGCATATCCGGATCGAACAGCGCGGCGAGATTCAACCGCCCGCTGCGGATCATCGACGACACATCGCCAAGTCCCCACACCGCAAGCGCGTATTCATTGGCGACAAAACCCAATGGCTTGGCCCGCGCGCGTTCCAGCCGCCGCGTCAGCAGCATGCCGAGCGTCTGATGCGCGAGACGCCCCTCGAACGGATAGCAGACGAGATAGAATTTATCTGCGCGCGGAAATGTTTCGACGACGAGTTCGCGCGGATCTGGCACACGCGAGAAGGCCGTTTGCAGCGACAGCCAATCCTGCACCTGTTCGGGCAATCCCTTCCACGCGCGGCGATCCGCGAGCAATAGGCGCACGCGTTCGGCGAGATAGGTCGAAAGCGGAAATTTTCCACCCATATAGGACGGCACCTTGGCATCGGCGTCGTTTGTGCGCGAGACATACACCTCGTCTTCCATCAACGCTTCGTAACGCACGACCTCGCCGCCGAAAATAAACGTGTCGTTCGGGACCAGTCCCTCGATGAAATATTCCTCGATCTGGCCGAGCATGCGCCCGCCCCGCGCGATCACGCCCGTCGATCCCGAGCCTTTGCTTCTGCTGCTGCGCACGAGCTTCACTTTAAGCATCGGTTCTTCGACGATGGTGCCGACGTTAAGGCGATAACTTTGCCGTACACGAGGATTTGCGACGCGCCATCGTCCGCTTTTGTCCTGCTTGATCTTGGCAAAACGCTCGTAGCTTTTCAGCGCATAGCCGCCGGTCGCGACGAAATCGATAACATCGTCGAAATCCTGGCGCGGCAGATCGGCGTATGGCGCGGCGCTCCGCACTTCGTCAAAAAGCTCGTCGGCCAAAAACGGTTCACCGCATGCACGGCCCAGCACATGCTGCGCCAGAACATCCAGCGCGCCGGTCCGCTGCGACGGCGTGTCCTGCGCATTCTCGGCGACCGCGTCGATGGCCGCCCTGCATTCCAGAACTTCAAAACGGTTCGCAGGCACCATGACGGCCCGCGACGGCTCATCGAGACGATGATTGGCGCGGCCGATCCGCTGCATGAGCCGCG
>JAFKKP010000135.1 GCA_017305515.1 Hyphomicrobiales bacterium
GCTGGCCGTCCTTGGTGATGCACGGCTTGTCGCGCAGTTCGCGATATTGCTCCTGACGCCGCGCGCGAAAACGAACGCGCTCGGCGTAGGCTGATTGAATTTCATTCGACGGACGAATGTAGATCGAGCCCGACGTGCCATCGACGATAATGGCGTCGCCGGGGTCGGCGATGCCGGCGGCATTCGGAACTTCGCCAACGGCCGGTATGCCCAGCGCGCGCGCGACGATAGACACATGCGAATTGGCGGTGCCTTCCTCAAGCACAAGTCCGCGCAGGCGTTTGCGGTCGTAATCGAGCAGCGCGGCAGGCCCCATTGAGCGCGCGATCAGAATTGCATTGTCCGGCAACTGCTCGCGCGAGGGTGCGTGGTCCTGGCCGACGAGCTGCCGCATCAGACGATGGCCGAGGTCCTCCAGGTCATGAAGGCGGTCGCGCAAATATGGATCGGTCGAACGCAACATTCGGGCACGCGTGTCTGACTGAACGCGCTCGACGGCGGCCTCAGCCGTCAGGCCGGTGGCAACCGCTTCGTGCAGCTTGTGCTGCCAGCCCTGGTCGTTGGCGAACATGCGATAGGCTTCGAGAACATCGCGATGCTCGCCGCCGTCGGCAACGTCACCGCGCTCCAGCATACGGTCGAGATCGGCGCGCAGCTTCGTGACGGCGGCGTCGAGACGTTTCAACTCCTTCGGAAGATCTTCCGCGATGTAATTTGTGATAACGACGCGCGGTTCATGCAAGACGACATGGCCGAGAGCGATGCCGTCGGACAAAACAGCGCCCGTCTTGTGCAGCGAATGGCGTGCGGCGGGCTCCGCGCCGGGTTTTGCGATCGACGACAATTCGCCGGACGCGATCATTTCCGCGAGTACCATCGCGGTGGTTTGCAGCGCCTCGACTTCTTCTTCGACGTATGTTCGATGCGCGCGGTTCTGAACGACGAGCACGCCGAGCGTGTTGCCGGAGCGCAGGATCGGCACGCCGAGGAACGAGTGGTAGATTTCTTCGCCGGTCTCCGGTCGGTACGAGAACGCCGGATGTGCCTGCGCGTTGGACAGATTCAGAGGCGTCGCTTCGCTGGCGACAAGGCCAACGAGACCTTCATGCGCATTCAAGACGGTCTGGTGGACGGCGTCGCGATTCAAGCCTTCGGTGGCGTAGAGTTCCAGCGTGTTGTCGACGCGCAGCACGTAGGTCGAACAGACCTCCGCCACCATGTTGGCGGCGATGAGTACCACGATCTTGTCGAGGCGCTCCTGGGCGCTGACCTGCTCGGCCATCGTCTCGCGGAGCCGTCTCAGCAAGACGCGGGGGCCGCCCAGCGCGCTCCGCATCTGTTGACTTCCTTTAGCTACCTCTGATTGAGGCTATATCGAATTGAGGCTCATTTTGCCAAGCAAAAGACCTGCCAAGCGCCCGGTGGAAAACGTCTTCCGGATTTGTTCGGACAGACCTGATCTGGGGTTTTATAGCTAGCTCGCTGAATGGACGAGCGCGCTGTAGCCATTCCAGACGATCTGAATGCCGATACAGAACAGGATGAAGGCCGACAGCCGCATCAGAACATTTGAGCCGCGTTCGCCCAGAACGGCCATCAGATTTCCCGCGAAGCGATAACAGACATAAATCGTGACTGCGATTGCAGCCAGACCTGCAATCGCGCCGCCGGCGACGAACGCGAAGTCGGAAATATCTGTGCCGGGCGCCGGCCGTTGACTGCCGAGGGCGACCGCGACCGAAATGGAGCCGGGCCCAACCGTCAACGGCATGGTCAGCGGATAGAATGAATCGACCGATTCGCCCGCTTCTGCGGCTGTATTCTTCTTGTCGTCCGGTTCTTCGCCTGCGTGCAGCAACCGCCAGCCGAAGGCGGCCACGACAAGGCCGCCAGCAATTCGCACGATAGGCAGCGTGATTCCGAAAAATACCAGGACGTGCGACCCGATCAGCAATGACCCAAGAAGCAGCAGAAAACTGTTGCGCGCGACGGCAGCCGCTGACGATGAACGTTCGGACGATGACAGCACACGCGTCAGACGAAGAAAGATCGGCGCCGTCCCGACCGGATTGACGATCGGAAACAGTGCCGCATAAACCAGCAGGAATGCGTTAACGGCCCCGCTCAAATCGAACCCCACTTTGTCAGGCTTGGTCCAAACCATAAAGCGTGTGCAGCGTCCGTACCGCGAGTTCGGTGTAGGCCGCATCGATCAGCAATGAGAACTTGATTTCCGAAGTCGTAATCGCGCGAATGTTGATGTTGCGTTCGGCAAGTGCCGCAAACGCCTGTGCTGCCACACCCGCATGGCTTCGCATGCCGATGCCAATCACCGACACCTTCGCAACATCGATCGCGGTA
>JAFKKP010000136.1 GCA_017305515.1 Hyphomicrobiales bacterium
GCGATCCGCGACTCGAAGGACCTGTCGGACGATACCGCCGGCAAGCTCAAGAGCGTCGTCGAAGGTTTCGCCAAGACGTTCTCGTGAAATTAGGTGTCATGGCCGGGCTCGTCCCGGCCATCCCGATCATTGATAAAAGGTGCCCGACCAATCGGGATCACCGGGACAAGCCCGGTGATGACAAGGTGTAGAGATTAAGAGCCGATGGCTTCTCTGAAAGACATGCGTGTCCGCATCGCCTCCACCAAGGCGACGCAGAAGATCACGAAGGCCATGCAGATGGTCGCAGCATCCAAGCTGCGCCGTGCGCAGCAGGCGGCTGAAGCCGCGCGTCCATATGCTGAAAGAATGGATGCGGTGATCTCCAACATCGCGACCGCTGCGGCAGGCTCCGGCTCTGCGCCGAAGCTGCTCACCGGGACCGGCAACGACAAGGTGCATCTGCTTCTGGTCTGCACCGGCGAGCGCGGCCTGTCGGGTGCGTTCAACTCGTCGATCGCGCGTCTTGCGCGCGAGAAGGCGTTCTCCCTGATGAACCAGGGCAAAGAGGTCAAGATTTTCTGCGTCGGCCGCAAGGGCTACGAGTCGCTGCGCCGCCAGTTCGATCGCCAGATCGTCGGCCATGTCGATCTGCGCGCCGTGAAGGTTCTCAGCTTCAAGGACGCCGAGGGCATCGCCAAGAAGATCATCGAGATGTTCGACAACGGCGAGTTCGACGTCTGCACGCTGTTCTATTCGCGCTTCAAGTCGGTGATCGCGCAGGTGCCGACCGCGCAGCAGATCGTTCCGCTGGTCGTCGAGGAAAAGGACGCGAAGGCCGCGGCCGCGCCAGCTTACGAATACGAGCCGGAAGAAGACGAAATTCTCACCACGCTCTTGCCGCGCAATCTCGCGGTGCAGGTTTTCCGCGCGTTGTTGGAAAACAACGCGTCGTTCTACGGCGCGCAGATGAGCGCGATGGACAACGCGACCCGCAACGCGGGCGAAATGATCCGCAAGCAGACCATCACTTACAACCGCACGCGGCAGGCGATGATTACCAAAGAACTCATCGAAATCATTTCGGGAGCGGAGGCAGTCTGATGGCTTATTCTGTTTCAGCGACGACCAAGGGCGGCCGCAACGGCCGTGCGATTCTCGACAATGGCGGGCTTGGGCTCGCGATGGGCTTGCAGAAGGAATTCGGCGGCACGGGCGAGGGTCACAACCCGGAGCAGTTGTTCGCGCTCGGCTGGTCGGCCTGCTTCTGCTCGGCAGTCCTGCTTCTGTCCAAGAAGCATGGCCTCGACGGTCAGGACGCCCGTGTCACCGTCAATCTAAACATGGACAAGGACGACGTTTCATTCGGCTTCAAGGCCGACATCAAGCTGGTCCTGCCGGGCGCCGACAAAGCCAAGCTGCAGGCGCTGATCGAAGACGCTCACAAGATTTGCCCGTATTCGCGCGCGACGCGCAACAACGTGCCCGTCACGTTGACCGTCGGCTAAAGTTTCAAGGAGAACCAACATGGCAACCCCAGCCAATCAGACCGGCCGCGTATCTCAGGTCATCGGCGCCGTCGTCGACGTGCAGTTCGAGGGCTATCTTCCGGCCATTCTCAACGCCATCGAAACCACTAACAATGGCAACCGCCTTGTTCTGGAAGTCGCGCAGCATCTCGGTGAATCGACCGTTCGCGCCATCGCGATGGACACCACTGAAGGTCTGGTCCGCGGTCAGGAAGTGAAAGACACCGGTTCGCCGATCAAGGTGCCGGTCGGTGCAGGCACGCTCGGCCGCATCATGAACGTCATCGGCGAGCCGGTCGACGAACAGGGCCCGGTGAAGTCGGAAGGTTCGCGCGCGATCCATCAGGAAGCGCCGGCCTACACCGATCAGTCGACTGAGGCTGAAATTCTTGTTACCGGCATCAAGGTCGTCGATCTGCTCGCGCCTTATGCGAAGGGCGGCAAGATCGGCCTGTTCGGCGGCGCAGGCGTCGGCAAGACCGTGCTGATTCAGGAGCTCATCAACAACGTCGCGAAGGCGCACGGCGGTTACTCCGTGTTCGCAGGCGTCGGCGAGCGTACCCGCGAAGGCAACGACCTCTATCACGAGTTCATCGAATCCGGCGTGAACAAGAAGGGCGGCGGCGAAGGCTCGAAATGCGCTCTCGTGTACGGCCAGATGAACGAACCTCCGGGCGCACGCGCGCGCGTCGGCCTCACCGGTCTCACCGTCGCCGAACACTTCCGCGATCAGGGTCAGGACGTGCTGTTCTTAGTCGACAACATCTTCCGCTTCACGCAGGCGGGTTCGGAAGTGTCGGCGCTCTTGGGTCGTATTCCTTCTGCGGTGGGCTATCAGCCGACGCTCGC
>JAFKKP010000137.1 GCA_017305515.1 Hyphomicrobiales bacterium
CCGCGTCTGGGTGTATCGCAAGGGATAGTTTTTCCCTTCCGTCGCGGACTTCATGGCTGTCCTGAAAATCCTCGTCATTCCAGGTTCTCTGCGCACAGGCTCGCTCAACGCGAAGCTCGCTGCCGCCGTCGTGAAGGAACTTGCGTTGCACGATGTGGACGTGACGCTGATCTCGCTTGGCGATTATCCGCTGCCGATCTATGACGGCGACCTTGAAGCGAAATCCGGCGTGCCGAAAATCGCAGTCGATCTCAAGCGCATGATCGGTTTGCATCACGGTGTCTTCATCGTGACGCCGGAATACAATTCCTCCGTGCCGCCGCTCGTCAAAAACACCATCGACTGGGTGACGCGCGTGCGCGAGCGCAACGAAACTCTGGGTCAGGTGTTTCGCGAGCGCGCGTTTGCGCTCGGCGCGGCATCGGATGGAAAGTTCGGCGGCATTCGCGTCTTGATGGCGCTGCGGCAAATTCTGGCGCTCGGCACCGGTGCGACCGTCATTCCGACACAGATGGGGCTTTCCTACGCCGACAAGGCGTTCGACGACATGGGCGCGCTCAAGCATGAGAGCGACGCCAATTTGCTCAAAGCCACGGTGCGGCAGCTGATCGCCGTATCGCAGCAGATGATGTGAGGTGAGATGACGCACGACATTGCCACGCGCGATCGTCTGATCGTCGCGCTCGATCTGTCGAGCGTCGAAGCCGCCGAAGCCTTGATCGCAAAACTCGGCGACAGCGTTTCGTTTTACAAGATCGGTTATCAGCTCGCCTATGCGGGCGGCTTTCCGCTCGTAGAAAAGCTCGCGGATCGCGGCAAGAAAGTCTTTCTCGATCTGAAGATGCACGACATCGGCAACACCGTCGCGGCCGGTGTGCGCAGCGTCGCTAAAATGGGCGCGAGCTTTCTCACCGTTCACGCCTATCCGCAGACCATGCAGGCAGCGGTCGAGGCGCGCGGCGACAAACTGAAAATTCTCGCCGTGACGGTGCTGACCTCCTATGACGACGACGATCTGCACGCGGCGGGTTATCGCCTCGATGTGTCCGATCTCGTCGAGGCGCGGGCGTTGCAGGCGGAGGCGCTCGGCATCGACGGCATCGTGTGTTCGGCGGAAGAAGCCGAAGCCGTGTCAGAAACCGTCGGTGCCGAAATGTTTCTGGTGACGCCGGGCATTCGTCCGGCAGGCAGCAATGTCGGCGACCAGAAGCGCATCATGACGCCGTCGCGTGCGATTGCGGCCGGGGCGGATTATCTCGTGGTTGGCCGCCCCATAGTCGAAGCATCCGACCCGAAAGCTGCGGCGGAGGCGATTGTCGCGGAGATCGCCACAGCGTTAGCCTAATGTTGTCATGGCCGGGCTTGTCCCGGCCATCTCGATACGCTGAGTATTGTGCCAAACCTGATCGGGATCACCGGGACAAGCCCGGTGATGACAATAGTAACAATGAGGACAACAATGCCCAAGAGCTATTGGTTGGCTCAGATCGATGTCAAGAACGCCGAGGGATACAAGCACTACACCACAGCTCTTGGGCCAGTGCTGAAGAAGCACGGCGCCCGCTTCGTGTTCCGCGGCGGCAAGGTCGATCTGCGCGAAGGCAGCATGAAGCCGCGCATTATCATCATCGAGTTTCCGACCGCGACCGCAGCGGCGGCGTGCTATTCGGATCCGGACTATCAGGCGATCATCCCGCTGCGCACGCCTCACACGGAGGCCGATCTCGCCATTCTCGAAGGTTATGACGGCCCGCAGCCTTAAAAATCGAAATAGCACGGAGTACAGAATGCCAAAAGGATCTTGGGTCGCGCGCGTCGATGTTCATGATCTCGAGGGCTATAAACGCGATTACGTCGCCAACAATGGCGCAGTGTTTGCCAACTTCGGTGCGAAGTTTCTGACGCGCGGCGAAAAATACGAGACCGCCGAAGGCTCGTCGCGGTCGCGCAACGTCGTCATCGAGTTCAAGGACTACGACACGGCGGTCGCCTGCTATCGCTCGCCGGAATATCAGGCGCTCATCGCCAAGCGCAAACCGCACGCCGAGAACGACCTCGTGATCGTCGAGGGCTATGACGGCCCGCAGCCGTCCTGATCCGCGCAAATACCGCGGCGCATACTGACAAGGCGGTTTTCAACCGCTATACCGGCTCAAATTGCCGGGATTTGAACGATGTCCGATATGAAGCTGATCGTGGCGGGAGCAGGCGGACGCATGGGCCGCACGCTGATCCGTGCCATTTCGGAGACGCCCGGCGCGGTTCTGGTCGGTGCGCTTGAGGCGCCGACGTCGGACCTGTTGGGCAAGGATTCCGGCGTGCTCGCAGGGCTGCCGAAGAACGGCGTCGAA
>JAFKKP010000138.1 GCA_017305515.1 Hyphomicrobiales bacterium
ATACCTGCCGCCTATCGGGTGCTTTCTCCCGATATATCCACCAGTTAAAAGAATCAGGACGCGAACATGTCTCGCCAGGACGCGAACGCCAACTTCGCACTCACTTCCTTCCTTCAAGGTGCCAACGCCAACTACATCGACGACATGTACGCGCGGTTCGAGAAGAACCCGTCATCCGTCGACAGCGAATGGGCCGATTTCTTCAAAAGCCTGAAAGACTCACCCGCCGACGTCCAGAAGAATGCGCTGGGCCCGTCTTGGGAAAAGGCGAACTGGCCGGCATCTCCGACCGACGAACTGACGTCGGCGCTCGACGGCAACTGGGCGCAGGTCGAAAAGATCGTCGGCGGAAAAATCGCGGCGAAGGCGCAGGCTGCCGGCAGCGATTTGAGTTCTCCGGACGTGCAGCAGGCAACGCGCGATTCGGTCCGCGCCCTGATGCTCATTCGCGCCTACCGCATGCGCGGTCATTTCCACGCCAACCTCGACCCGCTCGGCATCGAGGGCCAGAAGGATCACGAAGAGCTCGATCCGCGCTCGTATGGTTTCACCGACGCCGATCTCGACCGCAAGATTTTCCTCGATCACGTCCTTGGTCTCGAAACCGGAACGCTTCGCGAGATTGTCGCGATTTGCCAGCGCACTTATTGCCAGACGCTCGGCGTCGAGTTCATGCACATCTCAAATCCCGCGCAGAAGGGCTGGATTCAGGAACGCATCGAAGGCCCTGATAAGGAGATCAGCTTCACACGCGAAGGACGACGCGCGATTCTGATGAAACTGATCGAAGCCGACGGCTTCGAGAAATTCTGCGACGTGAAGTTCACCGGCACCAAACGTTTCGGTCTCGATGGCGGCGAGTCGCTCATTCCTGCGCTCGAGCAGATCATCAAGCGCGGCGGCAATCTCGGTGTGCAGGACATCGTGCTCGGCATGCCGCATCGCGGACGCCTCAACGTGCTGACGCAGGTGATGGGCAAGCCGCATCGCGCGCTGTTCCACGAATTCAAGGGCGGCTCGGCCAACCCGGACGAGGTCGAAGGCTCGGGCGACGTGAAATATCATCTCGGCGCTTCGTCGGATCGCGAATTCGACGGTAACAAAATCCACCTGTCGCTCACCGCCAATCCGTCGCATCTGGAAATCGTCGATCCGGTTGTGCTCGGCAAAGTTCGCGCCAAGCAAGACCAGCACGGCGATCCGCCGGACATGCGCATCTCCACGCTGCCGCTACTCATGCATGGCGATGCGGCCTTCGCAGGCCAGGGCGTGGTCGCGGAATGCTTCGCGCTGTCGGACCTGAAAGGTTACCGGACCGGCGGTTCGCTGCATTTCATCGTTAACAACCAGATCGGATTTACGACCTATCCGCGTTATTCGCGCTCGTCGCCATATCCGTCGGATGTCGCGAAAATGATCGACGCGCCGATCTTCCACGTCAATGGCGACGATCCCGAAGCCGTGGTGTTCGCGGCCAAGGTCGCGATCGAATACCGGCAGAAATTCCACAAGCCTGTCGTCATCGATATGTTCTGCTATCGCCGCCACGGTCACAACGAGGGCGACGAGCCGGCGTTCACCAACCCGGTGATGTACAAGAAGATCGCCGGCCATCCATCGACGCTCGAAATTTATTCAAAGCGCCTGATCTCTGACGGCGTCATCACCGAAGGCGAAGTCGAGAAGGCCAAGGCCGACTGGCGCGCGCGTCTCGATGCGGAACTCGAAGCAGGCACCGGTTACAAGCCGAACAAGGCCGATTGGCTCGACGGCAAGTGGTCGGGACTGAAGTCGGCCGACCTTGGCGACGACCCTCGCAAGGGCAACACCGGCGTCGCGATCAACGAGTTGAAGGAAATTGGCAAGAAGATCACCAAGGTGCCGGATGGTTTTAGGGTTCACAAAACCATTCAGCGGTTCCTTGACGCGCGCGCCAAGGCAATCGAAACCGGCGAGGGTATCGACTGGGCAACAGGCGAAGCTCTCGGGTTCTGTACGTTACTTCAGGACGGCCACCGCGTTCGCCTGTCGGGTCAGGATTCGGAACGCGGCACGTTCTCACAGCGCCATTCCGTGCTGTTCGACCAGGAGGACGAGAGCCGTTACACACCATTCAACCATCTCGGCGACAAGCAGGGACATTACGAAGTCATCAATTCGTTGCTGTCGGAAGAAGCTGTGCTCGGCTTCGAGTATGGCTACTCGCTGACCGAGCCGAGCGCGCTGACGATGTGGGAAGCGCAATTCGGCGACTTCGCCAACGGCGCGCAGGTTCTGTTCGACCAGTTCATTTCGTCCGGCGAACGCAAATGGCTGCGCATGTCCGGTCTCGTCTGC
>JAFKKP010000334.1 GCA_017305515.1 Hyphomicrobiales bacterium
GGGGGCACGACACATGGATCGGCCTCCGGGGGTCCTGTTTGCGGAGCAAGCCTTTCAAAAACCATCGCGTGCGGAACGCCGGGTGAAAGCGGCGTGACCGTGGTGACTACGCTCGTGTGCTTTTTCACTTTTGCACGCGAGGCTGCGGATGCGTTCAGCGCATCCGGCGTTCCGCGCGCCCTCATTTTGAGGGCGAAGGAATGAAGCCGCCGACAGACGCGCCCGCGTCTCTAACAACAGGGCGGATGGCGCGTAACCGTATCAATTGTCATGCCCGGACTTGTTCCGGGCATCCCGATGTAAAGGGCACAGTGCTCAAATCATCGGGATCACCGGGACAAGCCCGGTGATGACGAAGAAAAGGAAATGAGGAGAGAAAATTACGACGCGACACAGCTCTTGACGAAAGCGCGGCGGACATTGGCGCGCAGCTTCTGGTCGATCGCCTGCTGAAGACAATCGACACGCGCCTTCGCCACGCAAAGCTGCAACTGGTCGCGCGCATCCTGGCGGCGGAGATTTTTCGACGACACGCTCTGGCGGCAGCTTTCGCGCTTGCCGACTTTCGTGCCGGTGGCCGGCGAAAGCGCCGCGCGCGCATCCTGCGGAACCGAGGCGACGGCTTCCGGCAATGGCGATTGAACGACCGCGAAATACACCGCAACCGCAAACACGCACGCATAGATCGCTGGAATGACGTAGCGCATCGGGCCCTCCCGGCAGGGTTCGAGTTTCGGTCCAAGTTACTTTGGGCAAAAAGCCTGCCGAATGAGTCAGCAATGCGGCAGGACGCGCGAATCGGGAAGCATCAATCGCAAAGCCGCGCGCGGGACTACTTGCCTACCGGCTTCCCATAGTCTGCGTCGCTGACATGTTCCATCCAGTCGGCGAACTTGCCGTCCTTGGATTCCTGCATCGCGATGTGCGCCATCATCGTGTTCGGCGCGGCTCCATGCCAATGCTTTTCGCCGGGCGGAATCCACACCACGTCACCGGCGCGAATCTCAAGAACTGGCCCGCCGAAAGTCTGCGCGCGGCCGCAGCCGGCAATCACATAGAGCGTCTGGCCGAGAGGGTGCGTATGCCACGCCGTGCGCGCGCCGGGCGTGAACGTCACGCGCGTGGCATTGAGATGCGCGGGCGCCGGCGTCTCGATGATCGGATCCTGAAACACGGTTCCGGTGAAATAGGAATCGGGGGCGCGTTTGGTCGGCACGCTGCCGGACGGAATGACTTTCATGGGCAAACTCCAGTCGGACGACTCGCACGCCGTCAGAAGGCTATGCGCAATCGAATACCCTGTCACGGCGGAGGAAAGCGCAAAACAAAAGGGCGTCACGCGAACGTGACGCCCTATAGTGGGGAGAAATCGAGCCGATTAAGCCTGCTGGATCGCCGAGAGTTCCCAGTTGCCGCCATTGCGGCGCTGGAAGGTCCACACTTCGGTAACTTCGACCGGCGTTTCGCTGCCTTCGACGATCTTGCCGCTTGTGCGCTCGACCGTCTTATCCACCAGCGAAAAGCGCAGGCCGAGCGTTGCGTAATCCGTCGGGCCTTCGCGCCAGGCTTCGGCGAGATCGCCTTGCAGCAGCTTCACGCCGGAGACTTTATTGACGAGACCGCGGTTGCTGTTGGCCGCAAGATCCTGCGTGAAGTACGACACCATCTCGGGCGTCGCCAGCGTGTGCAGCCGGTTGATGTCCTCGTTCGACCACGCGGTCTGCACTTCACCGAGCATGCGCTCGAACGTGTCGTAATCGTCCGGTGTGATGTTCAGCGGCGCGCTGCCGGAACCGAGGCCGAAACCGAATCCGCCACGCATGTTCGACTGCTGATTTGGCGGCGTCGTGTCCGGCGCTGCATTGTTGGCATAGGCGGGTGCGTTGCGGCGCTGCCACCACGACATTGCAAGCCGCACGACGAAGTAGATCAGCGCAAGCTGGATGATGAGGCCGACAAAGGACGACAGCCCGCCCAGTCCGCCGAACAGTCCGCCGCCGAACAGCATGCCGAGCAGGCCCGCACCGAGGAAGCCCGCAGCAAGACCGCCGAGCAGGCCCATGCCGGGACGATTGAAGAAACCGCCGCCCGCGGTCGCCGGAGAATTCACACCGGGCTGGGTGATCGTGCGCTGCATCGGCTGCGCTGCATTCGGCGCGGTGCGCGTCGTGGGCGGCGCGGAGAAGGTCCGCGAGCCGCGCGAACCGGAACTGCCGCCGCCGCCGATGCGGGCATCGACCGACGACGAAACAGCAATCGTCAAAGGCAACGCCAGAGCCGTAATGACTACAAGCGACTTCAAAACAGAACGCATGCGCTGCGACAGATTCATGTGAATTCCTCCTCCCCGGCAAGGGGATGCGCTTAACATGGACATTGGCCGGGGAAAGGAAAGGAGGCCTAAGGCCACAGCCCTGCGGCGCTCGGTCGCGGATCGGCCGATTGCAACGCTACGGCGCGCTCACAGTCTCTTTAACCTTGGCGACGAGCTGGCTGAGCGTGAACGGCTTGGCGAGAAAGTCGAACTGCTCATTTTCGGGCAGGCTTTTCTCGAACGCGTCCTCCGCATAGCCCGACACGAAAACGATCCGCAGGTCCGGATTTTTCTTGCGCAGTTCGATCAGCAAAGTTGGGCCGTCCATCTCCGGCATCACCACGTCCGAGACAACGAGATCGACCTCACCCTCTTCGCGCTCAAGCGCCTCCATCGCCTCGACGCCGTTCGCGGCCTCGATCACGGTGTAGCCGCGCGAGCGAAGCCCGCGCGCGTTGAGCGACCCAAGACCGTCCTCGTCCTCGACGAGCAGAATGGTGCCCTGCCCGGTCAGATCCTGCGTTCGCGGCTTGTCGGGCGAGGCGGCACCGTTTCCGGCGTGCGCCACCTCAGTGGTGTCAGCCTCGGGCGAGTAGCGCGGCAGGAAGATGCGGAACGTCGTGCCCTGGTTGGCGGCGGAATCGACATAGACGAAACCGCCGGTCTGCTTGACGATTCCGTACACCGTCGACAGACCGAGGCCGGTGCCCTTGCCGACCTCCTTGGTCGAGAAGAACGGCTCGAAAATCTTGTCGACGATCTCCGGCGGAATGCCGGTGCCCGTGTCGGTGACTTCGATCAGAACATAATCGGCAGCGGGCATGCCTTTATATTGAGGCCGCTCGGCGTCCTTCGCCGGGACATTCGTCGTCTTGATCGTGAGCTTGCCGCCGTCCGGCATCGCATCGCGTGCATTGACCGCAAGATTGACGATCACCTGCTCGAATTGCGACAGGTCCGCCTTCACCGGCCACAGGTCGCGGCCGTGAATGACGTCGGGTTTGACCTTCTCGCCGAGCAGCCGCTTGAGCAGAACGTTGAGATCGGACAGCACGTCGCCAACATCGAGCACCTGCGGACGCAGCGTCTGCTTGCGCGAGAAGGCGAGCAGCTGCCGCACCAGCGCCGCCGCGCGCGTGGCGTTCTGCTTGATCTGGATGATGTCCTGAAACGACGGATCGGTCGGCTTGTGCGCGTTGAGCAGAAAGTCGTTCGCCATCATGATGGCGGACAGCACATTGTTGAAATCGTGCGCGATGCCGCCGGCGAGCTGGCCCACGGCCTGCATCTTCTGCGACTGCGCAAGATGATTTTCCAGCGTGCGCTTCTCGGTCGTCTCCAAGAGATAGACAATCGCCGCTTCGGTATCGCGGGAATCCTGCTCGACAGAGGTGACGAAAAACTGGCCCCAGCGTTCGCGTTCGCCGTCGAGCATCGCTTCGACCGGCGCGATGTCGCCCTGCCCCTCCGCCGCTCGCGCGATGGCCGCCGTCAGCTGCGAACGGTCCCGCGCGTTGAGAACGGAGAAAATGGATTTGCTGGCCGCGTTCGCGGGCGACAGGCTTTGCGCAAGTTTCGCAAAGCGCGCATTGGCGCGAACGATGTCGCCGGATTTGTCGACGGTCGCAATCGCCATCGGCGTGTGATCGAAGAAACGCATGAAGCGCACTTCGGCGGCGCGCTGCGGATCGGAATTGTCTTCCTGCGCGCGATTGATGACGAGCGTGCGCGATGCGCCGGGAACACCGTCGGCACCGAAAGCGAGCTTGTGATAGAGCCGCACCGGCACGGTCTTGCCGCCGCGCATCCGCAAATCGACGTCGAAGACTTCCGTCTTGACTTCGCCGGGTTCCGGAACGATGGACGTCAGCAACGCCGCGCCGTCGCCGGACACGATGTCGGCAACTTTCAGGCCGCCAGATCCGATTTCGGCCAGATCGTAATCCAGCCAGTTCGCGAGCGTCGCATTCACATAAACAAGATCGCCCGCCGGATTGACGGAGAAGAATCCGCACGGCGCGTGATCGAGATATTCAATGGCGTGCTGGAGTTCCTGAAACACATCCTCCTGCCGCTCGCGGTCGCGCGTGATGTCGGCAATCGACCACACAGCGAATTTCTGTTCGCGCTTTCCCGCACCGAGCGGCCGCACGCGCATGCGCAGCCAGCGGCCATGCGCGCTATCCGCCCCCGCGATGCGCACTTCTTCCTGTTGGCGCTTGCCCTCGCGCGCCGCCTTGAGCAGCCGGAACACGGCTTCGGACACATCGGGGTTGCCGATGAAAACGCGTTCGACCGGACGCACATCGTGCGGCCCCGACGCACCCGTAAGAGAAAGATAGGCGGAGTTGGCATAAATAACGTGTCCGCGCGCATCGGTGACAGCCAGACCGTCGAATGCGTGATCGGCAATCGGACGCGCAATCGGATCTTCGGTCGCCCCGCCTGCGAACCGGATGATCCCGGCCGCGAACGCAAACAGCGTGAACAGGCCGATCATCGCCGACAGCGCAAGAAGCCCGAGAATATAAGGCTGGGCCTGCGCGCGGCCCATCGTCATCAGCCAGATTGCGGCAGCGACAATCGCGCCGGCGACCAGCAGCACCAGAAAAATGCTGCCGCCACGGCGAGGCGGCTCATGCACGGGAGCGAAGGACGTTGGCTTGTTGTCGTCGGATGTCATCGAACGCGTCGCAACCTGCCGCAGAAGGCCATATTCCCCTCAGTGCCTGATTTGAGCCTCAAGGAGCAAGCGACATTACGACCGCCGTTCGACGCGCGCCAGACCCCCTCAGCCAAGGCCGGTCACTCCGCGCTTCAGCTTCATGACGTAGCCGATGACTTCGGCGACCGCGTGATAGTGATCGACCGGAATTTCGTCGTCGACCTCGACGCTCGCGTGGAGCGCGCGGGCGAGCGGCACGTTCTCGACGATCGGCACATTGTTCGCGCCGGCGATTTCCCTGATCTTGAGTGCCATCAAATCGACGCCCTTGGCGACGCAGATCGGCGCCGGCATGCCGCGCTCGTATTTCAGCGCAACTGCGTAGTGCGTAGGGTTGGTGATGATGACGGAGGCCGTCGGAACCGCCGCCATCATGCGCTTCTTGGCGCGGGCATAGCGCAACTGCTTCAACCTGCCCTTGATATGGGGGTCGCCTTCGGACTGCTTGTATTCTTCCTTGATCTCCTGAAGCGACATCTTCTGCCGCTCGAACCATTGGCGATATTGAAACAGATAGTCGAGCGTCGCGACGACGGCGAGCATGGCGACAACCGTGCCCATCAGCTGGGTGGAGATCGTCTTCGTCACCGTCATGATTGCGACGGGATCGAACCGCACCATCGCATCGATGCGATGCCGCTCCGGCCAGAGCACGAGCACCATCACCGTGCCGAGCGCAACAACCTTGAAAATGCCCTTGAGAAAATTCGCGCCGGCCTGCTTGCCGAACAGACGCGCCGCGCCCGCCATCGGCGAAATCTTACTGAACTTCGGAACGATCGGCTCGGTGGACCAGACGAGACGATGTTGCACGAGGTTGCTTGCGACACCTGCAACAAGAATAAGCAACAGCGGGACGCCGAGCACGGCGATCAGCATGCCTTCGAGATTGGTGACGAGTTGAAGCAAACCGGGACCATCGACCCGAATCTGATGGGCATTCATCAAGAGGTTGCGCATCGGATTTTCGATGCCCGCGCCGATCGAACCGGAGAATGACGACAGCAGCAGCGTCGAACCGGCAATCACGAACCAGGTATTGACCTCCTGGCTTTTAGCGACGTCGCCCTTGTCGATTGCGTCGTCGAGACGCTTCTGTGTCGGGTCTTCTGTTTTGGAGTCCCTGTCCTCGTCGGCCATCGATTACTAACTCCGAGGCGCGAGTTCGTTAAGGACGCCGCCCTGATAGTCCATGAACAGAGCCATCATGGTTCCAAGGATCGCCGCGAGAATGAGAAAGCCTGCCAGCATCGAAAGCGGCACGCCGACGAAATAGACCTGCATCTGCGGCATCAGGCGCGCGAGCACGCCAAGACCGAGATTGAAGACAAGGCCGAACACGATGAACGGCGCGGCCAGCTGAATGCCGATCTTGAACGCGCCGCTGAACGCTCTCGTCGCAAGCGCAGCGATGTCGCCGCTCGGCATCAGTTCGCCGGGCGAGAAAATCTTATAGCTGTCGTTGAGGGCTGCGATGACGAGGTAATGCGTGTCGGTTGCGAACAGCAGCGTTATGCCGAGCATCGTGAGGAAATTTCCGATCAGCACGCCCTGCTGGCCCTGCGTCGGATCGACCGACGTCACGAAACCCAGTCCGAGCTGCTGCGCGATGACAGAGCCCGCAACCGCAAGTGCCGCAAGCGTCACACGCGCCGTCGCGCCAAGCACGACGCCGATGACGATCTCATGCACCATCAGCACCAGCAGCGGCGCCATCGAGGTCATGCTGATCGTGTAGGCGTTGCGATGGAGAGGCAGAATGATGAGCGTCAGCGCGAGCGCAATTCCAAGCCGGACGCGAACCGGAATGTTGGTTTCGCCGAATCCGGGCAGCAGCATCACCATCGCCCCGATGCGCGCGAAGACCAGCATGAAGGAGGCTGCGAGGGCGGGCAGAAGCGAGATGTCAATGCGCATGAGAAGCTGGTCCGGGCCGGAAGCGAAAGATGGCCGATCATGCGCTAGCCACCAATGATTCGCGACGACAACCGCAGCATCTGGCTGTTCATGGCGTCGGCCATGAACGGCAGCGCCAGAATGAGGGCCACGAAAATCGCGAGGATTTTCGGCACAAACACCAGCGTCTGTTCCTGAATTTGCGTCAGCGCCTGCAACAGCGAGATCGCAACACCGACGACAAGGCCGACGATCAGCAGCGGCGAGGAAACTTTAACGATGGTCCATACGGCATCGCGCGAAACGTCGAGAACTTCAGCACCGGTCATTGCACTCTCCTGCCCGCAAATTGTCTGCCGTTAGATCGGCATCTTCATGATGTCTTCGTAAGCCGAGATGACCTTGTCGCGCACCGACACCAGCGTCGAGACGGCAACATCCGTCTCAGCCACTGCCGTCACGACGTCCATCACGTTCGCCTTGCCCGACGCCATCGCGATGGTCTGAGCGTCAGACTTCTTTCCGGCCTCCATGACGTTGCCGAGCGACTCCTTGAGCAGCGAGGCGAACGACATGCCGCCGCCTTCACTCGCTTTGCCGGCGCCGGCAGCATTGCCTCCGCCGGAGTCGATGATTTTCGCGAGGCTCGCATAGGCATTTGCAGCGACGGTCGGTGTTGCCATGATTTTAAGCCTTCAGAATATCGAGGGTGCGCTGGATCATCCGGCGCGTGGCCGAAATGATGTTGAGGTTGGCTTCATAGGATCGCTGCGCTTCGCGCATGTCGGTCATTTCAACGAGCGAATTCACGTTCGGATATTTCACGTTGCCGCTGGCGTCGGCCGCAGGATTGCCGGGCTCGTGCTTGACGCGGAAGTCGGACGTGTCGGGTTTGATCTTGCCGAGCGTGACGACCTGCGCGTCAAGCGTGCGATCCAACTCGGAAGAAAACGTCGGCACCTTGCGGCGATAGGGATCGCCACCGGCGGTCTTCGCCGTGGAGTCCGCGTTGGCGATATTTTCCGAGATCACCCGCATGCGGCCCGCCTGCGCGCGCAAGCCGGACGATGCGATGCTCATCGATCTGCCGAAGTCGCTTCCATCAGCCATAGGTTGCTCCCCTCAATCCCTGCCTACCGCTTGCCGATCGCGGTCTTCAGAAGACCGAGGCTGCGGCTGTAGAGCGATGACACCGCCGCGTAGTCCATCTGGTTCGCGGAGACCTTCATCATCTGATCTTCGAGGCTGACCGAGTTGCCCGCCGGACGCGTCTGGTAGGCGTCACGGTTGCTGGAGGTGAAACTGTCGCTCGCGCCAGCCGCCTGAATGTGATTGGCGCTGGTTCGCACCATGCTGAGCGAACCCATGCCGCCTGCTGCCGGACCCATACCGCCATTGTCGAATTTCGGTTCCACCAGATCGCGCGGCTTGAAGTTCGGCGTGTCGGAGTTGGAGATGTTTTCCGCAAGGACGCGCTGGCGCTCCTGATGCCATTGCATCTTGGTGCGAAGCGCCGACAGCATCGGAAGGTCGGTCATTCCCATCGGGGCAGCCCCTGCTTCAATCCGACCGAATAAGGTCAGGTAGGCAGAATTTGCCGTGTGTATGGTTAATGGCTGGTTAATATCGGCAAATGGCCCATTTTCGCCATGAAATGCGTGGTATGGCCCACCGCATCGCGGCCCGAGGCGAAGAAGTCTTTTGGGCTCTGGCGATTCATGGGTTAATAAAGTCTTCAGACGGCAGCGCCGCCGCTGAAATTAACTGTCGGCCTGCTTTTGCGCTGATTTTGCTTTGGTTTTGGGGTTTAGCGACCTGCCTGCGCCGAATCTGACATATAAAGTGGCGTAGCCGCGCGGGGACTGGGAATGGATAAGCTCTGGATATTTGCCGCTCTGCTGATCGTGTTGGTCTTGATCGGCGCGGCAGCGTGGCTGGTTCGCAAATTCAGTTCGGGAAATGCGGGTGCAGGTGCCAATCGCGGACGCATGCCGCGTCTCGCCGTCATCGATGCAACCGCCGTCGACAACCGCCGCAAGCTCGTTCTTGTGCGTCGGGACAATGTCGAACATCTCATTATGATCGGCGGCCCGACCGACGTTGTGGTCGAGCCCAATATCCAGCGCAACGCGCCGCAGCGCGATCAGGTCGCGCGCGCGCCTGCCGGCACGGAATTGCCCGGGCGCATCGCTCCATTGCCCGACGCCAATGAATGGCACGAGCCTGCCGCACTTGAATATCGCGAGCCGGCCATGCCGGAACCGCCGCCGCGCCCGCGTGCGCCATATCCGGAAGATACACGCCGGGCTTCGCCGCCAATCGCAGACTTCGATACGGCGCCGAGCTTCCAGGAACCAATTCGCGAAACGCGCACCCCGCCGCGCGCCGAACCGGCCATGCCGCGCATGCCGCGCGCGAACGACATTGCACCGAAACCGGCGGCACCTCCGCCGCGCCCTGCCCGTCAGCCCGAGCCGCTGCCGTCGTCCGCCGATCAGAATCTCGCCGACATGGCACAGCGGCTCGAAGCAGCTCTGCGGCGTCCCGGCTCCGAGCTTCGGCTCGATGGCGGCGAGACGCGCGCTCCGGCCGTCAATGCCGCCGACCGCGTCGGTGCACCGCCGCCTCCGGCGCGTTCCGCACAGCGTGCCGCGCCTGCTCCCGCAGCCAAGCCCGGCTTCGACAATCTCGAAGACGAGATGGCGAGCCTGCTAGGCCGTCCGAAGCCGCCTGCGTGAGCTGCGCGAACACACCGCGTAGAGTTTTATTTTTTCTGACTTTCCTAGCCGCCGCAGTGGCAGCCGATCCGGCTGCCGCGCAGGATATCAGCATCAATCTCGGTCAGGGCAATGGCGGGGTGACCGAGCGCGCGATCCAGCTGATCGCGCTATTGACGGTGCTGTCGATTGCGCCGTCGATCCTCATCATGATGACGTCGTTCACGCGCATTGTCGTCGTGCTGTCGTTGCTTCGCACCGCGCTCGGCACGGCCACCGCGCCGCCGAACTCCGTCATCATCGCGCTGGCGCTGTTTCTCACCGGATTCGTGATGGGGCCGGTGCTGCAAAAATCATATGACGACGGCATCAAGCCGCTGGTCGCCAATCAGATCAGCGTCGAACAGGCGTTTCAGCGCGGCGTCGTGCCGCTGCGCGGCTTCATGCAGAAGAACGTGCGTGAGAAGGATCTGAAACTGTTCATGGATCTGTCGGGCGAGGCGCCGCCTGCGACGCCGGACCAGATGTCGCTGCGAATTCTCGTGCCGGCCTTCATGATTTCGGAGTTGAAGCGCGCGTTCGAGATCGGCTTCCTGTTGTTTTTGCCGTTTCTGATTATCGACCTTGTCGTAGCATCTGTTCTGATGTCGATGGGCATGATGATGCTGCCGCCGGTCGTGGTGTCGCTGCCCTTCAAACTGATCTTCTTTGTGCTGGTGGACGGCTGGTCGCTGGTCGCAGGCAGCCTCGTACAAAGCTACGGCGGCGGATGACGCCGCAAGCGTATCAGCGCCGGACCTGCGTCTTCTTCAGGCCGACAATTTCAGGCAACGAGCCTGTCGGATTCGGATCGGCCTTGATCTCCGGCGGCAGCTTCGCGCGCGCCACCGCATCCGGATAACGCGTTTTCATCTCGCGCAGAAAACCGTCGAGTGTATCGATGGTGGCCGCCATCTTTGCAATCCGCGCAAAGTCCGCGCTGTTGGCGGAAGCGGGCTTGCTTGCAACATCGAACGCCGTCCTGTCTTCGCCGCTGTCCATTTTGGGCGAATATTTCTCGCGGAATCGCGCCAGACCGATGGCATCCTCGGACAGCGAATACCCGATGACGGCCCGAATGATGTCGCTCTTCTCGATCGGCGTCAGCGGCTGAAAATCCTTCCAGCGATTGCCGTAAAGCAATTCGATCTGCTCGGCGGATTCCCGCCAGCGTCGCGCCGCCCAGTAGATGTCGGAGCGCAACCTGATCGCTTCGCGACCGCTCACGTTGGACACGATGTCGAGTGCAAGGTCGTGACGGCCGATGTCGCTTTGAGCACGGGCTTCGAGCAGCAGCCGCTGCTGGCGGATTTCACCGGCGAGATCGGCGATCCGGGTTGTGCGAAGTGCTGCGATCGCACGGTCCGGCTTGCGGTTCATCAGATAGATCATCGCAAGACGCGTTGCGACCTGCGCGCGCGCAGCGCCTTCGAGCCGCTTGTCCACCTGATATTGCAACAATTCGCCGGCCTGATCGAGAAGATCGACCGCAACCAGCCGGTCGGCCAGTCTGCGGATCATCTCGTCGCCGCGGCGTCCGATGGGCGTGAGTTCGCGGTACTCATAAAACAAAGCAAGCGCATCCACCGGCGGCAGATCGTCGCCCTTCGTGCCGTTGAAAACCTGCTCGAACAGCGACTGCGCTTCGTCCTGTAGTTTGCGCGAAATTTCCGAATTCGGCTGAAGTTTTGTCGCGTTCTTCGCGGCCGCCAGCGCCTCGCCATACCGGCCCTTTTCCGCGTAGGCCCGCGACAGCAACTGAAGATTTCTCACTTCGATGCCGTCACCGCGCCACGTCATCGAAACCGTTTCAAGCTCGCGCAGAGCGTCGTCGTCGCCGATCTCATTTCGCCTCTGCCGGAGCGAAACATTCAGAAGCTGGGCTTCGGCGGCCGCCGGACGATCGGTGGAATTCACTGCCGTCTGATATTCCGAGAGCGCATCCTTCTCGCGGCCGAGCGCCTCGGCAAGGCGGCCGCGCAAGACCGCCGCATCGGCGGCCTGATCCGGCGAAACACCGACAACATCGAGATCGTTGCTGCGGCTGGTCGCGCCGGCAAAATCCTTGACTTCGAGCGAGGCGCGGAATGCGTCCAGAATAACGATGCGCTGCAAATCGAGTGGCTGCGAGGTCAGCGCGAACTCGACATTCTTGAACTTTTCGCGCGCGTCGGCCCACCGTTCCAGCCGTGCATAGGCGAGCGCCTTCCAAAGCTGCGAATCGTAGTTTGTGCCGACCGCCGGATTGGCCAAATCCTTCAGCGCCTGCTCGGGACGGCCAAACAATGTGCTCGCGACGGCATGCACGATCAGCGCCGAAGGATCCTCATCGCCCTGCTTCACTTCGGACAGAGCGAGATCGAGAATTCCTTTGGCCTCGGGATAAAAACCGCGCGCCATATAGAAGCGCGCAAGGTCCAGATGCGCGGGCATGCGCTGCTCGCTACTCGACATCGCCGCGGCTGCCGTCAACCGATCCAGCGTCGGAATCAAATCTGCCTTCTGATCTTCCCGCCATCGGTTGACATCGAACACCGGCCGCGCGGTCGACGCCCCGCGCTCGGGCGCCATCATCGCAGCCGACAGCGTCAGGCCGCCCGGACGGCCGAGGATTGCCTTGTCCGACGAAAGCTCCATCGTGATGTCGTCGGCATTCGGCTGCACCACGATGCCGTGAATCGATTCCAGAAGCGAGAACTCGACAAAATTCTGACGCTTCATCAACCCGCTTGCGGGCGCAGGCGCAGTCACAACCATCAGCGAAATGCCGGCGTCCGGATCGGCCAGACGATGGATCTGCCCAGGTTTTGCAATGCCGACACTGACGGTTGCGCGCGCGGGATCTGCGATGTTGCGTGTCACAACAAGCGGCTGCGACGGCGCCTGAACCTTATCCGCAATAGTCAGCAGCCAGCCGCGCTCATCCGCAGACAAGGCTGCGAGCTGCGGCCTCGCAAGACGAATCCGCAGCGCCTTGCCCTTGGGCAAATCGAAGGCATTGACGTCGGAAACGATCGAGGCACCCTCGCGCGAAATCGCATCGGGATCGATTTTCTTATCGGTGTCGAACACAACCCAGATCGAATCCGCGCGCCGGAAAGCCGCGGCAGCAACCGCATTTTTGAACGGAAACAGCAAACGCAGATCGTCGCTGGTGCGCTTGGCTTCGACGGCAATCTGCCCATCCGTGCCCGGCTGAATTTCCGCTCGACTGACCGCAGAGGGCACGGCGATCGCAGGCGTCGCTGGGGCATTGCCCTGCACGACAGGCGGCGGCGGTGTTTGCGCCTGACTTGGGGCGGCCAGCACCTCCGGGACTTGCACCGGTGATGCATTCGTCTTCGCCTGCCGTGCAATGTCTTCGGATGTCGGCGGGACGGTCTCAATCGGCTTTGCGGCGGGTTGCTCCGGAATTTTCTGCACAGCCTCCGCTGCCGCCGCCGGCACCTTCGGAAGATTGAGTTGCGCCGCCGGCTTTTCGGATTGCTGGAATCCGATATCGACAATGTAATTCTTGTCTTCGCGGAATGCGTGAACATCGGCTTCGCCGATGAGAGCGATATCGACCCTGGATGCGTCGCCTTCGATCTTCTGATCGATCGACTTTATATTTGCAGGCATCGCGATCTTTGCGTCGGCAAGGTCGAACGTCAGAGCCGCGCCGAAGGACAGACCGAAACTGTCGCTGTTCAACGAGGATGAAACGGGGACGCCGTCCGGCATTTCGAAGACAAGACGCACGAAGGTCGGCTGAACGGATGCGCGCACACGCACCGGCGGCTTCTTTTTGGCTTCGTCCGCAACCTTCTGCATGCGCAGCGCACGTTCCGCAGCGATTGCGCGATCCGATAATTCCTTGACGATTTCCGGCGGCAATCCCGGCGGAAGCCCTGCCCATCCTTCCGGCAACAAGTCCAGAAAGATTCGCTCCCCCGCCATCATCAGATTGACGTTGACCTTCTGAGCCAGCGCCATACGGATCGCCATGCCGTCGGGATCGCGGCGCACCGCGCCGATATACTTCGGCAAGGCGTCCGACAGTTTGTCGACCGGCACATCGACCGGCGTTTTGAACCGAACGACAAGAATGCCGCCCGCGACAACGGCCTCGGTCGATACATCTTGCTCGAATTTCAGAACAAGCCGCGCGAATTTACCGGGCTCGCTCAGCGTCGCCTCGCCCTTGATGGTCTGCGCGTTCGCAGAGACACTGACCAAGAACAGTGGAGCTAACAAACAGAGCGCAAAGCGAACCGCCCGCGCACCAAATGCGCGGTCAACCTTCTCGGCGCGGTCAGCCCTGGACAACATTCGCTTTTCCGTCCGGACACTCGCGCCGGCCTGTGCCATGGAATCTAGAATTTGCCCATTAAGGGCTTGTTAATCACATCGCTCAATTGCGCACCGGCTGGGCTTTGCCTTCGATTTTGGGAAGGTTGTTCGCCGACGCGGAAGGGTCTGCGCCCGCACGGCGCGCCAGTTCGACCGTCAGGCGCTCGGCGGCCTCCGGCTGCATCTGCCCCATGATGTCCGACATCTTGCGCGGCGCGATCTGCGAAGCGATTTCAAACAGGACGGACATTTCAAGACGGTCGAACACTTTCGCTGCGTCCTTCGGCTTCATGTTCTCGTACATTGTCACGATGCTCTTGAAACGCTGGGCTTCGGCCTCGTCCTTTTGCTGGCCCGCAACCGTGATGCGCGCTTCGGTGGCCTTCAATTCCTCGATCCGGCCCTCGATCCTTTTTTCTGCCGACTTGATGAGGTTCTCGCGGATATCGACTTCGCGCGCGCGCGTTTCGATCTCCTGACGCCGCGACTGAAGCCGCTCGAGCACAGCGCGCTCGGATGCCGTAACCGGACGGTTTTGATCGGGATAAACGACAACGGCATCCGGCGAGCGGGTCGTTGCTTCCGGCGCCTTCACGACAGGAGCTTCTTCCTTAGGCTTGGCAGCGACCGAACCCGTGATGTCGCCCGCGTCGGCGGTCTTGCCCGATGAGGGATAGTTGAATGTTTCCTGCGCCCACGATTTCGGCTTCGGTGCCGTGTTCTCGCTGAAGATGTATCCGCCATCCAGAAGCAAGCCGGACACTTTCAACACGACCAGGCAACTGATCGCGAGCAAAAGTATCGGAAGAATCCGGATATCGCGGATGATACTCTTCATGCAGCCCGGCCGTGACCGCGAGCGCGTTCAGAGAATGCCTGCGCTGCCGCAAGAACAGCCTTTGCGTCTGCGCGAGGCGCTGCCTGCGGAGCAGGCGGCGCTTCATGCGGACGCGCCGCAAGCGCGATCTGCGAAAGGCGATGCAGGATTTCTTCGCCGGCGGCAACCTGCTTTCGCAGTTTGGCCGAGAGTTCAGCGCCGTTGAGAAGCTGCACGCCGAGGTTTTCGTCGCATTCGCGTACCGTGACTTTCAAACCGCCGATCGCGCGTTCGGCGATTTCGGTTGCCGTCACGAGCTCGGCGATGGTGCCGCGCATCGACTGCTCGTCATTGCGCAGCAGCTTGAGGCGCTTGTTCAGAAGCGCGCAATAACCGATCGTCAGCAGCAGAAGAACCGCGACCAGGCTTTCGATCACTAATCCGAGGGAATGATTCATTGTGCCTCCATCAGTTTGGTTTGTTCATCGGCCTTCTCAAACATGGCAAATGACGTGTGAGGTTTGCGCAGCGGCTTCATTACGCGAATGGCGACGCGATCGCCGACCTTGCCCATTCGCCCTTCGCTGAGCACAACATCGCCGCAGCGCACCGACACCAGCGCATCAGGCCGTATATCAAGCGGCAGGGTGTCGCCTACTTTCAGCGTCATCAGCTGTTTGAGCGGGATATTGGATTCGTAGAGCACCGCATCGACCGCGATTTCGGCCTGCGCAATTTCGGTCGCCAGATGGCCTTCCCAGATCGGGTCGCGGCCGAATTTTTCACCCATGAACATCTGCAACAACACGTTGCGGATCGGCTCGATGGTGGCATAGGGCAACAGCAATTCAATGTTGCCGCCGCGATCTTCCATGTCGATACGCAGGCGCACGAGAATGGCGGCGTTGGCGGGACGCGTGATCGCCGCAAAGCGCGGATTGGTCTCAAGCCGATCGATGCTGAACGTCACGGGCGATAGCGGACGAAACGCCTGCTCAGCGTCCGCGAGCACGACTTCGACAAGGCGCTTGACGAGGTTCGTTTCAATCGTCGTGTAAGGACGGCCTTCGATGCGCAGCGACGCCTGACCTCGCCGCCCGCCGAGCAGCACGTCGATGATCGAATAGATCAGGCTTGAGTCCACGGTGAACAGGCCGAAATTTTCCCATTCCTCCGCCTTGAACACTGACAGCACACAGGGCAACGGGATCGAATTGAGATAATCGCCGAACCGCACCGAGGTGATGCGATCCAACGAGACCTCAACGTTATCGGACGTAAAATTGCGCAGGGACGTCGTCATCAATCGCACGAGGCGATCGAAAACGATTTCGAGCATCGGCAGACGCTCGTAGGACACCATCGCGGAATCGATGATGGCGCGGATGCCGGAATTCTCGTCGATATTTACTTCGCCATCGCTGAAGCCGAGCAAATTGTCGATTTCTTCCTGAGACAGAACGCGCTCGCCGCCGGCCTTGCCGTTGCCGAGCGAACGGCTTCCGTCATCGACCATGGCGGCCCACTGCTCGGCCATGGTCTCCGTCAGTTCGTTGGCCTCGGCTTCAGCCGCAGCCTCCGCGGGATCCTCGGTGTCTAGCGCGCCTTCCCACTGGGCGGCCAACGCATCCTGATCGACGTCATCACCCGGTGTCATTGGACCAGTTTCCGTTTCACTGAATGACGACTTCCTTGAACAGCACAGCGTTCACCTGTGCCGGCGAGATCGCGGCGTTGACCCGCCGCGTCAGCTCTTCTTTCAGGCGAAACAGCCCGATCGATCCGTTGAGATCGCCGGGACGCAGTTCGCGCATGTAAGTCTGAAACAGGTCCATGACGCGCGGCATCGTCGGCTTGATGCTTTCCACCAGCGGCGCGTCTTTCACCTCAAGGACAACCTTGACCTTCAAATACTGGACGCGCTCACCCGGCGTGCTGGCGAGGTTGACCAGCACTTCCGGCACATCGAGAAATACCGGCGGCTTCGCGGGTAGTGCCGCTTCGGCCTGCTGCTCGCCGTGCCCGCGCATGAAGAAGAACCAGCCTCCCCCCGCCAGCAGAAGGACGAGTAGCGCCGAACCGCCAATGATGATGAGTTTGCGCTTGCTCTTCGGTGGGGCGGCTTCTGCGCCGTCTTCGATCTTGTCGTCGTCTGCCATTTGCCCGCCGCCATCCTAGATTGGGCCCGTGAATGCCGAACTGGCTTGATTGACGCGATACGAAGGCCGTCGGCGCGATGCGCCCTGTTGTTCCGAACGTAGGTTTGGAATGGTTAACGGAATCTTTCTTTTGACTCCTGGGTGGGAAAATTTTGCCGGGATGAGCCGCCCAACGAGAGCTTATTGCCGCCTTTTAGAAAGCCATAAATAATATAAGCCATTGAAATTACTTGACTATATATGTTGGCACACTCCTCGCATTAACCATGACGGACCGCAGCTTGGGAGAGCTTTGCGGTTCGCACGATCCGCAACCAGCCTTGGGAGAGGTCACGCGGATCAACGAGGGGAGAATGACCGATGGAGAACACACTCCTTGTCGCGTTGTCGCGGCAAATGTCGCTCGAGCGGCAGATCGATATCATTTCAAACAACGTCGCCAACGTGAACACGACCGGCTTCAAGGCCGACAAGTCGCTGTTCGAGGAATATCTCACGTCCGGCGCGCACGAAGACAATTTCGGCGGCAAGGATCGCCGTGTCAGCTTCGTTCAGGATCGCGGCACCTTTCACGATTTCGCGCAGGGCCCTACCGAGCAGACGAAGAATCCGCTGGATGTCGCAATCGACGGCCGCGCATTCTTTGCGGTGCAGACCGCAGGCGGCGAACGTTATTCGCGCGACGGATCGTTCCAGATCAACTCGCAGGGCCAGCTCGTGACCACGGGCGGCGATGTCGTGCTCGGCAACAACGGCCCGATCGTCTTTCAGACCACCGACCGCGACATCAACATCGCCAAGGACGGCACGATTACCGTGCGCGAGGGTGTCGTCACGCAGACCGACTCCATCCGCGGCAAACTCAGGCTCGTCCGTTTCGACGCGCCGCAGAAGCTGCAAAAGGATGGACGCAACTTCTTCTCCGCGCCCGCAGGCACCAGCGCAATTGCGGACACAACGTCCAGCGTCAACCAGGGTTACATCGAGAAATCGAACGTCAACTCAGTCACCGAAATGAGCCGCATGATCGAAGTAATGCGGACCTATCAGAACGTGGCCGCTCTGATGCAGCAACAGAGCGATCTGCGCAAAAACTCCATTCAAAGCCTCGCTGACGTTCCGGCCTAAGAAGGGAATCATCCGATGCAAGCTCTTTATACCGCCGCAACCGGTATGGCCGCACAGGAACTCAACGTGCAGGTCATCTCCAACAACATCGCGAACCTGCGAACAACCGGCTACAAAAAGCAGCGCGCGCAGTTTCAGGATCTGCTCTATCAGCACGTCCGCCGCGTCGGCGCGCAGGCATCCGATCAGGGCACCATCCTTCCCGTCGGTATCGATATCGGCGGCGGTGTGAAAACCGTCGGCACCCCGCGCCTGATGACTCAGGGCACGATGTCGCCGACCGGCGGCGATCTCGACATCGGCATCCGCGGCGAGGGCTTCTTCAAGATTCAGGTGCCGGACGGCACTTACGCCTATACGCGCGACGGCTCGTTCCAGATGGACGCGCAGGGCCGCATCGTCACCTCCCAGGGCAACCCCGTGCAGCCGACGATCACGATCCCGCAGAATTCTTCGGGCCTCACGATCAACGCGCAGGGCCAGGTTTCGGTGACGACCCCCGGCACCACGACGCCGACGGTCGTCGGGCAGATCGGCCTGACGCGTTTCATCAACAAGGGCGGCCTGCTGTCGATCGGCGACAACCTCTTTACGGATACGCCGGCGTCCGGCGCACCGCAGGACGGCATCGCCAACACCGACGGGTTCGGCGACATGCAGCAGGGCAATCTCGAACAGGCCAACGTCGAGGTGGTGTCCGAAATCTCCGACCTGATCGCGGCACAGCGCGCTTACGAAATGAACGCCAAGGTCGTCAGCGCCGCCGATCAGATGATGCAATCCACCACCGGCATGTTCCGCTGAGGGAGATGAAAATGAAGTATCGCACTTTGGTCTTCGCAGCCGCCCTGCTCGCTGCCGGCATCGATACGGCTTTCGCTCAATCCGAACAGGATGCGGCGGTCGCGCCGGTTCTGCGCGCCAGCGTCACGGTCCACAGCGATATCGTGCGTATCGGCGACCTCGTCGAAAACGCCGGAACGGCAGCACAGATTGCAATCTACCGTTCGCCGGACCTCGGCACGACCGGCACACTGCCTGCCGCGCAGTTGCTCGAAACGCTCCGCAACCATCAGGTCATCGGCGTCGATGCAGGAACCATTCGCGAAGTTTCCATCACGCGCTCATCGCGCACGCTGGCATCGAAAGATGTCGAATTGCAAATCGCCCGTGCGCTCGAACGCCGCAACGGACTCGGTGACGCGGCAAACCTGTCGATCACGTTCGACCGCGACCTGCGCGATCTTCAGCTCGACGCATCCAACAGCGGTGACATGCGCGCGTCCAGCATCCGGTTCGATCCGCGCAACGGCCGCTTCGACATCACTTTCGAGATTGCGAATGATGCGAACGCCGCTCCGACAAAGCTGCGCTTCACGGGCATCGCCGTCGAAACCGTCGAAGCTGCCGTGCTCACGCGCAGCGTCGAACGGAACGAAGTTCTCAAGTCTTCCGACCTCGTCGTCGAGCGTCGTCCGAAGGCTGAAGTCGGCAACGATGCGACCACGCGCGAGAAGGCACTTGGCATGCAGGCCCGCAAGTCCTTGCGCGCCGGTCAGCCGCTGCGCGGTGCCGATTTGAGCAAGCCAGACCGTGTCGCTCGCGATCAGACCGTAACTCTGATCTACCAGTCGCCCGGCCTCTACCTCACTGGCCGCGGCAAGGCACTCGAAAGCGGCAGCGAAGGCGACACCGTCAACGTCGTGAACTTGCAGTCGAAGCGCACCGTACAAGGCACCGTGATCGGCTCCGGCCAGGTCTCCGTCTCCATCGCGGTTCCGAACATCGTTACCGCCGCCGTGTCGGCCGACACCGCCGATCAATCGTCGTCCCCGACAGCCTCCGACACCAAGAAAGCAGAGTAAATCATGTTCAAGTCTCGCGCAGTAAATCGTATTCTGCTTGCAGGCAGCGTTCTCGTCATCGGTGGCGTCGGCAGCGGTTGCTCGTCCATCGACCGTCTCGCCAATATCGGCGAGAAACCGAAACTGTCGGCAATCGATAACCCCACGACGCAGGCAGGCTACAAGCCGGTATCGATGCCGATGCCGGCACCGCAGCCGGCGTCCTACAATCCGAATTCGCTGTGGCGGAACGGTTCGCGTGCCTTCTTCAAGGATCAGCGCGCGCACCAGATCGGCGACATTCTCACCGTGACAGTCAACATCACGGACAAGGCCAACATCGCCAACGAGACCCAGCGCAGCCGCGCCAACACAGAAGATTCCGGCGTGACCAACTTCTTCGGTAACAGCAAG
>JAFKKP010000058.1 GCA_017305515.1 Hyphomicrobiales bacterium
GTGGTGACGAGATCGACTCGCGGGCGCGGCGACCAGCGCGCGAGCAGAGCTTGCAGCACGCGTGCCGTGGTCGACTTTCCGACCGCGACCGAGCCGGCGACGCCGATGATGTAGGGCATCTTGCGGTCTTCGATGCCGAGGAACTGGCGCTCCGAAACGAACAGGCGCTGCGCAGCGGCGATATAGAATGTGAGAAGCCGCGAGAGCGGCAGATAGATTTCCTCGACCTCTTTCATGTCGAGGCGGTCGTGCATCGAATGAAGCCGCTCGACCTCTTTTGGCGTCAGCGTCATCGGCGTGTCGTCGCGCAACGCGGCCCACTGGGCGCGCGTGAAGCGTCGATAGGGATCGTATAAAATCTGATCGGCTCTCACGTCCATGAGCCACCGTCCTGACGCAAACACATACGCTTCACTCTTAGCTCATTCGCGCTTGCGCGCTGCCTTCTCTTCCAGACCCGACATTTGGGTCCGCTTCGACAATTCGTCTTCCACGTCCGACAGCTTGATGTTGCGCGACTTCAGCAGCACGAGCAGATGAAAAATCAGATCGGCGCTTTCCGCGATCAGGTTGGCGCGATTGTCCTCGACCGCCGCGATCACGGTCTCGACCGCTTCCTCGCCGAGTTTCTTGGCGACGTGATCCGGCCCCTTGTCGAGCAGCTTGCGCGTATAGGACGCCTCGCCGCCCGACGCCGCGCGGGCATCGATGGTGGCTGCGAGATCCTGGATCGTGAAACGGCTCATTTGTGACAGTTCTATCAGGTCCGGGCTTTGCCGGGGAGCGTGAAAATCTCAAGCCTATCAGGCATTTGGTATTACGGATCGAGCCGCATCGGCAGCCCTGCCCGCACCATGTGATCTTTCGCCTCTCGAATCGTGAATTCGCCGAAGTGGAAGATCGACGCGGCCAGCACCGCCGTTGCATGGCCTTCACGAATACCGGCGACCAGATGATCGAGATTGCCGACGCCGCCTGAGGCAATCACCGGCACCGTCACGTTGTCGGCAATCGCCTGCGTCAGCGGAATGTCGAAGCCTTGGCGCGTGCCGTCGCGGTCCATCGAGGTCAGCAGGATTTCGCCCGCACCCAGCGAGACGACTTCCTGCGCGTACTCAATTGCGTCGATGCCGGTCGATTTGCGCCCGCCGTGGGTGAAGATTTCCCAGCGGTCGGAGCCCGTGCGTTTCGCGTCGATGGCGACGACGATGCACTGGTCGCCGAATTTTTCCGCGGCCTCCTTGACGAACTCGCGCCTCTGCACGGCGGCCGAATTGATCGAGACCTTGTCGGCGCCGTAGTTCAACAACGTGCGAATGTCATCGACAGTGCGGACGCCGCCGCCCACCGTCAGCGGCATGAAGCAGGCTTCGGCCGTGCGGCGAACGACATCGAGAATCGTGCCGCGATTTTCATGCGTCGCCGTGATGTCGAGAAAACACAATTCATCCGCGCCGGCCGCGTCATAGGCAATCGCGGCTTCCACCGGATCTCCGGCGTCGCGCAGATCGACGAAGTTGACGCCCTTGACGACGCGGCCGTCTTTCACGTCCAGACATGGAATGACGCGGACTTTAAACATTACGCCGCCTTCGCTTTGCGGATCAGCGCAAGCGCCTCCGCCGGATCGACGCGGCCATCGTACAACGCACGCCCTGAAATCGCGCCTTCGAGTTTTTTGGCGCGCGGCGCGAGCAATGCCTTCACATCGTCGATCGACGCGAAGCCGCCCGATGCAATCACCGGAATCGAAATCTTCTCGGCCAGCGCAATCGTCGCGTCGAGATTCAAACCCTTCAGCATGCCGTCGCGCGCGATGTCGGTAAAAATAATCGCCGCCACGCCTGCATCCTCGAAACGTTGCGCGATTTCGAGCGCGGTCACGGTCGATGCCTCCGCCCAGCCTTCGACCGCAACTTTGCCGTCTCGCGCATCAAGACCCACCGCGACACGGCCCGGAAATTTCTTCGCAGCGTCTTTCACCAGTTGCGGATCACGCACCGCCGCCGTGCCGATAATGACGCGGCGGATTCCTTTCGCGAGCCACGCTTCGACGGTCGCGACATTGCGAATGCCGCCGCCGAGCTGCACCGGAAATTTGACTGTCTTCAGCATCGCCTCGACGGCTGACGCATTCACAGGCTTGCCGGCGAAGGCGCCGTCGAGATCGACGACATGCAAATACTCGAAGCCCTGCGTCTCGAAGGCTTTGGCCTGCGCCGCCGGATCGTCGTTAAAGACAGTGGCGCGCGCCATGTCGCCCTGCTGCAAGCGCACGCATTGTCCGTTCTTCAGATCGATGGCGG
>JAFKKP010000059.1 GCA_017305515.1 Hyphomicrobiales bacterium
CGCCGACCGGGCCAACTATGTGGCTCTGCCTTCGGTGGCTGCACGCGGTGCGGCTGAAGGGCGGCGAAATCCGCCCGGATGAACGAAGGCTCACAAGGCTTTCGGATCCCGCACCCGGAAGAGCGGTCCCTCCGCCAAAAATCCCGCAGATGGAGCGCCGCAAGGCGATGCGTTTCTCAAACTTCGCTGTCGCTAAGCGGAGCCAGAGAAGCGAGACGATGCCATTTGCGCCTTTCGGCGCTCCACACCCCTCACCTCGCCTGCGCGAGAACGCGACGCGTGCGCGGAGGAAAAGCTGTTTGAAAATTGAATTATAAATTGTCATGGCCGGGCGTGTCCCGGCCATCCCGATCACAAGGCGATGTCTTCAATCGATCGAGATCACCGGGACAAGCCCGGTGATGACAGACTTAAGGATGAGCAGCGCGCTCAGTTCTTGGTCTTGTCGACCAGCGCGCCCTTCTTGATCCACGGCATCATGTCGCGCAGCTTCGCGCCGACTTCCTCGATCTGATGATCGTTGACCTTGGCGCGGGTCGCCTTGAACGAGGCCTGATTGACCTTGTTTTCCAGCATCCAGTCGCGCGTGAACTTGCCGGACTGAATGTCGTTGAGCACGCGCTTCATCTCCGCCTTGGTCTCCGGCGTGATGATGCGAGGGCCGGTGACGTATTCGCCGTATTCGGCGGTGTTGGAAATCGAGTAGTTCATGTTGGCGATGCCGCCTTCGTAGATCAGGTCCACGATCAGCTTCATCTCGTGCAGGCACTCGAAATAGGCCATCTCCGGCGCGTAACCGGCCTCGACCAGAGTTTCGAAACCGGCGCGGATCAGCTCAACCGTGCCGCCGCAAAGCACGGCCTGTTCGCCGAACAGATCGGTCTCGCATTCTTCCTTGAACGTGGTCTCGATGATGCCGGCGCGTCCGCCGCCGATTGCCGACGCATAGGACAGGCCGAGGTCATGCGCGTTGCCCGACGAATCCTTGGCAATCGCGATCAGACACGGCACGCCGCCGCCGCGCTGATATTCCGAACGCACGGTGTGGCCGGGGCCTTTCGGCGCAACCATCAGCACATCGAGATCGGAACGCGGATCGATCAGGTTGAAATGCACGTTGAGGCCGTGCGCGAACAGAAGGGCAGCGCCCTTCTTCATGTTGTCGTGCAGATGCTCGCGGTAGATGTCGCCCTGCAATTCGTCGGGCGTCAGCATCATCATGACGTCGGCCCACTTCGCGGCTTCGGCGACTTCCATCACCTTGAAGCCGGCAGCTTCCGCCTTCTTCGCGGTGGCCGAGCCCTTGCGCAGCGCAATCGCGACATCCTTGACGCCGGAGTCCTTCAGGTTCAGCGCGTGGGCATGGCCCTGGCTGCCGTAACCGATGATGACGACCTTCTTGCCCTTGATGAGATTCAGGTCGGCGTCGCGATCGTAATAAACACGCATGGTCTTTGGTCCTGTTTTGCGGCCGCGGTGGCCTTTGCTTATCCCCGGATACGCCGGCCCGCTTATAATTTCCGGCGTTGTCTAATGCATTTCGGAAGGAAGTAAAATCGTGTTTCTGGCCTTAAGGCTCCCTCAGAACAGGATAGAGCGACGCCAGAAGCAGTACCGCCATGACGATATTGAAGATGCGCACCGCGCGCGGCGACTTCACCAAGGGCTGCAACGAAGTGCCGAGCAGCACCCATGTGATCGACGAGGCGACGCCAACAAGAAAGAGCAGGATCGACAGCATCGCGACGTTGAGCGGATAGGCCGCAATCGCCGCATAGGCCGTCACCGCGCCCACCGCGATCACCCAGCCCTTGACGTTGACCCACTGGAACAGAGCCGCGCCGATGAATGTCATCGGCTGCCCCTCCCCGCTCTCGCTGGTGTCGGCGGGCGCGGATCTGGCGATGCTGATCACAGAAACCGCGGATGGGCCTTACCCCTATGCCGGCACACCCTGGTTCTCCACGCCGTTCGGCCGCGATGGGATCATCACGGCCTTGCAGACTTTGTGGATCGATCCCGCCATGGCGCGGGGCGTGCTGCGCTTTCTGGCACGCACCCAGGCGACGGCGAGCGATGCCCGCGTGGATGCGGAGCCGGGCAAGATTCTGCATGAGACGCGCGCCTGTGAAATGGCCAATTTGGGCGAAGTGCCGTTCGGCCGCTATTACGGCAGCATCGATTCCACGCCCTTGTTCATTCTTCTGGCGTCCCGCTATTTCCAGCGCACCGGCGATCAGGCGACGATCCGGGAGCTTTGGCCGCATCTGGAAGCGGGCTTGCGCTGGATCG
>JAFKKP010000335.1 GCA_017305515.1 Hyphomicrobiales bacterium
AGTCGTTGGAGATCGCGACCTTGGCCGCGGCCATCGCGAGAATTCCGTTGCGCAGATCGGTGCCGGTGAGATCGCGCACGCGCGGCCCGCCTGCGTTCACGATTTCGGTCGCGATCGCTTTCTCGTTAGGACCGCCGATGACCCACACATCGAGTCCCTGATCCGCGAACGACTTCGCGGCTTCCGCAAAATACGTCCATCGCTTCGAGGTGCCGACCGAGCCGGGCGCGAGCGCCACAGCATTGGTGTTGCCGAGTCCATTCTTCTGCCGCCAGGCCGCGACTTCAGCGGCGGGAACCACAAGCTGCGGCACCGGCCATTTTTTCGGCAGCGGCGCGCTGGCGGGCAAAGCGAGCATCGCGTTCTTGTCGATGAAGCGCGGCATCGACAGCTCGCCCCAGCGGAAATCGTTGATGAGGCCGAAGCGAAATTCGCCGACCCATCCGGTTCGTTGCGGAATGCCGGCGAGTGTCGGCGCAATCGCCGATTTCCAGGTGCGCGGCATGACGAGGGCGGTGCCGTAGCCTGCTTCGCGAAATTGTTTGGCAAGCGCCTGCTGCTTGTCGATCGCGAGGCGACCACGCGGCAAATCCCAGACGATGCCGCGCCGAACGCCGGGCATGTAATCGACGATGGGCGCACACAGGGTGGTTGTGAGCAGATCGACAGGCCGGTTCGGCCAGCGTTCTTTCAGCACGCGCACGACCGTGTGCCCGCGCACGAAATCGCCGATCCACATGTAAGGGATGACGAGCACCGGGCTGGTCTCGGAAGGGTCGGGCGAGACCCCGATGTCCGATAGGAAAGTGCCTTGAATCATGGTCCTGAAGGCGGTCTGCGCGTCCTGAGAGCCGGAATAGCCGGTTAGCGCGGCATCTCCGCCCCGTCCAGTCGCGTTTTCGGCTGGTTTGCCAACGGCTTCGGTCTTCACCACGTTAACCGTCTTTGGTTGCCTGCCGCCCGAGAGTGAGGCAAAGGTGGCCCGCGTCGAATTTACGGGACTTATCAATGATCTTAGTGACCGGCGGTGCCGGTTTTATCGGATCGAACATCGTGGCCGCGCTCAACGATTCGGGCCGCGCGGATGTTGTCGTCTGCGATTTTCTCGGCGACGAGGGCAAATGGCGCAACCTTGCCAAGCGCCAGCTCGCCGATGTGGTTCCCCCCGCCGAACTGATGGACTGGCTCAAGGGCCGCAAGCTCGACGCCATTATCCACATGGGGGCAATTTCGGAAACGACCGCGACCGACGGCGATCTTGTGATCGAAACCAATTTCCGCCTGTCGATGCGGCTGCTCGACTGGTGTACGGCAAACGGAGTGCCTCTCATCTATGCGTCGTCGGCTGCCACCTATGGCGACGGCGACGAGGGTTTCGTCGATGACAATTCTCTTGCCGCGCTGAAGAGCCTGCGGCCGATGAATCTCTACGGCTGGAGCAAGTCGCTGTTCGATCTCGCGGTTGCCGAACGTGTCGCGGAAAAACACAAGATGCCGCCGCACTGGGCGGGCCTGAAATTCTTCAACGTGTTCGGGCCGAACGAATATCACAAGGGCGCGATGATGAGCGTGCTCGCCAAGCGTTTCGACGATGTGAAATCGGGGCGCAAGGTGCAGCTCTTCAAATCGCATCGCGACGGCATCGCGGACGGCGACCAGCGTCGCGATTTTATCTACGTCGACGATGTCGTGCGTGTGGTGATGTGGCTGCTGGCATCGCCGAAGATCAACGGCATCTACAATGTTGGCACTGGTCACGCGCGCAGCTTCAAGGATTTGATCGTGTCTGCCTACGGCGCGCTCGGCGCGAAGCCGAACATCGAATATGTCGACATGCCGGAACAGATTCGCGGCAGCTATCAATATTTCACGCAGGCGAGCGTCGATCGGCTGCTCGGCGCGGGCTACAATGGCGGCTTTACTTCGCTGGAGGATGCCGTCGGTGCTTACGTGAAGAATTTTCTCAACCAGCCCGACCGTTATCGTTGACGCCCATGTTCGACTTCGACGCGCTCTCAAAGGCAATCGGCAGGCAGACGGTGCTCTGCGTCGGGGATCTGATGCTCGACGAGTTCGTTTATGGCGAGGTGTCGCGTATTTCGCCGGAAGCGCCCGCGCCCGTGATTGCCGCGCGGCACAGCGAAATCAATGTCGGCGGAGCGGGGAACGTCGCGCGTAACATCGCGGCTCTCGGTGCGAAATGTATTTTTGTCGGGCTCGTCGGCGACGACGCGGCGGCCAAGACACTTGCCGCCGAGCTTTCAAAAGAAAAGCTGATCGAGCCGATACTCGCCGTGGACAAGGATCGTCCGACCACGCGGAAGGTCCGTTTTGTCTCCGAACATTTCTCCACCCACATGCTGCGTGCAGACTGGGAACTGGCTGCGCCCGCATCTGAGACGACCGAGCGCAAACTGATCGACGCGGTGGTGAAGGCGCTGCCGCGCGCCGACATCGTGCTGCTGTCCGACTACGCGAAGGGTGTGCTGACCGCGCGTGTCATCCGCCACGTCATCGACGAAGCGAAGAAACTCGGCAAGCGCGTCATCGTCGATCCGAAAAGCGCAAACCTTGCGATCTATCGCGGCGCGACGCTGCTCACGCCGAACCGCAAGGAATTCGCGGAAGCCACCCGCCGCAAGATCGCATCCGATTCCGACATCGCCGACGCGTCGATCGAAGCGTTGCGCACAGCGGATGCGGAAGCCGTGCTTGTTACGCAGAGCGAGCACGGCATGACGCTGGCGCATCGCGACGGCACGCTGATCCATGTGCCCGCGCAGCCGGCGAAAGTGCGCGATGTGTCTGGCGCTGGCGACACCGTGGTTGCTGTTCTGGCTGTTACGCTCGCCGCAGGAGTGGATTGGGAAAACGCACTGCGTTGCGCCGCTGCAGCTGCGGCTGTTGCCGTCAGCAAGCCGGGCACCGCGACGGTATCTCAGGATGAACTGCGCCGCAAAATTTTGCCGCATGCCTCGCTCACAGCAGAGGAAAAAATCGCCTCAGGCGATTCCGATCTCGATCTTCGCGTGAAGGATTGGCGCAGCGAAGGCCTGCGCGTCGGCTTCACCAATGGCTGTTTCGATATTCTCCATCCCGGTCACGTTCGCGTGCTGACACAGGCCCGCGCCGCTTGCGACCGGCTGATCGTCGGCCTGAACAGCGATGCTTCCGTCCGCCGCTTGAAAGGTGCGGATCGTCCGGTGCAGGACGAGCGCGCGCGGGCGGAAGTTCTTGCGGCACTTGAGGCGGTCGATCTCGTTGCGATCTTCGCAGAGGACACACCGTTAAAACTGATCGAACGCATCAAGCCCAGCGTCCTTGTGAAGGGCGGCGACTACACCCGTGAGCAGGTGGTCGGCCACGAGATCGTTACGGCCAATGGCGGCGAGGTGGTTCTGGTCGATATTCTGCCGGGTCACAGCACGACATCGCTGGTCAAACGCGCGCGCGACAACAAAGCCTGAGCGCATCCAGGCGCTTGTTTCCCCGCGGATTTCAGTCCCGAATGGGTTGCGCATGGCAGATCGGCTTGTCAATTCCATTGTAGAACTGACAAAATCTGCGCTAACAATGCCACCAAAGCGAGGGAGAGACGCATGAAGACAGCCATCACCGAACTGTTTGGCATCCAGCACCCGATCATTCAGGGCGGCATGCATTATGTCGGCTTTGCGGAAATGGCCGCCGCCGTCTCGAACGCGGGCGGTCTCGGCATTATCACGGGCCTCACGCAGAAGACGCCGGAATTGCTCGCGAAGGAAATCGCGCGCTGCCACGACATGACCGACAAGCCGTTCGGCGTGAATCTTACATTCCTTCCGGCATTCACCTCGCCGCCCTATCCCGAATACATCGCCGCGATCCGCGAGGGTGGTATCAAGATCGTCGAGACTGCCGGCCGCAGCCCCGAACAATACATGCCTGCGCTGAAAGCAGCCGGCATCAAGGTCATCCACAAATGCACCTCGGTTCGTCACTCGCTGAAGGCTGAAGCGATCGGCTGCGATGCCGTGAGCGTCGACGGTTTCGAGTGCGGCGGTCATCCCGGCGAAGACGACATGCCCAATATGATCCTGCTGCCTCGGGCGGCCGAAGAATTGAAAATTCCGTTCGTCGCCTCGGGCGGCATGGCCGATGGCCGCAGTCTGGTCGCGGCACTCGCGCTCGGCGCGCAGGGCATGAACATGGGCACCCGCTTCATCGCGACGAAAGAAGCGCCGGTTCATCTGAATGTGAAGCAGGCGCTGGTGAAGGCGACCGAACTCGATACGCGCCTCATCATGCGCCAGTTGCGCAATACCGAGCGCGTGCTCGACAACAAGAATGTCGAAAAGTTGCTCGAGATCGAAAAAGAGAAGGGTGCAAGCCTGAAGATCAGCGACATCATGGAGCAGGTCGCGGGCGTCTATCCGAAGGTGATGATCGACGGCGACATGGACGCGGGCGCGTGGAGCTGCGGCATGGTGGTCGGCCTCATCCACGACATTCCGACCTGCAAGGAATTGATCGAGCGCATCATGTCTGAAGCCGAGGCAATTATCCGCAATCGTCTCACCGGTTTTCTCGATGGAAAAATTCCGGTCGCTGCAAAGCAGAAAGTTGCATGACGAAGCAGAAGGCCGCCTGAGGTTCGAGGCAGACTTGATCCGGGTTCGTTCGCGAACCCGGATTATTTTTGTCCGAATGCGTCCCGCATTTCATCAATCGCAGCGAGCTTGGCGTGGAAAAGCGACCAGTCGTTCTTTTCGGCAATCGGTGCCCATAGGGCCTCGACTTCGCCGATCAGCATCGTGCAGGGCTCGGATCGTTTGAAATAGGCATGGTTGAGATTCGCTGCCGGCGAGGCCGAATAGGCGAAGAGCCGTTCGCGCAGCGGTGCGAAGCTCTCGCTCGCGTATATATCTTTCGATGGGCTCTGCTCGGCGCGCGTTTCGCTCGCGGCTGCGCCGTACCAGTCGAAGAAAAACCGCTCGAACGGCATCTGCGACTGCGCGAGAAACATCCACACCGCGCGGACGAGTTCGGAATCGCTTTCCTTATCCAGCGGCTGAAGTCCAAGCCGCCAAACCATCTTGCGCATGAATTCGTCTTGCAACGCGGGTGCAAAAACGCCCAATGCGGCTTCGAGCGGTTCGCGCTCCGCGATGCCGAGCAGACACTCGGCAAGACGCGTGACATTCCAGAACAGCGCATCGGGTTGTCGCCCGTAGGCGTAGAGGCCGGTCTCGTCAAAATAGGCAGCCGTGAAGTTCGGCTCAAGCGTCGGCACGAAGCGCCACGGACCGTAATCGAAACTTTCGCCGGTGACGTTGGTGTTGTCGGTGTTGAGCACGCCGTGGACGAAGCCTGCGACCATCCATTGCGCGCCGACACGCGCAACGCGGCGGCATACTTCCTCGAGAAATGCGATGGCGCGCGCCGAAGGCTCATCGCGCCACAGGTTTGGCATATACGTCTTGATTGTGTAATCGAGCAGCTTGGCGACGTTCTCCGGCTGCCGCAGAAACGCAAAACGCTGAAACGAACCGATCCGTATGTGCGAATGACTGAGCCGCACCAGAACGGATGAGCGGGTCGGCGAAGGTTCGTCGCCGCGAACCAGTTCTTCGCCAGTCTCGATCAGGCTGAACGACTTCGACGTATCGACGCCGAGCGCCTCCAGCATGGATGTGGCGAGAACTTCGCGAACGCCGCCTTTCAATGTGAGCCTGCCGTCGCCGCTGCGCGACCACGGAGTCTGCCCGCTGCCTTTGGTGGCGAGATCAAGCAGGCGTCCTTGGTCGTCGCGCAGTTGCGCGAACAGAAATCCGCGCCCGTCGCCGAGATCGGGATTGTAAACGCGAAACTGATGGCCGTGATAGCGGAGTGCGAGCGGCTTCGACAGATTGCCGGGCAACGGCTCGAAGCGGCCGAAATGCGTAATCCATTCGTCGTCGGTCAGGGTTTCGAGACCGACAGACGCCGCGGCGCGCTGATTGCGGTAGCGAATAATCGTTTGCAGAAATTTCGCCGCCGATACTTCATCGAAGAAGTCCGAGCCAAGTTCGCCGTGACCAGTTGAGGCGCGATACGCAGCGGATACCGGCATCGCGCGTCTCGTCAGTGAATCTCGGCCGCGCGCGATAGAGCCTCTTTCAGCTTCTCGAGCGAGAACGACGAACTGCGCGCGATTGAGAGGATCGGTTCCTCGCGGCGTTCGCACAGTCTGGTTGCATCCACGAGCTTTGCCGCCGTCTCGAATGGAATGACGACCGCACCGTGACGATCCGCATGAATGAGATCGCCGGAGCGCACGGTCATCCCGGCAACGCACACGTCATCGCCGAAACCGTCGAGATGCACATGAGCGTGCGACGGACCGATGCTTCCGGCCAGCGCCTGAAATCCCGGTGCCCACTGCGGTATGTCGCGGATCGATCCGTCGGTCACAACGCCGAGCACGCCGAGCGCCTTGTGTACGCTGCTCTGCACTTCGCCCCAGAATGCTCCGAAGCCGATATTCGTGCCGTCGAGATCCTGAATGATGCTGATGCGCGGGCCGTGCCCGGTGCCGCAATATTCGTAATAGGCCGTGCGCTGGGCGCGCGCATCCGCAGCCGAAAGACTGGATGCGGATGTAGCGCGGATTGTTGCGGTGCGGGCATAACCGACCATCGGCGGCAGATCGGGAAACGGACAGACGAGCGGCTTGACGGTGTATCCGGTCAGCCGCCGCTCGGGTGCTGCGATCTCCAATGCGTTGCAGATCGTCGGCGTATCGATTTTCGCGAGTGCCTCGAGCAGGGAAGCCGGAAGGGGATCGACAGTCGAGTGCTTCACGGGTGCTCTCCAAATTCCGATGGCGGCGAATTTCAACGGGGCTCAGTTAGGCCTGCGCCGCCCCGGCCCGCAAGTGTCCGGCCGGAGGGCTGCATCGCGCGCAGACATATTGCCGGAATGACGATCCTGCGCTAGGCCGGATGGCGTTCAAAAAATCAAAGAAACACCGGGGCACGGGAATGGCGACGAACAAGAAGAAACTGCTGATTGTCGAATCGATGGCGCCGCAGGGCTGGGCGCTGTTTCGCGAACGCAGCGATGTCGAGGCGATCGAGTTCTCGAACGCCATTTCCAAGGCGGACTTCAATGCAATGCTGAGGCAGCACGCCCCTGTGAATGGCGTTGCGCTCGGCGGCACCGCTTTCGGCCCGGATGAAATCGAATCCTCCGGAGAGATGATGGTCGTTGCGCGCATCGGCGTCGGTTACGACGCGGTGGATGTATCCGCGCTCAGTGACAAGAAGATTCCACTAATGACGACGGGCATCGCCAATTCGCCGTCGGTCGCCGAATGCGCGCTGTTCATGATGCTGGCGCTGGCCAAGCGCGCCGCAGAACTCGATGAACTGGTCAAAAGCGGAAACTGGAATACGCGGCTCAAGAAAATTCCTTACGACCTTCTCGGCAAGACGGCACTCGTTGTCGGGTTCGGCCGCATCGGCAGCCGGCTGGTCAAGCGGCTGGTCGCGATGGAAATGAAAGTGCTTGTGTACGATCCCTTCAAGACGGCAGATGAGGTAAGGGTGGCGGGGGCTGAATATGTCACCGATCTCGACGCCGCCATTGCCCGCTCGGACTTCGTTTCGGTCCATTGCCCGAAATCGCCGGCGACCGTGAACATGTTCGATGCCGCGCGGCTTGCGCACATGAAACCGGCAGCGTTCCTCATCAATACAGCTCGCGGCGGCATCGTCAACGAAGCCGCGCTTCACGACGCGCTCGTCAAGGGCAAGATCGCGGGCGCCGGCATCGATGTGTTCGAGAAAGAGCCGCCGCCGAACGATAATCCGCTGTTCAAATTGCAGAACGTCATCACAGCCCCGCATGTTGCGGGCGTCACGCGCGAGGCGCTCGATCGGATGGGATTGCAGGCGGCGAAAAATATTCTCAGCGCGCTCGATGGAAGCCCGATCCGCGAGAATGTCATCAATCAGGATGTGCTGGCCTAGCCGCTCATGCCTCTGCAAAACCGCGTCACTCCGTTCGGAGAGATCGTTGCGACAGCGCATCGCGGCCGCTTGACCGGCAATCGCGGGATCATTCACGATCCGGATGCGAGGACGCTGCTGAAGCGGCGCTGGTCGTCGAAAGCGTGGATTACGTGCGTGTGCGAATTTCGCGGCCGCCGCCGCAGGGTAATGAGCACCCGAAGCTGGACTGAATTGTTTTTTCTCGACGAGGCCACGTCGTTCGCGGCAGGTCATCGGCCTTGTTTCTATTGCCGCCGTGCAGATGCGGTGAGATTTCGCGATGCGTGGGCGAAAGGAAATCGCGTCAACGGCGTTTCAGCAAGAAGCATGGACGACGTGCTGCATACGGAACGGCTCGATCGCCGCGCCAAGCGCCTCCATCCTCTCCGCGCGCCGGTGTTAAGTTTGCCCGACGGTGCGATGGTCGCCGAGGACGACCGGAACTATCTCATAAGGGAAGGGCAGGCATGGCTGTGGTCGTTTGCGGGCTACAAGCGATCGTCCGCGGATTTGCAGAACGCAAAGCTCTTAACGCCGCCATCGACGATCCGCGCATTTCGAGCCGGATACCGGCCGGCCTTCGATCCAGGCGCGTTCAAGCCGAATTGAAGCCGAAACCTTTCGCTTAACTTTAACGGCACAACGCACAGCTTAACCATCGTGGCGTCTTTCGGTGGCCTTCGGCGGAACTGCGGATCATGTTCGCGGTTGCAGACCCAAGGAGGCCGGAATGAAAATCGCAGTTCTCGCGGCCGCTTTCACCGCGCTCGTGACCAACGCCGGTTGGGATTACACCGGCTTCTGGGTCATCAAGGATACGCGCCAGCCGAAGTGCAGCATTGTGACGTCAAACCCCGTGATCGACGGACCGATCGGACCTGTGTTGTGGGGGAGCGGTCCTTACAGCAGCGAAAAAGACGCCGAGCTTGCGATGAGCACCATAGGCTCCTGCAACTGATTCAGGACGCGGTCGCCAGCAGCTTCATTCGCCCGGCAACGGCCCTGACATTGCGCGGTGCTGCGAGCCAGATTGAAACGACGGACAACAAGCTAACTCCGATTCCGATAGCGAAAGCGGCGACGTAGTCGCCGTAGTAGTCGTGAAGAAGTCCGGTGATCCAGGGACCGGCCGCGCCGCCCGACAGCGCGGCAAACATGATCGTTCCGAAAATTCGTCCGTAGTTCTTACCCTGAAAAATCTCCGACACGACTGCACCCATGATCGATGTGCAGCCATAACCGAGGAAGCCCTGCGCGATCACCATGACGTAAACCAGAAGCAGCGTCGGACGGTATTGAAGTGCGATCAAGACTGCGAAGCAGATCGCGAACCCGAGCGTCGAAATCGTCCACACCCACTCGCGCCCGATACGGTCCGACAGGTGCCCGAGCGCAATCTGCCCCGGAATGCCGAACAGGCTGACGAGGCCGAGCGCCCACGCCGCCGCCGTCGAAGTGAATCCGATCTCGACGAGATATTTGGTCTGGTGAACCTGAACCGCGTACCAGACGTAAAGCCCGCAGAAATATCCGAGCGCAAGCCACCAGAAGCGTGACGTGCGCATCGCGCGCGCCAGCGTCCAGTCCGTCGAGGTCCAGACGGCATCGACGATGTTCGACGGCGGAGCGGCAGCGCCCGGTGCAGCCGCAGCGTCGCCGTCGGGAAGCAGACCCAAATCTTCAGGCCGCTTGCGCAATAGCAGATTGAGCGGAAACAATACGACGAGAACGAGGATTCCCATCGCCAGACTCGCCGAGCGCCAGCCGGTGTGATCGATCGTCGCCTGCATCCACGGCAAGAGCGTGATCGACCCCAATCCCACGCCGGCAAACGCCAGCCCGACAGCCAGTCCTCTGCGCCGCACGAACCAGTTCGGAAGAAACAGCGATTGCCCTGAATAGCCGAGGCAGATGCTGCCGCTGCCGACCAGCACGCCAATGGTCAGATAAAGATGCCAGGGCTCGGTGGTGAGCGGCGCGAGCAGCAATCCGCTCGCCATCAGAAACACGCCAAGCTCCATCACGGTGCGCGGACCGGTGCGGTCCATCAACGTGCCCATCAGCGGGCTGAGAAGGGCTGAGACAAAAAAGCCGAACGAGAACGCGCCGGCGGTGACGCCGCGCTCCCAATGGAATTCATCGATGATGGGAGAGAATAACAGAGAGAACGACGTGCGTGCGTTGACGCCAATTCCCATGCTGACGAATGTGACCGCGACGATGACCCAACCATAATAGAAAGGCAGGCGGCGCATGCTCGGATCCCGGCAGGGTTTGAGAGACGATCGTCAATCAGGCGGACGTTGGTACCCTGTTGCCGTCCGATTCCGCAAGGCCCACCGCCCACAATGCAAAGGCATAAGCGGTGGCAACTTCATCGAGACGATTAAATCTTCCAGATGCGCCGCCGTGGCCCGCACCCATATTTGTCCGCAGCAACACCGGCCCGCCGCCGGTCATTGTCGCTCGCAATCGGGCGATCCATTTGGCCGGCTCCCAATAGGTCACGCGCGGATCGGTGAGGCCTCCCATTGCGAGGATAGCCGGGTAGCTCTGTGCCGCGACGTTGTCGTAGGGCGAGTAGGAGAGAATTGTTTGAAATGCTTTCTTGTCCGTAATCGGATTTCCCCATTCCGGCCATTCGGGCGGCGTGAGCGGCAGCGTCGCATCCATCATCGTGTTGAGGACATCGACAAAGGGGACTTCCGCGACGATGCCGGCGAACAATTCGCCCGCGCGATTGGCGACAGCGCCCATCAGCATGCCGCCCGCGCTGCCGCCGTGCCCGACGATCCTTTTTGCCGAGGTGTAATTCGCTGCAATCAGCGCGCGGCCTGATGCCGCGAAATCGTCGAACGTGTTTGTCTTCTTCTCGCGCTTGCCGTCGAGATACCAACCCCAGCCCTTGTCGGCGCCGCCGCGCACATGCGCGATGGCATAGACAAAGCCGCGATCGACCAGCGAAAGCCGGTTGGCGGAAAACGACGCAGGGATCGCGTGGCCATAGGAGCCGTAGCCGTAAAGCAGCAACGGCGATTTCCCATCCGGCTTGAAATCGCTCCGATGCAGGATCGAGACCGGCACTTCCGCGCCGTCCTGTGCACGCGCCATGATGCGTGTCGTCGCGTAGTTCGCTGGATCGTGGCCTGAGGGAATTTCCTGGCGCTTGCGGAGAACGCGCGTGCGTTTTCCCATGTCGTAGTCGAAGACTTCCGATGGCGTGGTCATCGATGAGTAGGCAAACCGCAAATTCGCCGTCTCGAATTCGTAAGAACCCATCGTGTCGAGAGAGTAGGCTGCCTCGTCGAAGGCGATGGCGTGTTCGCCGGCGTTGCGCAGATCGCGGATGACGATGGATGGTAACGCGTTGGCGCGTTCCAGCCGCACCATGTGGTTGGCGTAAAGTTCGACGTCGATCACATAGATGCCGGGACGATAAGGAATGAGGTCGCGCCAATTCCTGCGGGCAGGATCGTTCAGCGGCGCAACTGCGATCTTGAAGTCGATGGCGCCGTCGGCGTTGGTCAGAATGAAAAGCTCCTCGCCGCGATCGTTGACCGAGTATTGCACACCTTCCTCACGCGCCGCGACGAGGCGCGGCTTGGCGTCAGCGTCGTGCAGATCGACAAGGCGCTGTTCCGAGGTTTCGTGATCGCCGCCCGCGATGATGCAGAAACGTCCGCTCGCGCTTTCGTGGATATGCGTGAACCAGCCAGTGTCTTTCTCTTCATAGACGAGTTGATCGTCAGACTGCGCCGTGCCAAGGCGATGCCGGAAAACCTGCATCGGCCGGTGATTGTCGTCGAGCTTGACGTAGAAGAATGATTTTGAGTCTGCGCTCCACACGATTCCGCCGGAAGTTTCCTCGACGACGTCGGAGCGGTCTATGCCGGTCGCCCAGTCGCGGATGCGGATCGCGAAATATTCAGAGCCGCGCGTGTCGGCGCTCCATGCGTGGAGCTTGTGATCGGGCGAATGCCGCGCGCCGCCGAATTTGAAGTATTCCGATTTTGCGGACTCGCCGTCGCCGTCGATAATGACATACGCTTCTCCGCCATTGCGCGGCTGGCGTGCGATCAGTTCATGCTGCCCGCCGTCGCGGAATTTATGAAAATAGGCGAACGGCCCGTCGGGCGAGGGCACACTGGAATCGTCTTCCTTGATGCGTCCGCGCATTTCGGCAACGAGCGTTTTCTGGAGTTGCACCGTCTCGCCGAGCAGCGATTCGGTATAGTTGTTTTCGTCTTCAAGATAAGCGCGAATATCCGGATCGAGAATCGACGGATCGCGCAGCACCTCCTGCCATTTCGGATCTTTCAGCCACGCATAGTCGTCGGTGACGGCAATGCCGTGCGCCGTGAATCGATGCGGCCGCCGCGTGGCAAGGGGGGCGGGGACGGATTTTCGCTCGGCCATGAAATTCGCTTCCAGTGAACTTGAGATGTTCAGCTATTGATCTTCGGTGCGGATACAACGCCTGCAAGCGCGAGCGTCGTATGCAGCAATACGTTCGCGCCCGCTGTGCAGTCGGCCTGCGTGGCGTCTTCGAGTTCGTTGTGGCTGATGCCATCCTTGCAGGGTACGAAAATCATCGCAGCCGGCATAACGCCCGCGAGATTGCAGGCGTCGTGACCCGCGCCGGATGTGATATGGCGATAAGAATAGCCGAGTTGCTTCGTCGCGCCTTCGACCGCGCCGACAATCTGCGTATTAAAGACGGTCGGCTCCTTGCGCCAGATTTGTTCGACGACGATCTCGACGTTTCGCCGCGCCGCGATATCCTTCACGGCGTTTTGCAACTCGCGATGCAGGGCATCCATCGTCGCGGATTCTGGACTGCGGAATTCCGCCGAGAATTTCAGATCGCCCGCGACCACGTTGCGCGATGGATTTTCGATCGTGACTTCGCCGATGGTGCCGACCGCATGCGGGCCGTGGGTCTTGGCAATTTTCTCCACCGCGAGCACGACTTCGGAAAACGTTGCGAGAGCGTCGCGCCGCAGCGGCATCGGCGTTGTGCCGGCATGGCTTGCGAAGCCTGCGATCGTTCCGTTGTACCAGATGATGCCCTGACCTCGGTCGACGACGCCGATGGTTTTCTCCTCGGCTTCGAGCAGCGGCCCCTGTTCGATGTGCAATTCGACGAACGCGCTGAAACGTCTCGCGCCGACCGCCTCCGCGCCGCGATAACCGATGGTATCGAGCGCCGAGGCGACCGTGACGCCATCCGCATCCTTGCGGCCAAGAATATCGTCGGTGGTGTATTCTCCCGCGTAAGCCGCTGACGCCATCATCGCCGGCGCGAAGCGCGAGCCTTCTTCGTTCGTCCAGTTGCAGATGCAGATCGGTGCATCGGTTTCGATGCCGGCGTCGTTCATCGCGCGAACCGCTTCGAGCGCGGCGAGCGTTCCGAGAACGCCGTCGAATTTTCCTCCCGTGGGCTGGGTATCGAGGTGCGATCCGATGGCGACGGGCAGCTTGGACATGTCGCGGCCGGGCCGGATGGCGAACATGGTGCCCAGCGCATCGACATGGACCTCGCAGCCTGCGGCTTCACAGGCATCGCGAAACCAGTCCCGGACCTGCTTGTCTTCGGCACCTAAAGTGAGCCGCCTGACGCCGCCTTTTGGTGTGGCACCGAATTTCGCGGTCTCATGGATTGCGTTCCAGAGCCTGGCGGAATCGATCTGTAAATTGGATTTTGTGTTGGCCATACATATCGATAGCTTAGATTTCGTGCAGTCGGAAATCGCAGTACTGTCACAATTGCAGTGCAGCAAAACAATTGACTCAGGTCAAAGTGAGTGCTTACTCACGACCATGAGCACATTGAGACTCACGGGCGATCTGCGTCGCGAGCAAATCCTCGACGCTGCGAGGCGCTGTTTCGCGCGTTACGGCTATGCGGGCACGACGACCAAGAGCGTTGCGGCCGCAGCCTCGATTTCCGAAGGATTGCTGTTCAAGCACTTTCCGACCAAGGCCGCGCTCTATGCAGAAATTCTCGTGGAAGCCTGCGAGGCCGATCCCGAGATGCATCGTTTGCTTGAACTCGAGCCATCGACATCGACGCTGGTGATTTTGATCCGCGACATGGTCGCGCATTTCCTCCGCGCACCTGAGCTGCCGGATCAGGAGGAGGCCGAGCGCATCCGTCTGATGGTGTCGAGTCACCTCGGCGACGGCGAGTTCGCGCGTTTGCTGTTCGAGAAGATCGGAAACCTCGTCGAGCCGGTTTTTACCGCGTCGCTTGAGAGCGCCATCGCGTCCGGCGACGCAAGGCGCGTGGAAGGCGAGCCGCTCAATCTGTTCTGGCTGGCGCATCAGGTCGCGCACATGATCGCGCTGACGAAGCTGCCGGCCGTTCCATCGCTGCCGTATCCGGAGACCGAAATTTTTCAGATGCAGGTGTGTCAGTTCGTGCTGCGCGGCATCGGACTGACAGATCGGGCAATTGCAACCTATTTGAATGCTGAACCGTCGCAGAAGATGGCGGCTCCGCGAATTGCGGAAGGTGTATGACATGGACGCAAAGACTTCACCCTCTCAGAAAACGAAACTGGTCAGCGAGAGCGGGCGTTCCGCGCCCGTGAACATGCGGCGATGGCTCATCATCATCGGCGGCGCGCTGGCGCTGCTGGTGTTTCTGTTCGTCGGCTTCAATGCATTTCGCAGCATGATGATCGCGCGGTTCTTCGCCAATAACAAACCGCCGCCGGTTTCGGTCAGCGTTGCTGAAGCGAAATCCGAAGTGCTGCCGCGCCTGCTGGTCGGCATCGGCGATCTTGCTGCGGTTCACCAGGTGGATGTCACGACCGACGTCAACGGCCGCGTGACTGAAATCCTGTTCACGCCCGGAGCGCGTGTGAAGGCGGGCGATCCGCTGCTCCAGATTTTCGACGCCCCCGATCAGAGCGATCTAGCCAGCTACAAGGCGCAGACGCTTGCCGCATCGCTTGCACTCGACCGCGCCAAGGCGCTGGCTGCCAAGCAGTTCGGCCCGCAGGCGACCGTCGATCAGGCACAGGCCACTTACGATCAGGCGAATGCCGCTGTCGCCAAGACCGAAGCGATCATTTCGCAGAAGCGCATCAAGGCGCCGTTCGACGGCGATCTTGGCGTGCGAAAGGTCGAGCTTGGCCAGTATCTGAGCGCGGGTACGCAGATCGTATCGCTGACCGATCTGTCGAGGCTTTATCTGAATTTCACCGCGACTGAAAAAGTCCGAGCCGTTCTCGATGTCGGTCAGACCGTGCGCGTTGCGGTCGATGCGTATCCAAACCGCACGTTCGAGGCGAAGATCACAACCATCGAGCCCCAGATCAGCGCGGACACACGCAACGTGCGGATTCAGGCGACGCTGGAAAATCCGGATCGCATCCTTAAACCCGGCATGTTCGCGACCACCAAGGTCGAGCTGCCGTCGGAAGGTGCAGTCGTCACCGTGCCGGAAACGTCGGTCGACTACACGCTCTATGGCGATTCGGTCTATCTGATCGAAGAGACCAAGGGCGACGACGGCAAGCCGAACGGCTTCAAGGCCACTCGCACATTCGTCAAGGCCGGCGATCGTGTCGACGGCAAAGCCGTGATCCTGAGCGGCATCAAAGCGGGCGACCGCGTGGTTGCGGTCGGACAGCTTAAACTTCAATCCGGTTCAGCCGTGACGATCTCGGCCGATCCGCCGCCGCCTGTACCCGCGCAGCCGCCACGCAACTGATCCGACAGGGAGCGCCGACTCATGGCCTTCACAGACCTCTTTATCAAGCGGCCCGTGCTGTCGCTCGTCGTCAGTCTGCTGATCCTGTTGATCGGTCTCAAGGCGGCGACCAGCCTCGGCGTGCGGCAGTATCCGAAACTGTCGAATACCGTGATTACGATCACAACATCTTATCCGGGCGCATCGCCGGCGCTGATGCAGGGCTTTATCACGCAGCCGATCGAGCAGGCGGTCGCGTCGGCTGAAGGCGTCGATTACATCACCTCGTCCTCGGTGCAGGGCACCAGCACGATTCAGGTGTATGTGCGCCTCAACTTCGAGCCTGATTTCGCTCTGACCGAAGTCAGCGCGAAGGTGAATTCAGTCAAATATCTGATTCCGAAAGAGTCGAACGACCCGGTCATCACCAAATCGACGGGTCAGACGACCGCTGTGATGTATCTCGGTTTTTCGAGTGAGGAACTCGGCGGACCGCAGATTTCCGACTATCTGACGCGCGTCGTGCAGCCGGTGCTCTCGACCGTCGACGGCGTCGCATCCGCCGATATTCTCGGCGCGCAGACGCTAGCCACAAGAATTTGGCTCGATCCCGCACGCATGGCCGGCCGCAACGTTTCGCCGGACGATGTCGCAGCTGCGATCCGCGCCAACAACTTCCAGGCGGCCGCCGGTCAGTCGAAAGGTTTCTTCATTGTCTCGAACGTCACGACCAACGCCGACCTGACGAACATCGATCAGTTCAAGCGCATGACCGTGAAAGCCAAGGACGGCGGTTTCGTCCGTCTTGAAGACATCGCAATCGTCGAGCTTGGCGCGCAAAGCACGGATTCCAGCGTTTCGCTGAACGGCCAGCACGCGATCTTCATCGGCGTGCAAGCGACCCCGCAGGGTAATCCGCTCAACATCGTCACCGGCGTGCGCGCGCTGTTTCCGGAAATTGAGCGCAACCTGCCGCCATCGCTGAAGATGACGGTGGCTTACGATTCGACAAAATTCATCCGCTCGTCGATCGAGGAGGTGCGAAACACCCTGATCGAAGCCGTGGTGATCGTCGTCATCGTGATCTTCCTGTTCCTCGCGTCGATCCGCTCGGTGATTATTCCCGTCGTCACGATCCCGCTGTCGCTCGTCGGCGCCTGCATCCTGATGCTGGCGATGGGCTTCACGCTCAATCTGCTGACGCTGCTTGCGATGGTGCTCGCCATCGGCCTTGTGGTCGACGATGCCATCGTCGTCGTTGAAAATATCCATCGCCATCTGGAAGAAGGGAAAACGCCTGTCGAAGCGTCGCTGATCGGCGCGCGCGAAATCGTCGGCCCTGTGATTTCGATGACGATCACGCTGGCCGCGGTTTATGCGCCAATCGGCTTCCTCGGCGGATTGACCGGCTCGCTGTTCCGCGAATTCGCGTTCACGCTGGCAGGCTCGGTCATCATCTCCGGCATCGTCGCGCTCACGCTGTCGCCGATGATGTGCTCGGTGCTGCTGAAGGGCGGCGGGCATCAGGGAAAGTTCGCAAAGAAGGTCGATGAAGTGTTCTCCAGCGTGACGCACTGGTACGGACGCAAGCTCGACCGTTCGCTCGACTATCGTCCGATCACGGGCCTGTTCGCGCTGACGATTCTGTTTCTCGTCGGATTCATGTATTCGTATACGTCGAAGGAACTCGCGCCGGAAGAAGATCAGGGCATCCTGTTCTCGGTGACAAAGGCGCCGCAATACGCCAACATCGACTACACCGATTTCTACGGCAAAAAGCTCGACGCGGCGTTCTCGAAATTTCCCGAAACCGATCTGCGTTTCATCATCAACGGCACGAACGGTCCGAACAACGGCATCTCCGGCATGATCCTGAAGCCGTGGGACGAGCGCACGCGTTCGTCGCTGAAGCTGAAGCCGCTGGTGCAGGCAGAATTGAGCAAGGTCGAGGGCGTCAACGCGTTCGCCTTCAACCTGCCGCCGCTGCCGGGCGGCCCGGGCGGCTTGCCGGTGCAGATGGTTCTCAGTACGACGAGCGGCTTCCAGTCCGTCTATGAAGAGATGGAGAAGCTGAAAGGGGCAGCGCGCAAAAGCGGTCTCTTTATCGTCGCCGATAGCGATCTTGCGTTCAATCAGCCTGTGGTGAGCGTCGAGATCGACCGCAACAAGGCCAACGATCTCGGAATCACGATGGCTGCGGTCGGCAATTCGCTCGCGACTCTGCTTGGCGGCAACTACGTCAACCGCTTCAACCTCGAAGGGCGGTCGTATCAGGTCATCCCGCAAGTGCCGCGTGAACTGAGGCTGTCGCCGGAGGCGCTCAACAATTATTACGTGCCGACAACGGGCGGAAAGCAGGTACCGCTCTCGACTGTCGTCAAGATCAAAACGAGCACAAACCCGAACGCGCTGACGCATTTCAATCAGCTGAACTCCGCGACGTTCCAGGCTGTGCCGATGCCGGGCGTTACCGTGGGCAAGGCGGTTGAGTTTCTCGAAGAGCAGGCCAAGCAACTGCCGGCCGGCTACAGCCACGATTATCTCGCTGACGCGCGGCAATACGTGCAGGAAGGCAATCAGCTCGCGGTGACGTTCGTCTTCGCGATCATCATCATCTTCCTGGTGCTGGCCGCGCAGTTCGAGAGCCTGCGCGATCCGCTGGTGATTCTCATCTCGGTGCCGATGGCGATCTCGGGCGCGCTGATTCCGCTGTTCTTCGGACTTGCGACCATCAACATCTACACGCAGGTCGGTCTCGTGACGCTGGTTGGCCTGATTTCCAAGCACGGCATCCTAATGGTCGAGTTTGCCAACGAGATGCAGGTAAACGAAGGCGTCGACCGGCGCACCGCTATCGAACACGCCGCGCGCGTTCGCCTGCGTCCGATTCTGATGACCACGGCGGCGATGGTCGCCGGTTTGTTGCCTCTGCTCACCGCGAGCGGCGCAGGCGCGGCAAGCCGCTTCTCGATCGGCCTCGTTGTTGTCGCCGGCATGTCGGTCGGAACGCTGTTCACGCTGTTTGTGTTGCCGGCGGTTTACACGGCCATTGCAACCGACCATCGGGCGAACGCTGAATCCGAGCGCGCGAAAAACATCAGGGCTTACGAACTCAGCCTGACCTGATACGGCATGCGCCGTGTCGGCCGTTTGTATCGGGCCGGGCGGCGTGTAGTCTGCGTTCATGATGTTGACCGTCCGCGATCTGCATAAATCCTATCGCACGTCCGGCGAGGAACTCGCCGTGCTGCGCGGTGTAAATCTTTCGCTCAAGGCGGGCGAGAGCGTCTCACTGACCGGCGAATCCGGCAGCGGCAAGAGCACATTGCTGCATCTGATCGCGGGACTCGATCGCGCCAATGACGGCGAAATCGATCTCGATGGCAATCTCGTTTCACGCATGTCCGACGCCGAACGCGCCGCCATGCGCCGCGACCGTCTTGGGCTGGTGTTTCAGCAGTTCAATCTTATTCCAAGTCTGTCCGTTGCCGACAATCTCGCATTTCAGGCGCGCATTGCGGAGCGTTACGATTCCGCGTGGCAGGCTGAATTGACGGAGCGGCTTGGCCTGGACCCATTGCTGGATCGCTATCCGGAGCAGTTATCCGGCGGGCAGCAGCAGCGCGTTGCCATCGGCCGCGCTCTTGCGGCCAGGCCGCTCGTTTTGCTCGCCGACGAGCCGACAGGAAATCTCGACGAAAAGACTGCCGACGGCGTCTTGCAGCTGACCTGCGACCTCGTCGCAAGGACCGGCTGCGCCTTTCTGATGGTGACGCACAGTGCGCGGCTGGCAATGATGCTCGATCGGCAAGTGCATCTTAGCGCCGGACGCATCGCATGAAGCGCGCGCTCTGGATTCTGATGGTGTTGCTCAGTCACTGGACCCGGCATCGCGCGCAACTTGCAACGCTGCTTGTTGGGTTGATTTCAGCGACGGCGTTGTGGAGCGGCGTGCAGGCGCTCAACCAGCAGGCGCGCAACAGTTACGACCGCGCCGCGGCAACATTTGCCGGCGGCAAGACGGCAATGTTCGTCGGCCGCGACAGTCCAATCATTCCTCAAGAGATGTTCGCGGATCTGCGCCGTGCGAACTGGCCGGTGTCGCCTGTTGTCGAAGGCCGCGTGCGGATTGACGGGCGCTCATATCGCCTGCTCGGCATCGAACCGGTCTCACTTCCGGAGGGCGCGGGCGCTGCACCGAAACTCGGACAATCCGAGCTCGAGAGTTTTTTGACGCCGCCCGGCCGCACGCTAGCGGCACCCGAAACGATTGCCGATCTGAAATCGCGTGAAGGCGCGGCGATCGCACTCGAAGGCGGATTGGCGCTGCCGCCACTGTTTCAGCAAGACCAACTTGCGCCCGGAGTTTTGGTCGTCGATATCGGCGTTGCGCAGAAAATCCTGAAAATGCCCGACCGGATTTCGCGGCTGCTGATCGGTTCGCAGAATGTGGGGCC
>JAFKKP010000060.1 GCA_017305515.1 Hyphomicrobiales bacterium
CAACCGTCGCAAACTCATCATTCCCGGCGTCGACAAGAAACTGCTCGTCAAGGACGCGGCGAAACTGATGCCGGATCTGACGCGCCGCAGATTTCTCGCAGGCGGCGCCAGTCTCGGCGCGCTGACCATGCTCACCGGCTGCAACGTCAGCGACGGCTCGTCCGCCGAGGCGCTGCTGGTGCAGATTTCAAAATTCAACGACGCGGTGCAGGCGGCGCTGTTCAACCCCAACACGCTTGCGCCGACCTTCAGCGAGAGCGAAGTCACGCGGCCGTTCCCGTTCAACGCCTATTTCCTCGAAGACAATTCGCCGCAGATCGACGGCAAGGCGTGGAAGCTCGAAGTCACGGGCCTCGTCGATCAGAAGCGGTCTTTCACGCTGGAGGATTTCGAGAAGATGCCGCAGTTCAAGCAGATCACGCGGCACATCTGCGTCGAGGGCTGGAGCGCGATCGGAAGCTGGACCGGCGTTCGCCTGAGCGATTTCCTGAAACTCGTCGGTGCCGACACGCGCGCGAAATATTGCTGGTTCCGCTGCGACGACATCGAGGGTTACACGTCTTCAATTGACATGCCGACCGCGATGCATCCGCAGACGCAGATGACGCTGAAGTTCGACGACAAGACACTTCCCGTGGGCTTCGGCTACCCGATGAAAATCCGCGTGCCGACAAAGCTTGGCTTCAAGAACCCCAAATGGGTCGTGTCGATGGAAGTCACCAACGACTACAAGGGCGGCTACTGGGAAAATCAGGGCTACAACGATTTCTCGGGCAGCTGACGAATCGCTGTCACTGAACTGCCGTCAAAACCATCCCCGGATACCGTGTAGTGCACGCCGATTGGGCACTAACGCCATTGTGAAACGCGTTTACCGGGCGTTAACCATATTAAATTCAAATAAATCAATGCCTTAATTTTTCAGGCACGGAACGTGCATTTATGCCGCAGTGCACATGAAAAGATTCTCCCCCAAACCGTCGCGGACTTCGCAAAACCGGGGCTCCGACGTGATTAGAACCACCATGAATGCCGGCGCGGGCATATTTTCGCTCGTCATGCTGGCGACCTCCGTATTGCCGGTATGGAGCGAATCGTCCGTCTCGGCCGAAGCCCAGGAACAGCACCAGCAGACGCAGGACGTCTCCAGCGCGAATTTCCGCGGCCTCGAAATTTCGATTCCGATGGACGATCACGGCATGAAGGCCGCCGGCATTTCGACGATCCATGTCGTGCCGGACGACGGCAAGGCCGAACTCACATTCCCCGGCACGGTGGTCGTGCCGCAGCAGCAGTTACGCATGGTGGCGGCGCCCGCGGGCGGCCTCGTCGAAAAGATGCTGGTCGCGCAGGACGAGCCGGTGACGGCGGGGCAGGCCGTTGCGCAGGTGCGCTCGCCCGACATGGTGGAAGCGCAGCGGCTTTATCTTGCTGCGATGTCGGACGAGACGCTGGCAGCCGACAAACTTCGCCGCGCCAAAATGCTGGTCGAAGGCAAGGCGCTTCCCGAAAAGGATTTGCGGATTGCCGAGACCGAAGCGGCCATCGCCAAGTCGAAGCTCGACGAGCGCAAACAGCTTCTATTCCTGATGGGAATGGATCAGGCTGATTTCGACACGCTCACCACCACGCGCGGCATCGTCAGTCTTTTGATTGTGAAGTCGCCGATCACCGGCACTGTGGTGACGCGTCACGCCAACACTGGCGAGCAGGTCAAGGCTGCGACGCCGCTTTATACGTTCGGCGAACTCGATCCGCTCTGGGTCAACATCCAGATTCCATCGCATCGCCTCGCGAACATTTCGGTTGGCGCGCGCGTGATGCTCGCTGCGCACGGCGTGGAGGGCAAGATCATCCGCATTGGCCGCACCATCGACCAGTCCACGCAATCGACCATCGCGGTCGCCGAAATCTCCGCAGCCGGCGGACGACTGCGCCCCGGTCTTGCAGTCAGCACCACGGTGCGCGTCGAAGCGCCGAATGTCGCCAGCGCCGGCAAGAACTGGTCGGTGCCGTCGACGTCCATCGTGCGCCATCGCGACCAGACCTGGGTGTTCACCAAGAGCACCGACGGTTTCCGCGCCCGCCCGGTTCAGGTGATCGCCGAAACCGCGCGCAATGTCGCGGTTCGCGCGGACTTCCGCCCCAACGACGAAATAGCCTCGCGCGGCGTGTTGGCGCTGCTTTCGGAGCTGGTCGACGCCGACAAGGAGGAATAATCCTTGCTGGCAGGTCTGGTCGATCTCGCGCTCAAACAGCGCCTCATCACGGTATTGGCCGCGCTCG
>JAFKKP010000061.1 GCA_017305515.1 Hyphomicrobiales bacterium
ACTCGCCGCGTAATTTCCTCCGCACTTCACCGCGCCGGTGCCGCCGACGGCCGCACGCGTATAGTTCTCCGACACCCAGATCGAAACGGGTGCAGGTCCACCTTTGAAGTATGAGCCGACCGGCGAGGCGATGACGGCGAAAATGTATTCTGCCGACGGCTTCACCCCGAGGAACACTTCATTGGCGATCATGAACGGCCGCATGTAGAGGCTGCCTTCGCCTCCCGGCATCCATGCGCGGTCGATGCGCACGAGTTGTTCGACGGCTTCGATGAAAACCGGCTCCGGCAGCGGCGCCATGGCCATGCGATCCGCCGAGTTGCGGAATCGTCTTGCGTTGGCGTCGGGACGGAACAGGTTCACGCCGCCGTCGTCGCGCTTGTAGGCTTTCAGGCCCTCGAAAATTTCCTGGGCGTAATGGAGAACGGCTGTCGCCGGATCGAGCGGGAAGTTGGCGCGAGACTCGACGCGTGCGTCGTGCCAACCTTTGGCTTGGCTGTAGCGAACGATCGCCATGTGATCGGTAAAGACGCGGCCGAAGCCGGGATCCGCCAGCTTGGCCAGGCGGTCCTTTTCCGGGGTCGGATTCTTCGCGGTCTGGATGTCGAATTTCAACAAGACATCGCCGTCAATCTTGTCGAATGACACTCCCATGGCTTCTCTCCAGATTGGCCGTCTCGCCTTTGGCGGCGGCCCGTTTGTTTTACCTGAACGGTTAAGTCCAGTATGTTTCGCGGAAAGTCGACCGACAATCGCGCGGTGGCGGAATTCGCTGTCTATGCGAGCCTTGGACGCCCCAAAGCGCATAACCGGCCTGTAAATCCAACGAGTTATCCGAAAGTTTCGTATCGGACACCGTTTTTGTAACATTCAACCGAAAATATGTCAATATGACTGACATAAATTTCAAGTCTGATCGAAAGACTCAGGATAGTCTGAAGGCCGGAAGCGGAGCTTTGGCGGGCCGTACCGATTTGCGCTGGGACATCATCGAGTTGCTGTTCTTCGCCTACCGGGACTTCGTCGGCGACGCCGATCATGTGCTGGAGGAATTCGGGTTCGGCCGCGCTCATCACCGGGTCGTGCATTTCGTCAGCCGCTATCCCGGCCTCAAAGTCGCCGATCTCCTGGATGTGTTGCGGATCACCAAGCAGTCGCTCGGCCGCGTGCTCAAGCAGTTGCTCGACGAGGGCTACATCGTTCAGAAGGCCGGCAACAGCGACAAGCGACAACGCCTTCTTTATGCCACCGCCAAAGGCGAGGCCTTGGTGGGAAAACTCGCAGGCTTGCAGACCGATCGGATCAATCGCGCGCTGCAAGGCGTCGATGCCGCCGGCGCGGACAATGTCCGCCAGTTTCTGTTGGGCATGATCGATCAGGCCGATCCCGACAAGGTGCTCGAGATTATTCTCGCAAGCCGCGGCAAACCGTGAAGGAGCGACGGTGAACGAACTCGCGATCCCGGAAAAGACCGGCGCTGAACCAGCAGACGATGCTCCGCATCTTCTGCTGGTCGATGACGATCGTCGTATCCGCGATCTGCTGTCGCGATTTCTTGCCGGCGAAGGCTATCGTGTCACCACCGCAAAGAGTGCCGCCGACGCGCGCGCAATTTTGCAGGGGTTGCATTTCGATCTGCTGATTCTCGACGTGATGATGCCGGGCGAGACCGGTTTTGAACTTGCTCGTTCGATCCGCACATCGTCATCGGTCCCGATCGTGATGTTGACGGCGCGTCACGAAGCCGAAAGCCGCATCGAAGGATTGCAGATCGGCGCGGACGACTATGTCGCCAAGCCGTTCGAGCCGCGCGAACTGGTTTTGCGCATCGCCAACATTCTCAAGCGTGCGGCGCCCGTCGTTGCCCCGGCGCTGAAGTCGGTCGCATTCGGACCTTACGTCTATCATCTCGATCGCGGCGAATTGCGCGAAGGCGAGCGGACGATCCATCTCACCGACCGCGAGCGGGAGATGCTGCGTATCCTCGCCAACGCGCCCGACGAGACCGTGCCGCGCGGCGCGCTGACCGGAGGCGACGGCGCGAACGAGCGCGCCGTCGACGTGCAGGTCAACCGCCGGCGGCGCAAGATCGAGCGCGATACGGCCAATCCTTTGTTCCTGCAAGCCGTGCGCGGAATCGGCTATCGGCTGGTCGCATCGCCATGAGACGAAAATCATGAGTACGCTCGACAGCGGCCTCACATTCATCCGCTCGGCGTCGCAGCGGGTGTCGCGATGGAATGGCTGGCTCGGTCAGGCGTTCAAAGATCTGATGCCGAAAG
>JAFKKP010000062.1 GCA_017305515.1 Hyphomicrobiales bacterium
GAGAAGCTCCTTGTCGCGCGGCTTCAGGCTTGCTTCCGGGGACTTTTCGTAAGTCGTCGATGTCTGCATGCACCCCGCAAGCGCGAGGGCGGCGATCAGGACGATAATTTTAGAACCGAGCGAGGACATTTCTGAACTTCCATATCGAGATTCCGCGCGCCCCCACGCCGAATCTCTCTCATCATGCTTCCGAAATCGTTAGCCGTTATTTGCTCTGAAACGCATGGCGATTCCAGCGTTTCGACACCGCTTTCGCTACGCAACACGGAGCCTGTGACTTTCGGGGTTCATGTGGCGAGTTGACGCACCCCCTAAGCCAATAAAAAAGCGCCGGATTTTCCGGCGCTTTCCGATCTCTGCTTCGCGAGCAGGCAGTTACATCGTGCCGCCGCCCTGAAGGGCCATCTTCGAGTTGACCGGCGAGTCGCCCTGCTTGGGATCGAGCACAACGACGACGGTTCCCATCTTCACCTTGCCGTAGAGGTCGATGACATCCTCGTTGGTCAGGCGGATGCAGCCGGAGGAGATCGACGCGCCGATATATTCGGGCTGGTTGGTGCCGTGGATGCGGAACAGCGTGTCCTTGCCGCCGGAATAAAGATAGATCGCGCGCGAGCCCATCGGATTATCCGGGCCGCCTTTCACGAAAGTCGGCACGCCGAGCCGCGAAATCTCGCTTTTGGTCGGATGCCAGTCCGGCCACTCGGTCATGGCGCCGACCTTGGCGATGCCGGACCAGGCCATCGCTTCCTCGCCGACGGTGATGCCGTAGCGGATCGCCTTGTTTCCTTCGAGCACGTAATAAAGGTAGTGATTGTCGGAATCGACGACGATGGAACCCGGCAATTCCTTGCGGTGATAATCGACGATGGCGCGGCGGAACGGCTGGGCCACCGGAACCTTGTCGTAGGAAACTTTGGCCAGATATTCCTTGTCGCGCGGCTTCAACGCCGCTTCCGACGTCGGTTCGTAGGTCGTCTGCATGCAGCCGGCCAGCATCATGCCGGCGGCGAGAAGGGTAAATCTGGAAGCAACGCGGGTCATTGACGGGCTTTCGATCCAATTGTCGCGCGTCACCACGCCACATGGCCTTGAACGCACGATTCTGCGCAGGCCGCTCGCCACTATAAACGCCAGAAGTTTCCAACTTTCCAGTCATTCTGCGGTGATGTTGCCACGCAGCGCGCAGCTGTGACTTTGCTGCCGCACAGGCGGAAACCGGCCGATTTTCAAGGCAAAAATCGCCAGATTTGACGGCCTGCGATCGGCCCCGAAGGCCGCTGCGCCCCTTCATCACAGTCACATAAACGCGAACCGGAACGTGGGAGGGTGGGGCGCACCCCAGGCCCGGGGCTTGCGGGAATCGGCGCAATTTGCGCTTTGGACGCAGATGGACCACGACTGTCCAACGCGCCGCGCCGGAGTTGTCCATGCTGTCAGTGTTCGTCCCCACCGCCTCGCAGCTCAAGCGGCTTGAGACCATCGAGGCCGAGGATCTGCCGACCAACGCAGTATGGATCGATCTGAAATCGCCGTCGCCCGGCGAGGACAAGGCGGTCGAGAAGCTGGTCGGCATTTCGATCCCGACACGCGAGGACATGCAGGAAATCGAGATTTCCAGCCGCCTCTATGTCGAGAACAACGCGCGCTACATGACGGCGACGCTGATGTGCGCGACCGATTCCGGCAACCCGCGCACCACGCCCGTCACCTTCATCCTCACCGATCACCGCCTCGTCACCGTGCGCTACGACGAGCCGAAGCCGTTCGCGCTGATCGCGGCGAAGCTCGCGCGCAACTGTTCGCCGAACCTGACCGGCGACGGCGTGCTGCTGGAGCTGCTCGACGGCGTGATCGACCGCTGCGCCGACATTCTGGAGCGCGCCGGCGCGGATGTGGACGCGGTGTCGTCGCAGATTTTCGAGCCGTCCGCCGAGCGCGGACATGCTGCGACCTACTCACAAATTCTGCTCACCATCGGCAAGAAGGGCGACCTCACCTCGAAAGTGCGCGAGAGCCTCGTGTCGATCGGGCGGCTGATTTCCTTCGTGCTGGTGGAGACCGACACCACGCGCTGGACCAAGGATCAGAAATCGCAGTTCAAGACCCAGCAGCGCGACATCGCCTCGCTCACCGACCACGCCTCGTACCTGTCGAACAAGATCACCTTCGTGCTCGACGCGATGCTCGGCGTCGTCAACCTCGAGCAGAACAACATCATCAAGCTGTTCTCGGTGATGGCGGTGGTGCTGATGCCGCCGACGCTGATCGCCTCGATCTA
>JAFKKP010000336.1 GCA_017305515.1 Hyphomicrobiales bacterium
CGCCGATCTCACCAACGCGCAGGCCGCCGCCAAACTGTCAGGTGCGACGCTCGCCCGCCGCAAGACATTGCTCGCCTCTAACTTCGTGTCGCAGCAGGAAATCGACGAACGCTCGGCCGATCTCGCCAGCAAGGAAGCGCAGGTCAATTCGCAGCAGGCCAATGTCGAGCGGCTTGAGGCGCTGGCCGGTTACAAGAACGTCACGGCGCCCTTCGATGGCATTGTCACCGAACGCAACACCGATGTCGGCGCGCTCATCAACGGCGGCACCGGAACGGGCGCTGCGATGTTTGTGGTGTCGAATGCGACGAAGCTGCGCCTGTATGTGAACGTGCCGCAAAGCTATCTGCCCGCCATCAAAATCGGCGCGAAGGCTTCCGTGTCGGTGCCGGAATACGCCAACCGCAGCTTTCCGGCGGTCGTGGAGTCTTCCGCGCAATCGGTCGATGTCGGTTCCGGCACGACGCGCATGCAGCTTGGCATCGACAATCCCGGCGGCGAGCTGCGCCCCGGTGCCTATGCCGATGTGAAGCTCAATCTCACCAACGACGTGCAACCTTTGAGCATTCCGGCGAGCGCCTTGATCTTCAACGCCAGCGGCTTGCGGGTGGCGACGGTGACGCCGGGCGACAAGGTGCTGTTCAAGACCGTCACCATTTCGCGCGATCTCGGACGCGAAATCGAAATCGGGTCGGGCCTTGCCGCCGACGACCGGATCATCGTGACGCCGCTCGACGGCATCGCCGACGGCGATCAGGTGCGGATTGCGGGTGCCGCTCCGGGTAAGGAAAGCGCGACGCCCAAGACCAGCGAGCAGACCAGCAACAAGCCCGCGCCGGTCAAAGCCGAATAACGCAACTTTAGTTCAATGTCTTAGCGTTGTGTGCCAGTGCCTACCGGATAACCTGGGCTTGTCGTGCTGTCGCCGCGGAGCCCACTCGGCGCAGCGCCCGTGCCGATGGTGCCGGGCGTCGAGGTATTCGGTACGCCCGGCTGATTGACGCCCGACGTATTCAGCCCGTTATTGGCCGCAGAACCGCTGGTGTTGAGGTTCGACCCCGTCGTCGAAGGCGTTGTTGTTGCGGGTGGCGTTGCCGGCGAGATGGTCGGACCGGCCGCCGGTGTCTGTGCTGCTGCTGCCAGCGACGATCCGGCGAGCGCCAGAACCGCCAGCGTTGCGATCAGATAGGGATGCCGCATGGGAAACTCCGTCGGTTGAAGGATCGAGTTCAACCCATTCGCGGAATTGGCGTTCCTCTTCCCGTCATCACGCTGTCGTCACGGCGCGATTAACTCACCCTCGCGGAAAGATTCGCTCCCTTCACGAATTTGCTTGGAACCGGATCGCAAACGCAGCATTATGATTTTTGCCGGCTCGAGGACAAAGGTGCCATGCGTACCGCGTTAGCAGTGTTGTTTGTTTGTGCTGCGGCTCAGCCTTGCCTTGCGAAGAATTTTCTCAAAACCGAACCTTATTTTCTGGCGCCGTTCTCCGTTGTCTATGTCGACAATGGCGTGTGCGGTGCCGGCAAAGTGCTGAAGGTGAAGGGTGCCCTTGGAGGAATGCGCCGTCAAAAGACGTGCGTCCCGATGGGCCGGGAAGAGGCTTCGCTGGGGAGCGTGACCCGCTAACCGCGTCGATCATCCGCACGGTCTGAATGACCGGGGACGGAGCCCTGCAAAGCGTTGGCTAACGAAATTCCCCAAAACATGAGACGTTGACCCGGTTCCGGCGCGCCATACATTTGCGCCGCCGATTTGCATCCGGGAACGTCCGATGCCCGATACCACCGTCAAGCCGAAACCAGCGACGCGGACCAAGGTCAAACTCAAGCCGCAGCGCCCGCCGCTCTACAAGGTGATTCTGCTCAACGACGACTTCACGCCGCGCGAATTCGTCGTGATTGTGCTCAAGGCCGTTTTCAACATGGGCGAGGAGATCGCGCATCGCGTGATGCTGACTGCACATCAGAAGGGCGCCTGCGTGATCGCGGTCTATACCCGCGATGTTGCGGAAACGAAGGCCAAGGAAGCCACTGAAATGGGCAAGGCCAAGGGCTATCCGCTGTTCTTTACGACCGAGAAGGAAGAATGAGTTTTCGCTCTCGGCCGCAACTCCTCCATGTAATTCTCCCGCTCATCCCCGCGAAGGCGGGGATCCAGCCGGGCAGGCCATGAATTTCTTCGTTTACATGCTGGCCAGCAAACGCAACGGCACGCTCTATACCGGCATGACGGACGATCTTGTGCGCCGTGTCTGGCAGCATCGGACTGGGACATTGGGTGGTTTTACCGCGCGATATAACGTCAAGATGCTGATCTCGTATGAGGTCCACGGCAGCCGTGAAAGTGCGTTTGCGCGCGAACGTCAGATCAAGAAGTGGAATCGTGACTGGAAGCTCAAGCTGATCGAGGCGGGAAATCGCGAGTGGCGGGATTTGTGGGAGGAAATTTCGGTCCAGGTTCTGGGTCCCCGCATTCGCGGGGACGAGCGGGGTTCTTGCCATGAACCCCCAATCTGCTGCGCTCCTCCTTCCCCTTCTCAACGCGCTCGATATTCTTGAGTTCGCCGCGCGGCATCTCGATCCGTCGATGCTCGAGGCGTTGAACGAAGCCGTCGCGCCGCGTGCGGAAAAATTCCGCGCGGCGCATGCGCAATCCGCCGGCGCGCCGGACTGGATGAAACTCGCAGGCGATGAAACGCTGGCCGCGTTCGACGAACTTGGTGCAGCCTTCGCGCACGGCGATCTGCGCGCGACGTACAAGGCGTTGCGCCATGCGCCGCGCGCGCAGGAGGCGCTATACCTGCACGCCGCATCCTATCCGGCGATCAATCGTTTCTTTGTCGATCACGCGCTGCGCGATAATGCCGAAGTTCTTGCGCGCTGCGCGCAACAGAAGCACGACGGCGAGACCGGCGTTCTCCATTTCGAGAACGACACCGGCGCGCGCGGCGGTTTCTCGCTCTATGTCCCCGAGTATTACACGCCGGATCGCAAATGGCCGCTTGTGATTGCCCTGCATGGCGGCAGCGGGCACGGCCGCGGATTTCTGTGGAGCTGGTTGCGCGACGCACGCAGCTACGGTGCAATTCTGATGTCGCCGACGTCAACCGGCCCGACATGGGCGCTGCTCGGCGACGACACCGATACGCCGAACATCAACCGCATGATCGAGGCGGTTCAATCGCGATGGTCGATCGATCCCGCGCGAATTCTGATGACCGGAATGAGCGACGGCGGCACGTTCTGCTACGTGAGCGGGCTTGATGCCGCCTCGCGCGCCACGCATTTAGGCCCGGTGTCGGCGGCGTTTCATCCGATGCTGGCGTCGATGGCGGACGCCGACAGATTGCGCGGCCTGCCGATCTTCATGGCGCATGGCGCGCTGGACTGGATGTTTCCGGTGGAGTTGGCGCAGCAGGCGCAGCAATATCTCACGGCCAGCGGCGCGGACGTGATCTATCGCGAGATCGACGATCTCAGCCACACCTATCCGCGCGAGATCAATGCGCCGATGCTGGCCTGGCTGCGCGGCGTTGACGCTTCGGACTGATTTCTGCATGGTCGCAAACGCCGCGACCGAACCGGAAACCTCATGGCCGACGACATTATCCTCCATCATTTCGATGCTTCGCCGTTTTCGGAGAAAATCCGCGTCATCTTCGGTCTGAAGAAAGTGACGTGGAAATCGGTGCTGATTTCACGCATCATGCCGCGTCCGGACCTGATGCCGTTGACGGGCGGCTATCGCCGAACGCCGGTGATGCAGATCGGCGCGGATATTTTCTGCGACACCCAAATCATCATCGCCGAACTGGAGCGGCGGTTTCCGAATCCGACGCTGTTGCCGGATCGCAATGAGGGTCTGCCGTGGCTCGTCGGCCTGTGGAGCGACCGCGTGTTTTTCCAGAACACCGTCAATCTCGTGTTCGGCAAGCTCGGCGACAGCGTGCCGGAAGAATTCATCGCCGACCGCGCCAAACTGCGCGGCGCGCCGTTCGATGTGGCGGCGATGCGCGCGGCGCTGCCGCACTGGCGCGATCAGTTTCGTTCTCATTGCGACCGCATCGACGCGCAACTGACCGGACGATCCTGGCTGCTCGGCGATTTCAGCCTCGCCGATGTCAACGCCTATATGAATGTGTGGTACGCGCGGACAAATCTTGCGGATGAATCCGAGCGATTATTGGCGGAATTTCCCGCGCTCGTTGCGTGGGAAAAGCGCATCAAGATTTTAGGCCACGGCAACCGCACCGAGATGTCCAAACAGGACGCGCTTAAGATCGGCACCGAAGCGAAGCCGCGCTCAACCGTCGCCGCCGATCCGCACGATCCCGCCGGCCTGATGCCGGGTGATCGTGTGACGGTGACGCCGGACGACTACGGCAAGGTCGGGGTCGCCGGCATGATCGTGTCGCTGTCGGCGCAGCACATTGCGATCCGCCGCAACGATCCTCTTGCGGGCGACATCGTCGTGCATTTTCCGCGCACGGGATTTGCGGTGACGAAAGGCTGAAAGCCTTATTTCTTGTCGAGATTGCAGGTCAGCACATTGCCGAAATCGCCACCCTGCTGCCAGCAGCCGGTCGATTTGCAGGTCGCGAGCTTCGGCGAGCAGTGATCGGAGACGCAATTCTTGTCGTGGGCATATTTCGTCCGGCAGCGCGACGCGCAGGTGTTGAACGAATTGGTGCAGCTCGCAGCGTCTGCGTAATCGGCAAACGTGGCAACGGAAAATACGGCGAGGGCCGCAAGAGCGGCTTTCGTTGAAAATCTTGTCATGGCTTCCCCGGAAAAAATCTGGTGTGGCAACGCCGACAGAACACTAGAGCGCGATTGTTACGTCAAGGCGAAAGGGTGACGCAGTCACGGCCTGTCCATCAGTTTTGTTTCGTAGATTTCCATCGCCGCCGGCTCCACCAGAAACGCCGACAGATCCTTGATGAACTGGCGCGATGCGGGCACAGCGAAATGCTTGAGCAGCGCGTCGCGATCCGCCCAGCGTTCGACGAACACCAGCCGCATCGGATTGTCGCAATCGATGTGAACGTCGTGCGAGATGCAGCCCGGCTCCTTGCGCGAGCGGTGGGTGTGCTCGATGCTAAGGCGGCGCGCCTCCTCGAAGCTCTTGCTCTGGACGATGATGCTGCCGGTCACGAGAATCATGAAAATCTCCCGAACGAATATCGTGCGAGGATGCGTTGGCGAGCGGGAACCCGTCAAGTTGTTGCGGAACGCTCCGGCGTCCGGCGCATTGAACGTCTCGCAAGACCTGTCCGCGAAAGGGCTGTTTCGATGATCCGCAAACTCGCGTCGGGCGGCTATCGCCTCTATTCACGCAAGAAAAATCCGAAAACCGGACGCCGCCGCAACCTCGGCACGTTCAAGACGCGCGCAGCCGCCGAGAAGCACGAGCGGGACGTGCAGTATTTCAAGCGGCACTGAGGCGTAACGCTCAGATCTTGTCGAGGCTTGCGATCACCGCGAGGCGCTTGATCTCATTGTTCTTGAAGGCGCGCAGAAAACGGTTGTAGTCCTTGAACGAGACGCAGCCGTTGGATTGTCCGCTCGGCCCCAGCATGTAGGTGTGGGCCAGAAGCCCGTCGCGGCCGTGGATCGCGTCCTCGCCGCCGACCGGATTGAGGCGAATCGCCTCGACGCCGTGGAACAGGCTCTCGCGCAGTTTCATGTCGTAGACATGCGGCGGCGTCGCGCCGCGCATCCGCAGGTTCACGAAATCCGGATTGTCCATTTTGTCGCCGAGACCCGAATGCGCTTCGAGCTCGGTGCCGTCGGGCAAATAGACCTTCTTCGCGGTGATGTCATAGACCGCCGTGTCGCGGCTGAACGGCGGCTTGAGGCTGATCTCGACCTTCGGATTGTTTCCGCCTGCAATGATGCCGCCGTCGCTGCCTGCATAGGCCAGCATCGGGCCGGGTTCGGATTTCTTGAACAGGCGGTCGAAAACGGATTTGGCGTTGGCGGTCAGTGTCGCGGCCTTGTTGGCGACCGCGATTTCCTTGCGCACGATGCTATCCTTCATGCGCTCGCGCAGGCTCGCGGGCTTCGCAGCGGGAAGGGGAATGCTTGCAACTTCCGCAGGCTTCGGCGGCGGCGCAGGTTCCGGCGTGGTGATGATTTCGAGCGCGTCGGCAGCGGCGATTTCAAAGCGATCCGTCGGCGGCAGCGAGCCGGTCGCCACATCGTCCGAGCGCGAAATGAAACGCTCGTTGAACGCGACCTTTTCGGTCTGCGTATCGAACGGGGGGCGGGTTTCGACCTTGGCGAATTTCTTCAGCGGCGCGAACGCAACCTTGCGTATGTCGGACGAGGCGCTTGTGAGGCTGAGGCCGCCGATATGGGTGTAGATTGCCCAGGTGACACTAAGCGTTCCTGCGATCAGGATCAGGAATCCGAGCGTGACCGAAAACGCTTTTCGGAATGACTGCGCTGGCGACACTTGTGTGTCGTAGGCGAGAACGGAATATTTCATCCGGCTCGCATCCCCGAACTCAGCACGCACGCAACTCCCCACCACGCACTCAACGCAAACGCTTCGCTAACCATGTCCGCGTCCTGCGGCGATGGACCTGCGCGACCGCGCAATAACGAAGCCGCATCCATTGCCCGATCGCCCGCGAACACCATGTTTCGCCGCAGCAATTCGCAATAATGCGGAGCGGCATTAAGGCGTCATTTCGTTAAACGGAGATTAAATTCAGGGCGATGTGAAGCTGCGTGAACGTGCGTGCTTGAAGTTCCACGTTAAGTTCACATTGTCGCCGCAAACGCGCGGCGATTGCGGCAAAAGCGCCGCCGCAATCAGAACGGCATCGCCATCACGACGCGGTTCATCGCCTTGCTGGGGAAATAGTAATGCGCGCCCATCGCCAGGATTGCCGAGCCGGTCAGCACCATGATCGCGACAATGGCCACGAGACATATCCGGGTCTCGCGCTCGGACTTGATGCCAGCCTTGATGCCGGACTTGTTGCCGAGGTGAAGCTGCATGACACGCAATCCTCTCCGCGAAAACAATACGCCTGAAATGAGTCCGTTCCAGCAGCAGGGCTGACCTATCGGGAATATCGTATCCGCGCTGCACAAATCGCGCTGCGAAACGCGCGGACAACGGAGCGATCCGGATTGTCAGGCGTTACGGATAGGCTAGGCTGACTGTCCTTCCATTTGGAGATTCCCCATGAAAAGCATTGCTATCGCCGTCACGCTCTCGCTGTTTGCCGCTTCGCCGGTCTTCGCGGAAGCCTGCAAGGCCATGAGCGCCGACGGCAAGCCGTTGTCGGGCGCGGCCAAGACCAGCGCCATGACGAAGTGCTGCAACGACAACGCCAAGAGCGCGGACGGCAAGCCGCTGTCCGGCGCCGCCAAGGACGCTTCGATCAAGAAGTGCATGGCCGGCTAACGTCTGCACACTGAAAAACGAAAGCCCCGCATCGCTGCGGGGCTTTTTGTTTAAGCTGCAATATCGCCGGGCAGCGCAGCCGTGAGGCGGCCAAGCAGATCGGCCAGTGTTGCAACGTCCTTCGCGGGCCAGCGGTCGCGGAACACTTCCGAGGCGATGCGCTTGAAGGTTTTCTCCGCGTTGGCGACCAGCGTGCGGCCGGATTTCGTCAGCACGACATAGCCGACGCGGGAATCGCGCGGATCGGCTTCGCGCGCGACGAGGCCGATTTTCTCCATCGGCACGGCCATGCGCGTCACGGTAGACTGGCTGACGCTAAGGCGCGCGGCGAGATCGACGCGACGCAGCCGCTGCAACGGCGCCTGCGACAATTGCATCAGGAGCAGCAATTCATTGAGGCCGACGCCATGCACCGAACCGAGTTCGGGTGCCAGACGTGACTCAAGGAAGGAACGGGCGCGAAACAGCCGCAGAACGGCGATTGTGGGTGTGTCTGTCATGGCCGGAATATAGGCCATGATACTTGCATATGCAAGTATCTATCAAGGGTCGAAATTCGCAGGCCTTCAGGGCCGCATGAAGGCGTGGTCGGTATCGGGATCGCAATTGTCGGCGACGAAACGCAGTTCCGACTGCACGTCGTGCACGGCGCGGGTTTCGAGATATTTGTCGATGACGAGGCCGAGCATCGCGCGCAGCACGGCTTCGCTGGCGACATGTTTGCTTTTTGCCTCGGTCAGCGCGGCGTCGAGATGCAGCCGCGCGAGATCGGTTGCGGACATGGCGTTCTCCGTTTTGCGCAATCTTAAAGACAGTGCGCAGACGCCGGATTGATCGGGATCAAATGCGGTTCAACGAAAGTCGCCGCGCATCCAGCGGTTCACCGCATGGAAGGGATCGCCGATCATGCCGATGGCGTTGAGCAGCACGGCGATCGCAAACGCGACGAAGGCGACGTTGAACAATGTATAAAGCCAGAAGCCGGAGGGATTGCTGTCGCGCTCGATGCGCCAGCCGCGCCCGGTGTCGATGATTCCGGTCTGGAAATTTTTCCAGATCTGATAGGCCGACCAGAGGCCGATGACTTCAAAGAAGATCGCGCGGAAGAAGGGATACATGCCGCCAGTCTAGCACGCCGCACGCGGGCCTGCGCAATGCGGTTTATCGCGCGCTGTTCGGCGGGCAGAGCCAGCTCAGATCGCCGAACAGTTTATCGAGGCCGAACTGCGCGAAGAATTCCTGCGGCGTGAATCCCGCCGCCATCGCGCCGGCAAACAGCATGGCGAACAACTGCCCGGCCATCGCGGCGATGAACATCGTCGGCTGGTCGTTCTCGACATACGTGGCGTTCTCGTCATAGGCGACGCCGGTGCGCCACGCGCGCAGCATCGTCCACGCCATGAACGCGGCGAGACAACCCATGATGACGCGCCCGTAAAGCGGCATGATCGCTCCGTTGAAGGAGCGTCAGTGTGGCGCGCAGTTGTTAAGGAAGGGTGGTGGGGATGGGGGAAATGCGGGGCTGCGATGACTTTGAAGGGCGTCGCGCGGATGAAGGGGCGCGTGGTGGACTAGCAATTTTTTCTAACAATACCTTTGCCGGCAATAGGCAATTTTTTTGCCTTTCTGTCGATCGTGCTCCAATATTGAAGGTAGCCGCCAACTTGGAAAGTGTTCAGGGTCGATCCAGCCATCTGCTGGATTTCGGAAAACGTAGCGTCGTTTTCGCTAAAGAAAACGAGGTTGTAGCAACTGTTACTCATCGCCTTTTCGACGAGTAGATCGAAGTTTGCGTCAGAATAGCCCCTTATTATCTCATTCTTTTCCTTGTCAAATTCTGTTCGGAATTCTTTTCTTGCAAATTGTCCGGGTGAAACTCGTTCTTCAAAAACCAGCCTTGGCGTAGTCCACCGTGACCGGCCCGGCATTGTGAGAATGATGTGAGAGATAAATATTTCTCCGTCGCCAAAGTTAGCAACAACAGCTGAAGTTATTGAATTTAGCGAAATCAAGCGAACGTCATCTTTATAAAAGAACGTAGCTCTGAGGTTGGTCCAGGCCCAACTTAACGCTGTAACTGAAATTGCGATTAGAGCGACGATACCTGAAAGATACTGGAGCCAATTTCGCCAATTGGCTTGATAGCTTTTGCACGTAGGGCAAACAGTTGCCGATAACGAGATCCTTTGACCGCAGGCAATGCATACGTTCTTTGATAGCGTTGACATGCTTTTTGCTCCAACAAAAAAGCCGCTCTCACGAGCGGCCTTTCTGATTGTGTCTATCGAAAAAATTCGCTCACGAACACCCCGTCGTGCTGCCGCAGGTATCGCACTTCATGCAGGTGCCGTTTCGCACGAGGGTGAAGTTCGAGCACTCGCCACACATGTCGCCTTCGTAGCCGCGTGCTTTCGCTTCGGCGCGGCGCTCGGCCTTGGTTGGTGCTGCGGTTGAAGCCGCTGCACTTCCAGCCTTGCTCCACTGCTGAGCCTCCAGCTTTTCCGTCGGCGAGAGTTCACGCTCCGGCTCGGCGGTTTTCAGCGCCACTGCGCCGTCGGACTCGCCGCGCGCGCTGGCCGCGTTCGACGCAATCGCCGAAACATTACCGCTGCCGACCGCATCGGCCGCGCCGCCCTGCATCACGACGAGCTTGTCGAGCCGCGAGCGCGTGATGCCCTTGGAGACGAACTTCGCCGAATGCGACGGATCGGGCGCCTTGCCTTCTTCCACGCCCTTGCCGATGGCGTCGAACTGCGTCTCGCTCGGATCGACATGCGCCAAGTCGAAACGCTCCATGTAGGAGACCGCGAGTTCGCGGAACACGTAGTCGAGGATCGAGGTCGCATATTTGATCGAGTCGTTGCCCTGCACGGGGCCGGCCGGCTCGAAGCGCGTGAAGGTGAACGCATCGACATATTCGTCGAGCGGCACGCCGTATTGCAGGCCGAGCGACACCGAAATCGCGAAGTTGTTCACGAACGAACGCAGCGCCGCGCCTTCCTTGTGCATGTCGATGAAGATTTCGCCCAGACGGCCGTCATCGTATTCGCCGGTGCGGAGATAAACCTTGTGCCCGCCGACCACGGCCTTTTGCGTGTAGCCCTTGCGGCGATCCGGCATCCTCTCGCGCTCGCGAATGACCGTGACGCGCTCGACGATTTTCTCCACGATCTTTTCTGTCAGCGCCGCAGTGCGCGCCGCCATCGGCTTCTCGTAGAGAGCTTCCACCGCATCGTCCTCGTCCTCGTCGTCGCTGATGAGCTGCGCGTTCAGCGGCTGCGAGAGCTTGGAGCCGTCGCGATAGAGCGCATTGGCTTTCAGCGCGAGCTTCCAGGACAGCAGATACGCCGATTTGCAATCTTCCACCGTGGCGTCGTTCGGCATGTTGATGGTCTTGCTGATCGCGCCCGAAATGAACGGCTGCGACGCCGCCATCATGCGGATGTGGCTTTCGACGGAGAGATAACGCTTGCCGATCTTGCCGCACGGATTGGCGCAGTCGAACACCGGATAGTGCTCGGCCTTCAGATGCGGCGCGCCTTCGACCGTCATCGCGCCGCAGATGTGGACATTCGCCGCTTCGATCTCGCGCTTGGAGAAACCGAGCGCCGCGAGCAGATCGAAGCCCGGGGCGTTGTAGGTTTCCGGATCGAGTTTCAGCGTGTCGCGCAGGAAGTCCTCACTGAGCGTCCATTTGTTGAACGCGAACTTGATGTCGAACGCCGTGGGCAGAGCCTTCTCGACCTTATCCAATGCTTCATCGGTGAAGCCCTTGGTTTTCAGCGTCGAGCGGTTGATGCCCGGCGATTGTCCCAGCGAGCCGTGACCGACCGCATAGGCTTCGATCTCGGCAATGTCCGCCTCATTATAGCCGAGCGCGCGCAGGGCTTCGGGGACGGCGCGGTTGATGATCTTCCAGTAGCCGCCGCCGGCGAGCTTTTTGAATTTCACCAGCGCGAAATCGGGTTCGATGCCGGTGGTGTCGCAATCCATCACCAGACCGATGGTGCCGGTCGGCGCCACGACCGTGGTCTGCGCGTTCCTGTATCCATGAAGTTCGCCGAGTTCGAGCGCGCGATCCCACGCGGCCTTCGCGTGCTGAACGATGTCGGCCTGCGGACACGACGCATGATCGAGCGGCACCGGATTGACCGCGAGCGATTCGTAGCCAGTCGCTTCGCCGTAAGACGCGCGGCGATGATTGCGGATCACGCGCAGCATGTGCGCGGCGTTTTTCTTGTAGCCGGGGAAGGCGCCGAGTTCGCCCGCCATTTCGGCCGAGGTCGCGTAGCTGACGCCGGTCATGATCGCGGTCAGCGCGCCGCACAGTGCGCGGCCTTCTTTCGAGTCATACGGCAGGCCCATCGTCATCAACAGGCCGCCGATATTGGCGTAGCCGAGACCGAGCGTGCGAAACTCGTAAGACAGTTCCGCAATCGCCTTGGACGGGAATTGCGCCATCATGACCGAGATTTCGAGGACGACGGTCCACAGGCGACACAGGTGCTCGTAGGCATCGACGTCGAAGCGGCGGGTCTGCGTGTCGTAGAACGTCAAGAGGTTCGCGGAAGCGAGATTGCACGCCGTGTCGTCGAGGAACATGTATTCCGAACACGGATTCGACGCGCGGATGTCGCCGCTGGCTTTACACGTATGCCAGTCGTTCATCGTGGTGTTGTAGTGCAGGCCCGGATCGGCGGAAGCCCAGGCGGCATAGCCGATCTTCTCCCACAGATCGCGCGCCTTCATGGTCTTCATGATTTTCTTGGAAGTGCGCGCGTTGAGATTCCAGTCGCCGTCGGTTTCCACCGCGCGCAGGAAGTCGTCTTTCAATGACACCGAGTTGTTCGAGTTCTGCCCCGACACCGTGAGATACGCTTCCGAATCCCAGTCGGTGTCGTAGGTGTCGAAGGTGATGTCCTTGTAGCCCTGCTTGGCAAATTGAATCACACGCTTGATCATGTTGTCGGTGACGAGCGAACGGCGCGCGAGTTTGATCTCGCGGCGCAGCGCCGGGTTCTTTTCCGGATCGAAACAGTCGTCGCCGGACCCTTCGCAGTTCACGCAGGCCTTCATGATGGCCTTGAGGTGCTTCTGGTTGATCTTGGAGCCGGTGACGAGCGCGGCAACTTTCTGCTCCTCGCGCACCTTCCAGTCGATATAGGTCTCGATATCCGGATGATCGGCATCGACGACGACCATCTTGGCCGCGCGGCGTGTGGTGCCGCCCGACTTGATCGCGCCGGCTGCACGGTCGCCGATCTTGAGGAAGCTCATCAGGCCCGACGAGCGGCCGCCGCCGCTTAGCTTTTCACCTTCGCCGCGCAGACGCGAGAAGTTCGAGCCGGTGCCGGAGCCGTATTTGAACAGGCGCGCCTCGCGCACCCACAGATCCATAATGCCGCCTTCGTTGACGAGATCGTCCTCGATGCCCTGAATGAAGCAGGCATGCGGCTGCGGATGTTCGTAAGAGGATTTGGATTTCGTCAGCTTGCCGGTTTTGAAATCCACATAGTAATGGCCCTGGCCCGGACCATCGATGCCGTAGGCCCAGTGCAATCCGGTGTTGAACCACTGCGGCGAATTCGGCGCGACCATCTGCTTGGCCAGCATGTGACGCAGCTCGTCGTAGAACGCGCGCGCATCTTCCTCGGATGAAAAGTACGAACCTTTCCAACCCCAATAGGTCCAGCAGCCGGCGAGGCGATCAAAAACTTGTTTGGAAGACAATTCAGAACCGTAGCGTTCTTTTTCCGGCAGCGCGGCGAGCGCGTCTTCATCCGGCACCGAACGCCACAGGAAGGAGGGGACGGTTTCTTCCTCGACCTTCTTCAGATGCTTGGCGACGCCGGCCTTGCGGAAATATTTCTGCGCCAGCACGTCGGAGGCGACCTGCGACCAGGTCGCCGGCACCTCGACATTGTCGAGCTTGAACACGATCGAGCCGTCGGGATTGCGAATCTCGCTTGTCGTCAGCCTGAAATCGATTCCGGCGTAGGGTGATTTGTCGGCGTTGGTGTAGCGGCGTTGGATTCGCATGATAGTGCCCCGTCTTTTGCCGGCGCGCCCCCGCAAGGTTACGCCGGAGATTTCCATTCGCGAACTGGTTCGTTCGCAGTTCGCCGTGTCGCGCCGACTCGATCGTTGGAGTCGTCAGCTCCGGCCTGTCTTCTGTTCGGGGTGGTGACTGCCTTTACATCTGTAAATGCAGGCTCAACCCTTCAACGCCTTACGCCCCATTTCCGCCGTCCAAAAAGAGCCGACAAATCCTCAACTCCGTGACCCTGGCGGCCGTTGCGGAGCTTCCTGTCGGAACCCTCTTGGGAGTGTTCTGCGAGACCAAAAACTCACGCGCCGAACGATTCCAAGGCTAGGCCAGACTCGGTCGGCACGTCAAGGATTAGTGTCTAAACCTGAATCAAACACTAAATATGGTGGGGAAACGCCAATTTCCAGCGGAATGGTTCATCGCCGGTAAATTCGCAATGCGGGAAGTATCAGTGAGTCCTTGTGGAATCCCAAGGCGAAAATTTTCAAAAATTTTTCGGCCTGTGGGTTCCGTTTTTTATGGCGTTAAACGCTCGGAAACGCGCCCTCGATATGCGCGCAAAAGGCGGATTCGAGTCGCTGAAATCGTTTTCGCGCGCTCTTTCTCCCCGTCATCCACATCTGTGGAACGGGCCATTTGAAAAGTCCTCATCCTGAGGAGGCGCCATCAGCGCGTTAACGCGCGTCTTCGACGCGCTATGGCGCCGTCTCGAAGGATCGAGGACTTTTCGGTGAAAGCCGCGTCCTTCGAGACGCCGTTTCTGACGAAACGGCTCCTCAGGACGAGGTTCTCAAAGACATCGAACCGTCATTGCGAGGAGCATTAGCGACGAAGCAATCCATACAGCATAAGAGATGGATTGCTTCGCGGAGCCTGTCATCGGGCGGCGCTATGCGCCGACCCGTTGGCTCGCAATGACGATGTCGATTCCGTCCGCGCTACTCCGCCGCGAGCTTTCTCATGTCGGCATTTTCGTAAATGGTCTCGCCGGTCGCGCGTCCGCCAAGAACTGTTTGACCGGCGGCTTCCTTGGCAATGGCGCGGCCGAGAATCTGCTGGTCGATATTGCCGAACCCGCCCGGCAGAAACGCGCCGAGCAACGCGGACCATCCCGGCGTGTGCACGTTGCCGATGATGATGCCGGGGCGGAAGATCGCAAGCCGCGTGAATCCGACCGCGCGCACGGCGTCTTCTTTCATGCCCATGACGCGCACATATTTGAACGGGCTTGTCGCCGTGGAGCCGACGGCCGACAGCAGGCAGAAATTCGCGATGCCGCCGTCACGGCAGCCGCGCGCGAAAGCGCCCACGACGCCGACCTCGACGCGCTTGAGATCGTCCTCGCTCCATTGCGCCGTGCCTTTGCCGATGCCGACGCAGCTCACCGCGCTGACGTGATTGTGCTTGGCGATCATTTCAGAAGCGAGCGTCTTGATGCGCGCGACGAAATCGGCGGCACCCGTATCGAGCACGACGTTGCGCACGCGCTCTCTCGGCGAAACAGCCTTGCGCGTCACCATGATGACTTCGCGGCATTCCGGAATGGCGAGCAGTTCATCGACAGCAGCGCCGCCGACCTGTCCGGTGCCGCCGAGAATGATGGTGGAGAAGGGCGGGGGAGTCATGATGCTAGCTCTTAAGCTAGAGGAAATGGCCGCTCTATACGTAGACGAGGTAAGCGGCTCAATATGCGGCGAATAGCCAGAATGGCCCTTTCAGTTTGCGATAACGGCCTTTCGAGAGATTGTAAAAACTCAGGGGTGATAACCTTTGCCGTTATGGCTGCGAGATCATTGTTAAGAAAACATAGGAGCTGATTGAATTCCTGCAGAGCTTGGAATGTCCAAGTCCCGTCGAGGGTTTGGAGATCGGAGCCTTTGTATTTTACAATCACGGCTTTCATTGCCTGAGGCGGACCAGGGTCGAAACCTTGAAAGTTGCAGTGAACCACTCGGACGCGGGACTCGTTCGCCTTTTTGAGACCGACCACGATGCTTTCTGCAGCTTCATGAAATTGACTGAAGCGGGGATGTTTGACGTAAAGTTTTTTGAACAGCTTAACTTTGAAGCGAAAGGAGGTGTCAGGAAATTTGGGCACTGCGCCAGTAGCTAAACGCGGATCGTCTGTATACCGGAGCAAGAATTCTAGTGTTTGCTCCATTCGTCCCCAATTCAGATATGCTAAGCCCAGCGCTGTAATGAATGGCAGACCATCTTCTGGTCCGTACTCAATTGCGCCAAGCTCGATATGCTTTTCACCTCCAAGAACGATGCTGATAGCCATAGCAAAGAATCCAATTAGAGGGCTACTGTTTCAAACGACGTTGCAAAATCTATTGGGCATGAAGCCCAAGCAGTGATCTGAAATGAAGATTGGGAAAAAGAAAAACGGCAAGAAGAAAGCATCAATTTAATTGGGCTTTGTACCAACGTTAAAATTGATCTTGTTATCGGGTTGGCCAGGAGCGTTCTTTTGGCGCAACTTTGCAGACAAACCTTCCGCCGTTAATGCATCTGCAATTGCTTTTGCTGTTTCGAGAATCTTAGGTCCAGCTTCGGGATGATAGAAAACTTCTATTCCTTCATGCCCACCTAACATGAAACTAGCGTTTTGCGGTTGTGACAGAACCCAGCCTGCAAGATTGAGCGCATTTGCAATTCTGTTAGCGAGAGCTAGCGGTTCGCGGGAATCCCAATATGTAACCACCTCGTACTGCTGTCCGGCATAGTCTTTCACCTTGGCAACAATTGTTGCGAACTGCTGATCGGTAATTTTTCGGTCAGCAAGCCGCTCTTCGATCTTTATTCGCTCTAGTCTTTCAGCTTCGGCCTTTTGATTTGCCTCTGCGGCGCGGGCTTGTGCTTCCGCAATTCGTTCATCGGACTCTCGTCTTTCGATTATTGCGCGTGCCTCTTTTTGATCTGACAGTTCGGCTTGCCAACGACTGTGCGCCCAAGTGGCGGCGAAACTGACCATTCCGATGAAGGCCGTAGCCAATACGCCCCAAATGCGAATTTCGTTCGCCCACCAGATCTTCGTTGGAAGATCGAACATGACTCACCCCAAATTATTCCGTCGGTTATATTAGGTATCACTCACCGCCCCATTTCCGCCATTCGATTCCAAGTCCGTCACCGTTTCGCCTTTAGGGCCGCTCGTCCGCCGCTAAGCTGCGCCGGGAAAACGAATTTCCGCTGCCTTAATCCGCCAAAAACGCTTAAGCGCCATGCGCGCGAAAATCCCGATTTCGGGTGGCCGATTTCGCCGCCGCGTGGTCTTTGTCGTCCCCGAACGAGGACAAGAAAAAATGGACGCGCGCACGCCTGTCGAAATTCCCGTTGACGTCAAAGCCGCGTCCGCAAAGCGCGCGAAAACCGTCGGCTATCTGTTGCTGCTGACCACGTCGATCGGCTGGGGCATGAACTGGCCGGTGACCAAACGCCTCTTGGCCGAATTGCCGCCGCTGTCGATGCGCGGAATCTCTGGCGTGATCGGCGCGTTTCTGCTCGCGGGCGTGGCCGTGGCCATCGGGCAAAGCCTGCGCGTGCCGCGCGCGCAGTGGCCGCGCCTCGTGCTGCTTTCGCTGCTCAACGTCACGTCATGGATGGCGCTGATGGGCCTCGCGCTGACGTATTTACCGGCGAGCGAAGCCGCTGTGATTGCTTATACAATGCCGGTATGGGCGGCCACTTTGGCGCGGCCCATTTTGGGTGAACGCATGACGTGGCTGCGCGTCGTCGCGTTGGCGATGGCGCTTGCGGGATTGATCGCGCTGATGGGCGGCAAGGGCGTCTCGGCCACCGCGCAGACGTGGCCCGGAATTCTGCTCGCGATGTGGGGTGCATTTAATTTTGCGCTCGGCACCGTGTTCGCCAAACGCTGGCCGCTGACATTGGCGCCGGTTACGTCCGCGGTCTGGCAGGTTGGCATCGGCTGTCTGCCGGTGGCGCTGATCGGTTTGGCAATCGAGACGCCGCACTTCGGAAGTCTGACGACGCTCGGCTGGTCGCTGTTTTTCTATTCGATCGTGGTGCAGTTTTGTGTCGCGTATCTGTGCTGGTTCGCAGCACTCGAACGGCTGCCTGCATCCGTCGCCGCCATCGGCACATTGCTCGTGCCCGTCATCGGCGTTCTGGCCTCCGCATTTGCACTCGGCGAACCGCTCGGAACGGGCCAGATCGCAGCCCTCGTGCTGACAATTGCAGGCGTGCTTCTGGCCTCGCGAGCGTGACGAAAGGTCGCTGAAATACCGTTGCAAATCAGGCATTTCGTACATCTTTCGCAACGTCTGTAGCCATATTGTCACAGCTCATAAAGCGCACGCCTGATACGGTTTCCGCCGTTCCCGATCCGCGATCAACGCGGACGGTCGACAGGGGTTGGGTGTGGCGTGGTTGCGGACACGAGTCGCGTGGGGAATTTGCGTGCGTTTTTCGCGCGCGATGCGATTTCCGTTCGCGCTGATTGCCGCCGTTTCTTTCGTCACCGTCGCGATGCCGACGGATGCCCATGCACAGTTTGTCTGCGATGTGCCGAGCCCTGCTGCGACAAGCATCACTTGCACCAACACCGGGCCAGCGGGCGGCGCATTTGGCGCGTCCACGACGAGCGGAACGGCGACTATTATCAACCCGGTTGGCGGCTTCGCCACCAGTGCTGCTGCAAGCTCGACGGACGGAAGTGCTGTCAATATCAACGCAGGAACTGTGTTCGTTCAACTCGATACATTTGCCCAGAGCGTGACTCCGCGAATCGCAAGCTCTCTCACTCAAAACACGGGAATAGTTGGCGGCTTCATCACGACGAATGCGCTCGGCGGAGACGCGACGACGATAAATTCCGGAAGCGTGCTCAGTATGTTTCCAGGCGGGCAGGGAATAACCACAACGACCGATTTTGGCGGAAACGCGCTGACAGTAAATTCCGGCCGGGTCTCGGGTGGGATCGCCACTTACACACAAAATCTCGGCGGAAACGCAACGACGATTAATTCGGGCACGACGGACTATCTCGCATCGCTGACGTTTACCTCCGGCAATGCCGTAAGCATCAATTCCGGCACGATTACCGATCCGGCCGGCAACCCTCCGCCGCCCGGCTTTTTCGGCGCACGGTTCAGATCGGGGATGTTGACATCCGCAGTTGGCACCGGAGACGCGACAGCGATCAACACTGGCACAGTTGCGGGAAACGGCTTCAACGCGTCAATCCTGACGACGTCTGACAGCGGCAACGCGCTGACGATCAACTACGGAAATTCGGGCGGCATCTTCTCCCTTAGCGGATCGAACGGCGGCGGCGGCCATGCAACTGTCGTCAACTATGGAACGGTTACAAACGGCATCACTGCTAACTCCGGATACTTCTTTGGAGGTGCCGGCAATGCTTCGGTTTACAACGCAGGCCGGGTTTTCGGCGGCATAGGCTCATTCGCCGATGGCTTGGGGTCAGCCTCGGTCACCAACGCCGGATATGTCAATGGCGCAGGCGCTCCCGGAAACGGCGTAGCCATCAGTCTTGCACAATCGGACTTTTCCACGCCGACAACCCTCAATATTCTGCCGGGCTCGCGCATCATTGGATTCATCGACCTCAATGGGGATTCCTTTTTCCCCGGCACCGGTACCCAGATCAACATATTTGGCGGTCACGACATCTCGTCGGTCCTGACATTCGGCGGCGGTTGCGGTTGCTTCAACAATCTCATCGATACCGGTTCGGTCGTGAACGTCTTCGGCGGCGCGCCTTTCGTCGTCAACGGCAACACGGTTGCCATTCTCGACCCGACATCGTTCGCCCTGCAAGACAAGAACATTGCGGATTTCTCGCACACGATTTCGTCGATGGTGACGAGCCGTCTTAACAATCCGGCGTCGATGAGCGGCGGATCGACCCCGATCGGTTTTGCGCCGTCAGGCAGCGTCGCAGCTGACATGGCACGCGATGCGTTCGCTGGCATTTCGTCGCTGAACTATGCAAGCACCGACCGCGTGCTGTTCAGCAATCCGAGCGTGACGGCGAAAGACGGAACCAGCGTGTGGGCGCAGGGTTTCGCAGGTCAGCGCGTTCAGGATGCGGATGCGCCGACGCTGCGTTCGGTGAACAATTTCTACGGCGGCATGGTCGGCGTCGATAAGACATTCCGGCCCGGACTTCGCATCGGCGGCCTTCTGGGCGCGGGTTCGATCCAGTCGACCGTCGATCTGAACTCCGGCGATACCAAGAGCAACATCGTGTTCGGCGGCATCTACGGCCGCTACGCGATGAACCGGGCGTTCTTCGATTTCTCGCTGCTCGGCGGACACAGCAACAACGATCTGCGCCGGAACATGTCCAACAACCTCGTCCCCGGCGGACTTGAAACTGCGACCGCAAGCTACAACGGCTGGTTTGTCAGCCCGGAGATCGCCTATGGCGTGAAGATGCCGATTGCCGCGAACCTGACAATGACGCCGACCGGCCGCGTGCGTTATCTGGCTGCCGGGTTCGGCGGTTATCAGGAGACCGGTTCGACAACC
>JAFKKP010000063.1 GCA_017305515.1 Hyphomicrobiales bacterium
AGCGGCTAGAGCGTAAGCTCCCAGGTTTCGCCGACGAGATCGTGCCCGAAGCTGCGATGCGGTTTGCTGTCGATGCAAACAAAGCCCGCGCTCTCATAGACGCCGCGCGCGGCAAGCAGCATGCTCTGTGTCCACAGCGTGATCTTGCGATAGCCGCGCGCGCGCGCGAACGAAATGCATTCGTCGACCAGACGCCTGCCTAACCCTGTGCCGCGCGCCGCAGGATCGACGATGAGAAGCCGCAGCTTTGCGACCTCGTTCGTATGCTTCACCAGAAATACCGAGCCGGCTTGCCTGCCATCCATATCGGCGATCCAGCATCGCTCGCATTGCGGGTCGAAGTCCTTGAGGAATTGCCCGACGATTTCCGCCACGAGTCCTTCGAACGAAATGTCCCAACCGAACTCGCGCGCATAGAGCGCGCCGTGCTGCTGCACCACCCAGCCCATGTCGCCGGGACGATGATTGCGCAATGTGATTTCGTGCGGGGAATTTTCGTTCGCGAGAAGCTGTTGGACGGTCGTCATTGCTCCGACAAGCCGCTGCTGATCGCCGGCCTGAAGCCTGTCCAGCATGCGCCCGGTCATTTCATGCGAACGCTTGTCCAGACGGGCAAAGGTGGAGCGTCCTTTAGCCGTCAGTGAAAGGATAAACTGCCTGCCATCGTCAGGGCTGGGTTTTCGCGTCAACAGGCCCTGTTTCGCGAACGCCTGAACGATGCGGCTCATGTAACCGGGATCGAGACCGAGGTCGTCTCCGATGGCTTTCGCTGTCGCGCCTTCGCGGTTCGCCAACTCGAACAGGACGCGTGCTTCGGTCAGTGAAAACGGGCTTTCAAGCAGTTGCCGTTCCAGCACGCCGATTTCGCGCGTGTAGAAGCGATTGAATTGTCTCACCGCAGCGACGCGGGAGTTGCGCTCGCTATTGTTCTGAAGGTTCACAGCCGAAAACCCTGCCGAAATTGCTTTCCGGCGATGTTGGGCAATTAGTTGACGGAGTCAAATAGTTTTATGCAGCCACGAAAATTTTGGTCCGCAGCACGGAGCGTCCGGTCCGGCCGATCTTCGAGATCAGCTTGGCTTCGGCGCGCCGCTTGGCGGATGCGTAGCCGCCGAGACGCTCATAATGGTCACGGGAGATCAGAAGTCCCTGATCGAGCGACGGGCCGGAAATGAATCGCGTCAGACCCTGAAACCGGTCGAGAATTCTCGGATCTTCGTAAGGTGAGCGCGCGTAGCGGAAAACGCCTGCCCGCTGCCGTCCGCTGCCGGAAACGCGCTGGATGAACTGGGCGGCCTCGTCGATCCAGCCCGAATCGAGGACCGCACCGGCGGTCAGGAACATCAGCCACGGCGAACGCGTCGAGTTTGCACCGGCGGCAAGGGCTGCGGCGCGGGGTCCGTCGAACTTCAGATAGTTGCAGCCAGCAAAGTCGGCGACATGCTCGATGATGTCCGAACCTGGCCGATCGACAAGAACGACATCGCGGACGATTCCCGCAGCCGCACCCGGAACGAGCGCCGCAAGGGTTGCGACGACCGGCTGTTCGATGCCTTCGGTGGGTATGACGACGCTTATCATGAAAGGTTGCGCGGTTTGACGGACCTGCCGGGCGGCATCGTTATCACCTTGTCACATTCAGAACAGTGCTCGCTTCAAACAGTCGCGATTTATCTGCGCACATGGTTTGTGGACGGGCTCCAATTAGTTCTTGTTTTGTTCTCATTCGATGTTATCTTGGTTGCCTGAGCAGAGCATCCAATGCCCTCAAGCACCCGCCGGCCACGGCGCCCTCCGACCCGGCGGGTGCGCCCCCTCCCTTTGCCCAGATCGAAGCCGCTGTCGAAAAGCAGCGCCGCCGCGGACGTGGCGCGCAATCCAACGCGACCGGACGCTACGAGGCTGAAGCAAGGGTCGCTTTCGACGACGGCTGGCAAAGTCTTGAGGAGCTTCCGCCGTTCAAGACGTCGGTCGCAATCGACATGTCGCGGAAAGTCATCACCCGCAACGATTCTCCAGACATTGGCTTCGATCGCTCCATCAATCCCTATCGCGGTTGTGAGCATGGCTGCGTCTATTGCTTCGCGCGACCGACCCACGCCTATCTCGGGCTTTCGCCCGGTCTCGACTTCGAGACCAAACTGTTTGCGAAACCGGAAGCGCCGCAGCTTCTCGAGAAGGAACTGGCCGCTCCCGGCTACGAGCCGCGGATGATCGCCATCGGCACCAACACGGATCCCTATCAGCCGATCGAGCGCGAACACAGAA
>JAFKKP010000064.1 GCA_017305515.1 Hyphomicrobiales bacterium
AGCCGTCGCGCCAGGTGTTGAGCTTGCTGAACGATCCTTCGGGACGCGCATAATAAGGTGTCTCGATTTCCGCCACCGGCAATGCCAGTTCAAGCGCGTGCACCGTCAATTCCGTCTCGATCTCGAAACCGTCCGACAGCACGGGAAACGATTTAACGAAGCGGCGCGAGAACACACGGTAGCCTGAGAGAATATCGGTGAAGGCCTGACCGAACACAGAGGCGAGGAAGCTCGTCAGCATCCAGTTGCCGGTGCGATGGCCGCGGCGATAGGCAGCCTGTTCCTGATCGACGCGAAATCCGACAACCATGTCGAGATGATCGGTCATCAGCTTCTCGATCATCTTCGGCGCGCTCGGCGCGTCGTAAGTCGCATCGCCATCGACCAGCACATAAATATCCGCATCGACATCCGCGAACATGCGGCGCACGACATGGCCCTTGCCCTGACGGCGTTCGCTGCGCACGACTGCGCCGGCAGCGCGCGCGACCGCGACAGTGCCGTCGGACGAATTGTTGTCGTAGACATAAATCTGCGCGTCCGGCAGCGCATCGCGAAAATCGCGGACGACTTTTCCGACGGCGGCTTCCTCATTGTAACAAGGCACCAGCACGGCCACGCGCGGCTGCGCGATCTCAGTCTGGGTGCGATCGGATTCGACGAAGCGATTGAGAGCCTCGGCGAGGCCGGCCAGATCGCCGCGCGCGCCGCCGGGGCGCATCTCGGACAACTGGCGTTTGAGATCGGTTGCGGCGCTCATGGAAGGCCCTGAATCGATGGTTTTCAGGTCCGAACCATAGGGGCCGAAAACTAACGATCTCTAACTCCAGTCCTCCATTCGGGGCTGGTTCTGAAGCACTTCGGCAAGCCTTAACCGGCTGCCACGGGTCGTATCCGGCGGCAAATCGGCCGGATCGAAAAAGCCGCAGGCGACAATCTCACGGTTCGGCTCCGGAACTCCGTCCTGCATGAAATCCCGCACGACATAGACCGCGACATGATCGCGCTTTGAAACCTTCCGGTTGAAAAACAGTCCGTGCCATTGCGGCTCGCCGGTCATCTCGATCCGGCCCTCCTCCCTTAGTTCGCGGGTCAGCGAATCGAGGCATGTCTCGCCGGTCTCGACGCCGCCGCCGGGCAGATGCCAGCCGGAGACGTAACTGTGCCTAACCAGAAACACGCGGCTATGGCCATCGAGCACGACGGCGCGGACGCCCAGCGTCATGCCGCGCGCAAAGCGCCAATAGAAATGAAACACACGCCGGATCAGCGGCTCGAATGTCTGCCTGAGGGATTGTCCGATCACGCTGGAAAGTCTCGGCTGCGGTTGGTGCTCATCGGCCTTGCATAGCACCGATCATATTGCCAAACAGCATGTCATGGCGGTTTTCACCCTCGCGCATTTGTCCGATCCGCATCTTGGCCCGATGCCGCAGGCGCGGCTGCGCGAACTCGCGAGCAAGCGCGCCATCGGATACATGAACTGGAAGCGCAAGCGGCACGCGATCCATCGCAGCGAAGTGCTGGATGAGCTTGTCGCCGATATGCACGCACAGAAACCAGGTCACATCGCGATTACCGGCGATCTCGTCAACATCGCGCTGCCGCTGGAATTTGCGGCTGCACGAAAGTGGCTGGAAAGCGTCGGACCCCCCAAGGATATTTCCCTCGTACCGGGAAATCATGATGCCTATGTCAGCGGCATCCGCGAACATTTTCCGAAAGCATGGGCCGACTATATGCGCGGCGATAATGCGGCTGGCTCGACGCCTGCGACTTTTCCCTTTGTCAGACGCCGCGGGCCGCTCGTGCTGATCGGTGTCTCGACCGCCGTCCCCACAGCGCCTTTCATGGCGACGGGGCGGCTCGGCTATGAACAGCGCGATGCCCTGGAACGCCTGCTGTCGCAAATCGCAAGTGAAAGCGTGTTTCGCGTTCTTCTCATTCACCATCCGCCGGTGACGTCGAAGGGACGATGGGCCGCGCGGTTGCAGGACTCGAACGAATTGCTGTCGCTGATCGCAAGATACGGCGTCGATCTCGTGCTCCACGGTCACGATCATCGCCACGCGACGGTGTGGATCGACGGGCCGGATAAAAAAATTCCCGCCATCGGCGTGCCGTCGGCGTCGGCCATCGCACGCGGCCATAACCAGCCAGCGGCCTATAATCTTTTCTCAGTGGAGCAAACCGGAAACGGCTGGCGCTGCGATCGTCGCGTGCGCGGATTTACCGGCGGCATGACGCTTGGCGACATCAAGA
>JAFKKP010000065.1 GCA_017305515.1 Hyphomicrobiales bacterium
GATCGAATAAAGTCACCTACGGTTATGGCAGATCAGGACAACAACGATTTCGCGGCCGAACTGGCGCAGCTTCAGCAGGAGCATCGCGATCTCGACGCCGCGATCGAGCCGCTGCATGAGTCACCCGCGCCGGACCTGCTGCGGATGCAGCGGCTGAAGAAGCGCAAGCTACAATTGCGCGACCGGATTTCCTTCATCGAAGATCAGATCACGCCCGACATCATCGCCTGACCTGAGCGGGTTTCGAGCTGCGTCTTAGCTTCTTTCGCTCATACATCGCGCGGTCGGCCTGTTCGAGAATGGTGATTGCCTCGTCCATGGGGCCGAGCGAAGCCACGCCTGCCGAAGCGCCCGCGCTCACCGCATGTCCTTTGAATACGAATGTGAGTTGATCGATTGCGTCTTCCAACGCCCTCGCCTTTGCCAGCGCGCTATCGTCAGTGAGATTCCAAAGCAGCAACCCGAACTCGTCGCCGCCCAATCGTCCCACAATGTCCGACGAGCGCACATGGCGCATCAGCACGGCGGCCACGCCTTTGAGGACGGCATCGCCTGCCGCATGACCGAACGTGTCGTTGATCGGTTTCAGACGATCGACGTCGAGCACAATCAGCGCGCCGGTCGCGCCATAGCGTTTGATGTAGGCGATGGACCGCGCGAGTTCGCGCTCGAAGCCGCGGCGGTTGTAGATGTTGAGCAGAATATCTGTTTCGGCCCAGGCCTGCAACTCGTCGACCCGCGCCTGCGCGGCCGCGAGTTTCGCCTTGAGCGCGCGGATCGTCTGCTGCGCAGGCGATCCAATTTCGGATTTCACCTTGCGCTGACGCGATCGTGTTCGGGGTCGGGCTTTTTTCGCCGCTTTCCTGGTAACTTTCTTGGCCAATTCGGTCGCCCAAAGGCTGATGAGGACTTGCCGGTGTTGACCATGAAAGGCTATTCCTTTCCCTGCAACTTGCCACCCCAAATTCGCAAACCCTACAATCCGCCTCCGTTTCCGAGGCCATAAAGACGTTTTTTCATGACCGCCCCCGTTGCCATCATCATGGGAAGCCAGTCCGATTGGGACACCATGAAACACGCCGCCGAAACGCTCACCGCGCTCGGCGTCGCGCATGAAGCCCAGATCGTCTCGGCCCACCGCACGCCCGACCGGCTGTTTAAATTCGCCAAGGGCGCGAAGGCCGCCGGATTTAAAGTGGTAATCGCAGGCGCAGGCGGCGCGGCGCATCTTCCTGGAATGGCCGCGTCGTTGACGGAGCTTCCGGTGTTTGGCGTGCCGGTCGAATCGAAAGCACTGTCGGGAATGGATTCGCTCTATTCGATCGTTCAGATGCCCGCCGGCATTCCGGTCGGCACGCTCGCGATCGGAAAAGCCGGTGCCATCAACGCCGCTCTGCTTGCTGCGAGCGTGCTGGCCCTCACCGATGCCACCCTCGCAACCAGACTTGCCGCATGGCGCAAGCAGCAGACCGACGCAGTCGGCGAACGACCTGAGGACGCTAAGTGACATCTTCCAATGGGGTGACGCTGAAGCCAGGCGACACCATCGGCATTCTCGGCGGCGGGCAACTGGGCCGGATGCTGGCATTGGCCGCCGCACGTCTCGGCCTCAAGGCGCATATTTTTTCGCCCGATCCGGATTCACCTGCATTCGACGTCGTGCAGAAGGCAACCTGCGCGGAATATGCGGATGTCGAGGCACTGGAACTGTTCGCCTCCGATGTCGATGTCGTCACTTACGAATTCGAGAACATTCCCGCGTCCACCGCGATGATCTTGGCTGCGCGTCGTAATGTGTTGCCGGACCCGAAGGTTCTGGAAACGACGCAGGATCGCTTGGCCGAAAAGGATTTTGTCCGCTCGCTCGGAATTGCCACCGCGAATTATCGCGACGTTACGTCTGCTGCGAATCTGAAAACCGCAACGGCGGAGATCGGATTGCCCGCCGTTCTGAAAACGCGGCGCTTCGGCTATGACGGAAAAGGCCAGTCGATGGTCCGCGACGGTTTCAATGCCGAAACCATCTGGAGCGATTTACAGACCAAATCCGCCATTCTCGAATCCTTCGTGCCGTTCGAGCGCGAAATTTCGGTGATTGCCGCGCGCAGCAGCAACGGCGAAGTCGTTTGTTACGACGTGACCGAGAACGAGCACCGCGATCACATTCTGAAATTCTCGCATGTTCCCGCAAAAATTTCCGACGCCCTCGCCGCACAGGCGCGCGCGATCGCGACCAAAATCGCGACCG
>JAFKKP010000066.1 GCA_017305515.1 Hyphomicrobiales bacterium
ATTACCTGACACGCTTTAAATGGAACACAGGCTCGCAAGCTCGCGTCGCCGGCGCAAAGGAATCATGGCATGGCAAAAGTTGTCTATGAAGTGGTCGAGCATGACGGCGGCTGGGCTTACAAATATAACGGCGTGTTCTCCGAGACCTTTCCAACGCACAAGGCCGCTCATGCCGCCGCCGAGCGCGCCGCCGCCGAACAGCGCGTACCGGGCCGGACGGAAGAAATCCAGTACGAGGACCGCACGGGCAAGTGGCACGAGGAAACCGCGCGCGGCTCCGACCGTCCATCCACCGAAGTCGTCGATAAATCCTGATCGCGATTTGCGGCAAGTCATCGCGTCATCTATGGTGACGGGATGAGAATGGGAAATGCAATTCAGGACTGGCTCAATTCGCACGGCCTCGGCGCAATCGCCGCCGCCGTGCTTGGCGTCATCGTGACGCTGGCTCTTATTCTGGTGGTCGGCGGCTACTGGATCGTGACGCGCTAGACGCGCTTATTTCGGCTGCCGGAAATACGGTTCGACCGGCCCGTTCAGCTTGATGGTCAGCGGATTGCCGAAACGATCCTTGGACGATCCGGCAGTGACGCGAACCCAGCCTTCACTGACGCAATATTCCTCGACATTGTTCTTCTCGACGCCCTTGAAGCGGATGCCGACATCGCGCGCAAGAATCGCCTCGTTGTAGTATGGGCTTTTCGGATCGCTGGAGAGGCGATCGGGCAGCGCGTCGGTCGTGTCATTCATCTTGGTCGATCCTGAAATCATTCCGGCTTGAGCAGTCGTTCGATCTCGCGAGACAGCGAGGCCGGACTCGCCGCCGGGCCGTGCCGCGCGACGGCCTTTCCGTAGCGGTCAACGATGAACTTTGTAAAGTTCCATTTGATCGTTTTCGAGCCGAGAAATCCCGGCTTTTGATTCGTGAGATAGTCGAACAGGGGATGCGCTGTGTCGCCGTTCACGTCGACCTTGGCGAACATCGGAAAGGTCACGTCGTAATTCTGCGCGCAGAAATTCGCGATCTCCTTGGCATCGCCCGGCTCCTGTCCGCCGAACTGGTTGCAGGGAAATCCGAGCACGGAAAACCCGCGCGGTGCATAGGTCCGGTGCAGTTGTTCGAGACCCTCATATTGCGGCGTGAATCCGCAGGCGCTCGCAGTGTTGACGATCAACAGCGCCTGTCCGTCAAACTGGCGCAGCGGCACGTCGCGGCCATCGAGCGACGCTGCGGAAAAATCGTAAACGCTCGTCGCTTCCATTGCGGTTCCACCAATCGTTAACACCCTGTTTACCCTATCTCCGTAACGCTAGGCCAATCGCGATGGCCGAGTACCGGGCCAAGTCCTGACATATTCCCGGACTTGGGAAGCCACATTCGCGGGGCAAAAGCAGACCGCATCACGGACGCGGATATTCGAGAGAACTGCCTTGGCGGGTAAATCCACTTTATTCCTGATGTGCTGTGCCGGCGGCCTTGCCGCCTTCTCCGGCTGGAAAGTCGGCGACGAACTGTTTCTGCGCAGCGCGCAGGCAGCCCTTTCCAAGGCGAAATACATCTCCGGCGACACCGTGCAGATGTCGAATCGCGACGCCAAGCGCGACCGCGAATTCGTCGTGACACCGCGTGCCGAAGCGGCTCCGGCCGAAACCAGTTCAACCGTTCTCGCGCTGGCGCGGATCGAACCTGAAGCCCAGCCGGTCATTCCCGAACCCGTTTCGCTGTCTGCGAAACCGGATGTCCAGAACGCCCGCGCCGAGATTGCGCCCGCCGCTCCCGTCGCCGCAAAGCCGAAGCCGGTCATCGCCAAGATCGAAAAAATCGGCCGCTCGCTGCTGACCGACTACCAGATTTCGGGAATCAAGCAGCGCCTCGCGCTGACTTCCGCACAGGAACGCTACTGGCCGGCAGTCGAGAAGGCGCTGCGCGGGCTGAGCGAGCGCGTCGTCGAATATCGCAAGATGGCGAAGCGTTCGCGCGACGAGAAATACGCGGCTGAGGCCGCTCAGGTCGAAGATTTGAAGTCGGCAGCCGTCCCGCTGCTGGCGCAACTTCGCGACGATCAGAAGTCGTCGGTCATTGTGATGGCCAACATGGCGGGGCTGGGTTCGGTCGTGAACGAACTGTTCTCCGGCGCCGAAGTCGCAGCCGCAAACTGATTTCTTAGTTTCAGCTATAGAGCCCGGCAACCTTCGCGCGCTGGATCGTCAGCGCCAGCACCGTATCGATGGTCGGCGTCG
>JAFKKP010000067.1 GCA_017305515.1 Hyphomicrobiales bacterium
GCATGCGATCAGCCAGCCGATGCGATGGTTCGTCAGCGCACGAACCATCAGCAAATAAGGCATGAAACTGAGCGCCATCCAGCCGGCGAAAGCAGCCGCATAGGGCAGTTTGGCGAGCGCAGCTGCGATGAAAAGGAACGGCGGCGGATAGTGCCAGCCGAAATAGCCGTCGAATGTCTGTCCGAGAACGATCTCTTCGATGCGCTTGTGCGCATCCCAATCGTAGGCGACTGCGGGATGACCGTCGAGAACCAGCTTTCCGGCGGCGTACACATTGGCGAAATCGGTCGGAATTCCAAGTCCGGCGGAATCGAGAATCCATTGACCGGATAGCGCAGACACCGCGAGCGAAAACCCATTCATCACGCACAAGGCGAGACAGACCGAGACAAGAATTCGAGGAGCCCCGGAATCGTCTTCGCTACCGAATGTCGTTGTCGTCATTGCCATGCGCATCACGCCTGCAATTGCGGAAGCCGATGGCTGTCGGGTTGCGCCATGTCTTTGCCGAACACACCGGCCCGCCCAGCAATCATCGTCGCCATGGCCAGCGTCGCGGCGAATCCCGTGGGGGCGCCGACCAGCGGATAGACAAAGAGCAATGCGAGGATAAGGCCGAGGGCAGGCAATTCGTATCGGCGGAAGCCGCTTGCCAATCCGACACGCACCATCAGCGCGACGGGAATCGCGAGAACCATCACGTCATAGAGAAACAGATACGGCGTTGCGAGCAATGTGCCTGTGGCAAGGCCCGCCGCCTTGATCGAATATCGCACGCGGCTGCGCCACAGCGCGACGAGTGCGCAGGCAACGAGCGCCGTCATCGTCCACTGACAAATCCAGGCGAAGTGTTCCGTGCCGTCGAAGTAGCGCACGGTCGCAAAGATGCTCTGCATCTTGCCCCACGGCGCGCGGCCTTCAGATAGAAACGCCTGCGATGCCATCGGCAGCCACTGCCACCAGGCCAGCCATGCGTCGACGCCGAATACGGCGCACGAAGCAATCGCCATCAGCACTGCGACGATCGCTGCCGTGACAAACACGGTCCATTGCTGGGCGACGATCAGCACGAGAGGAAAAAGGATTCCGTATTGCGGTTTGTAGCTGAGCAGTCCAAGGCAGATTCCGGACAGCACCGGGCGGATCGGCATCAGATACAAAGTGCCGCCGATTAAAGCAGCGGTGAGAAATCCATTCTGTCCGATCAGCGCATTGACGAGCACCACTGGGAAAGCAGCCGCCAGAATCCAGCCGAACGAATTTCCAACCAAGCCGCGCATGACGAGCGCGAACGGCACGAAACTGATGAGCGGCCACGCCATGTATGCCGCCACATAGGGAACGCTGGCGAGCAACGCTGCGACGAACAGAAACGGTGGCGGATAGTGCCAGGCAAAATTGCCGGGGTAGGATTGTCCGAGAATTACGATCTGGAGATTTTTCTGGATCGTCCAGTCCCACGCCTGCGCTGCATGTCCCTGCAACGCGAGTTTGCCGGCCGACCAGACATTCACGAAATCAGTCGGAATGCCCAAGCCCTTGTCGTCGATAATCCACCAGTGACCGAGCCACGCAGCGGGAAAGAACGCGACGTGCAACACCGCAAGCGCGAAACACACCATCATCAACGATGACGGGACAGCGCGAATGTTGGCGGTCGGCGGCACAAGCAGAGTCATAGATCGTCCTCGGCGCAAATCGGCGCATGAACCGAACGTGCCTGCTTTCGCTTGAGGAAGGCTTAAGTCAGCACAGCAAAACCCGCGCAACAAAAAGGCCGGTCAAATGACCGGCCCTTTGCGGAATCCTGTCGTATTTAAGGATTCGTTAAGACTGGGGCTGGGGTTCCAACCCGGCATCCGGACGCGGGCGCGGCTTGCCTGCGGGCGGAACGGCAGACGTGCGCGGACCCGTCGGCTCAAGCACCGATTCGCGGTTCGGCTTCTTGCCCTTCAACAGGTCGATGATCTCGTCACCCGACAGCGTCTCAAACTCAAGGAGACCCTTGGCAAGCGTCTCGAGGTCGCCGCGCTTCTCCGTGAGGATACGAACCGCGTCGTTGTAACCGGTTTCGACCAAACGCTTCACTTCGGAGTCGATCTTTTGCGCCGTCGATTCCGAAACGTTCTGCTGGCGGTTGACCTGCATGCCGAGGAACACTTCGTCGTTGTTCTCGCCGTAGGACACCGTTCCGAGTTCTTCCGAAAGACCCCAGCGCGTAACCATCATGCGGG
>JAFKKP010000068.1:0-1049 GCA_017305515.1 Hyphomicrobiales bacterium
GGCCGGCTGACCTTTATTCTTTTGGAAAAGATCGGGAAGGCTGTCATCGCAAATGACGTCGATGCGCCGACGGTGCGCAATTTTATGGCTGAGAAACTCGCACAGAAACCGGGTCGATAAAAACTTCATGCATTGGTTCGACTTAAGCATCGTTCTCTTCTGCTTGCTTGTATCGGCATTTTTTTCCGCGAGCGAGACCGCGCTGACTGCATCGTCGCGCGCGAGCATGCTGCGGCTCCAGAAGCAGGGCAGCCGGCAGGCAGGCGTCGTGGCTTATCTTCTGAACGCCCGCGAACGCATGATCGGCGCGCTTCTGCTTGGCAACAACGTCGCCAATATCGGTGCGTCTGCACTCGCGACCGGATTGTTTACGGCTTGGTTCGGCGAGGTCGGCGTTCTGTACGCAACCGCTGTCATGACGGTTCTGGTCGTGATTTTCGCCGAAGTGCTGCCGAAAACGGTTGCCATCAATGCGCCTGACCGGATTTCGCTGTTGGTCGCGCGGCCGATGAAATTTCTGGTGCTGCTGCTCAGTCCGGTTCTGAATCTGATCGAAGGTATTATCCGCGCGCTTCTGACATTGTTGCGTATTCCGGTCGGTGCCAACCAGCCGATTCTGTCGCCTACGGAACGTCTGCGCGGGGCGGTCGATCTCATCCATCACGAAGGTGGCGTCGAAAAGAGCGACCGCGACATGCTCGGTGGCCTGCTCGATCTGCAGGACTTGCAAGTCTCCGATGTCATGGTTCATCGCACCGAGATGGTGATGATCAACGCCGACCTGCCGGCAGAAGAGCTCGTGCGCGAAATGCTCGCCACCGAATACACGCGCCTTCCGCTGTGGCGAGACAAACCGGAGAATATTGTCGGCGTGCTGCACGCCAAGGATGTGTTGCGCGCTATTCGCCTGAACGACGGCGATATTTCAAAGATCGATGTCAACTCGATCATGCTGCCGCCGTGGTTTGTGCCTGACCTTCGGCCGCTGTCTGAACAGCTAAAGGCGTTTCGCCGCCGCAAGACCCATTTCGCGCTCGTCGTCGATGAGT
>JAFKKP010000068.1:1082-3303 GCA_017305515.1 Hyphomicrobiales bacterium
TACGGCGAAGTCGAAGGCATGGTGACGCTGGAAGACATCCTGGAGGAAATTGTCGGCGATATTTCCGACGAGCACGATGTGGAGATGGCGGGTGTGCGCGCGCAGCCCGACGGCTCTGTGGTGGTGGACGGGTCCGTTCCGATCCGCGATCTGAACCGTGCGATGGACTGGAATCTGCCGGTTGAGGAGGCAACGACAATCGCGGGTCTTGTGATTCACGAAGCCCGTTCGATCCCTGAGCGTGGCCAGAATTTCACGTTCCACGGTTTTCGGTTTCGTGTTCTGAGACGCGAACGCAACCGCATCACCGCGTTGCGCATCGTGCCCTTGCCGCGCGAAGCGGAAGCGCCCGAGAAAAAGCCGAAGGCCGGAACTTCGTTTTAGCTAGTGCTTGCAGGGTTCGGCGGGTGCTGGCCGGCGGCTGTTTTCGCCGGGCGCATAGGCGTGCAGTGCCAGCGCATGAACGGAGTCCGACAGTTCCGATGCGAGCAACGAATTAATCATCCGGTGACGGTCGATCCGGGTCTTCCCTTCAAACGCTTTCGATACGATATAGACCCTGAAGTGCGTCTCGCCGCCCGGCCTGTGGCCGCCGTGGCCTTCGTGAAGATGGGATTCGTCGATCACGTCGAGGCTTTCGGGAGCGAAAGTTTCGCTCAACTTTTTTATGATTTGATCTTTGACGGTCATGATCCGTGCAATATCGCCGGTTAATCGTTCAGGTCAATGACCGTTTGAATTGCGATTCATCGCGGCACTGATGTATACTCCGCGACCGCGTAAATTCGCATTGCGGTTTGAAACTTCTGGCAAGGCTTCGTCATCTTATCATGGCTATCGACTCATCCAAATTTTTCGACAGCATCCGCATCAAGCCAAACAAGCTGAGCGCGAAGCAGCAGGCTGCCGCGCGTGAAGAAGCAGTTATGTGCGAGGCTCCCGGTTGCAAGAACAAGGGCGGTCATCGCGCGCCGAAGGGCCGAGGCAAGGAGCGCGAATACTGGCACTTCTGTCTCAATCACGTGCGCGAATACAATCAGGGCTACAACTTTTTCCAGGGCATGGCACCCGATGCGGTCGCGAGCTACCAGAAGGACTCGCTGACCGGGCATCGTCCGACATGGAAGATGGGCGCGAACGGCGGGAAAAAGAGCAAGGCAGCCGATATTGAGATCGATGCGCTCGATCCGTTCAAGATGTTCGACGAGATGAACGGCCGTAATCGCTGGCGTCCTCGCTCGGACGAAAGTGCCAAGCCGAAAGGAGAGACGCGCAAGATTTTCAACGCCGAAAAGAAGGCGCTGCTTGTGATGGGTCTCGGCCCCGACGCGACGCTTGAGACGGTCAAGGCGAAATACAAGTTGCTCGTAAAGCAGCACCATCCGGATGCGAACGGCGGCGACCGCTCGACGGAAGATCGCCTGATCGAAATCATCAAGGCGTATAACTATCTCAAGACCGTGGTGCGCGAGGCTTAAGCCCTCCCAGCTTTGATTTTCATTTTATTGCCGCTTTCGGCGTGGCCGGTTTCACCTTCCGCCAGTGAATGATCGCCCAGGCCAATGCGCCGATCACGATGATGCCGCCGACCAGCGGCCATCCGTAATGTTTCACCCTCATGCCCCATTGCTCGACGGCCGATCCCGCGAGCACGCCCGGCAGCACCATCGCTGGCGCCCATAGCGCAACGGCGACAGTCATCGTCGGAAAGAATTTTATCGGTGGCATGCTCAATGCGCCCGCGACGATCGGCACAAATGCCCGCACCGGCGGGACGAAGCGCGCGAAGAAAACAGCGGGTGTGCCGAAGCGGTGAAAGAAGTTTGTGCTCTCGGCGACGAGGTTAGGATATTTCGACATCGGCCAAGTGTGCAGCACTTTTGTCTTGGAATTATATCCGACGAGATAGGCGAGGCCATCGCCGATCACCGCGCCGAGAAAAGCAGCGGCCAAAACCGGAGCCAGTTTGAGATTGCCGCTCGGAACCAGCGCGCTCAGTGCGAGGATGACAGTCGAGCCTGGGATGATCGAGCCGAAAATCGGGATCGCTTCAAATAACGCGGCGACGAAGATCGCCGAGTAGGCTGAGAATGCGTGCATGGATACGAATTCGATCAGTTCAGAGAGGTAAGTCTGCACTACTGCGTCCGATGCGTCGGTTTCGGGTGGCTAAGTATAGCCACGAATGCGATTCCGTCCGCTAGCTGCGAATAGGGGCCGT
>JAFKKP010000337.1 GCA_017305515.1 Hyphomicrobiales bacterium
GTCGAAGCCCGCGACAAGATGTTGCGCGGCGTCGACATCCTCGCCAACGCCGTGAAAGTGACGCTCGGCCCGAAAGGCCGCAACGTCGTTCTCGACAAGTCGTTCGGCGCTCCGCGCATCACCAAGGACGGCGTCACCGTCGCCAAGGAAATCGAACTCGACGACAAGTTCGAGAACATGGGCGCGCAGATGGTGCGTGAAGTGGCTTCCAAGTCGGCAGACGCTGCCGGCGACGGCACCACCACCGCGACCGTGCTGGCTCAGGCCATCGTGAAGGAAGGCGCCAAGTCCGTCGCCGCCGGTATGAACCCGATGGATCTGAAACGCGGAATCGATCTGGCTGTTGAAGCCGTGGTCGCGGACCTCGTGAAGAACTCCAAGAAAGTCACCTCGAACGACGAAATCGCGCAGGTCGGCACCATCTCGGCCAACGGCGACAAGGAAATCGGCGACTTCCTCGCAAAGGCGATGGCCAAAGTTGGAAACGAAGGCGTCATCACGGTTGAGGAAGCCAAGTCGCTCGACACTGAGTTGGATGTCGTCGAAGGCATGCAGTTCGACCGCGGCTACATCTCGCCGTACTTCGTCACCAACGCCGACAAGATGCGCGTCGAGTTCGACGACGCCTACATCCTCATCAACGAGAAGAAGCTCTCGTCGCTGAACGAACTGCTCCCGCTCCTGGAAGCCGTCGTGCAGACCGGCAAGCCGCTTGTGATCGTCGCTGAAGACGTCGAAGGCGAAGCTCTTGCTACGCTCGTTGTGAACCGTCTGCGCGGTGGCCTCAAGGTTGCGGCCGTCAAGGCGCCTGGCTTCGGCGATCGCCGCAAGGCCATGTTGCAGGACATCGCAGTGCTGACCGGCGGTCAGGCGATCTCGGAAGATCTCGGCATCAAGCTCGAGAACGTCACGCTTCAGATGCTCGGCAAAGCCAAGAAGGTGATGATCGACAAGGAAAACACCACCATCGTCAACGGCGCCGGCAAGAAAGCCGACATCGAGGCGCGCGTGCAGCAGATCAAGGCGCAGATCGAGGAGACCACCTCGGACTACGACCGCGAGAAGTTGCAGGAGCGTCTGGCCAAGCTCGCGGGCGGCGTCGCGGTGATCCGCGTCGGCGGCGCGACCGAAGTCGAAGTGAAGGAGCGCAAGGACCGCGTCGATGACGCGATGCATGCGACCCGCGCTGCGGTGGAAGAAGGCATCGTTCCGGGCGGCGGCGTCGCCCTGCTGCGTGCCTCCGAGCAGCTCAAGCGCATCAAGACCCAGAACGACGACCAGAAGACCGGCGTCGAGATCGTCCGCAAGGCGCTCTCCGCACCGGCCCGCCAGATCGCCATCAACGCAGGCGAAGACGGCTCGGTCATCGTCGGCAAGGTCTTGGAGAAGGATCAGTATTCCTACGGCTTCGATTCGCAGAACGGCGAATACGGTAACCTCGTCTCCAAGGGCATCATCGACCCGAACAAGGTCGTGCGTGCAGCGATCCAGAATGCGGCGCCGGTTGCGGCTCTCCTCATCACCACCGAGGCGATGATTGCGGAGCTGCCGAAGAAGAACGCGCCTGCGGCCGGCATGCCTCCGGGCGGCGGCATGGGCGGCATGGATTTCTAAATCCACGCTGTTACAGTCGAATACGAAATGCAAAACCCCGGTGGAAACGCCGGGGTTTTTGTTTACAAACTAATTGCGCTGCTTCGCAGCCAGCTTCGCGAGAATATCTGCCATGGCTGCTTCAAGCATTGGCATCTCCGCAGTCATCTTCCGAGCCAGTTCAATCGCACCGTCTGGTGTCTTGAGCTTGCCTTCCTCCGTATCGATCATCAGTCCCTTGACGAGACCGAGATAAGCGGCAGCCGCCTGATAAGCCGCGAGACCGCCTTCCAAAGTCTTGCTCCAATACAATGCATGCACGCAGGATACGTGATCGGGAAACGCAACATCCGGAAATGTTTCTCGCACCTTGGCGAGACTGGTTCTCTCCAGCTCCATGAGAACCGGCTTGTCCTTGCACGCGGCCCGCAGCCGCACCTCATCTGCTTGCAGCGACTGATCATCTACAAATCGAACATCGAAAGCGAGCGCGTCGACGCCGGCTTGCCACGCCTGCGTCGTCGGCACTTTTTCGTCGGTCAGCAGATAGATTTCCATGCTCATGGCAAATGCCTTTTCTGCAAATAGATCGATTTGCGCGAAATTCCGCGAACGATATTCAATTCAAAAACAGGGGTGCTCGGCGATGCCTTCGTTTTTAATCGAAGTTCGTCCGCTCGCGCACGCGACAAAGGAGTATCGCCGGTTTTGACGTCGTAGATCGCGATGATGTCGCCTTGAATGTTACGCAATGTTACGTCCGTGCGAATACTCCCTGCCATCCCATAATACGGATCGGCGTTATCCAGACTAAAAGTCTGCTCGATGTCGCCGACACCAGGCAGACCGCGAAGACGGACAGCCGCTCCAAAAAGCCCATGAACAAATGTACCGTATGCTGACGCGCTCATAGACGGAACATACTCAAGCCCCTCCATGACACTCACCAGAATGCCGCTCAGAGCATCTGATGTTTCATCGATGCTTTGAATACCCGTATAAAATCCGGATGACGTTGCAACCGTCACCCCGCCATCGCTCGTCCAGCGCCCCCGTTCGTCTCTCGGCTGCTCGGGATTGAAACCGGCCTTCAAAGCCAGCATGAAGCGCCGAAAGGCGTCGTCCGCCCTCCAGGCAAATATCCTGTTCTCCAAATCGGCAATCCTTGCTTGCAAGCCCGTCATCATCCTCTCGACCGCTGCTGAATAATGAGCATCGGTGTATATAGGATTATATTCCTTGTCAAGGTTGGCAGACGTTAAGGCTATGCGGCGATCCAGAATGCGGCGTCGGTTGCGGCTCTCCTCATCACCACCGAGGCGATGATTGCAGAGTTGCCGAAGAAGAACGCGCCTGCGGCCGACATGCCTCCGGGCGGCGGCATGGGCGGCATGGATTTCTAAATCCACGCTGTTACAAGCGATTACGAAATGCAAAACCCCGGCGGAAACGCCGGGGTTTTTGTTCAACGCAATTGAGCAGCGCCGACAGTGATGCGACTTCGCGACGACGAGGGCGTGTCCACAGACGCGAGCCCGGTCGCGCGCAAATTGAATCCAGCGGCAGCGCCGGCAAGTTTATCGAGCGGCACAGGCTTCGCCATGAGATAGCCCTGCCCTTCCTTGCAACCTTCATCGGCGAGAAATTTCAACTGGTCATCGGTCTCGATGCCTTCGGCCAGAACAGGAACACCTAAACTTTTTCCAAGCGCAAGGATTGTTCTGACAATCGCCATCGCCGACGCATCGAGCGGAATTTTTCGGACAAAGGACTGGTCGAGCTTAATCTTGTCGAACGGAAACGCATGCAACGTCGCAAGCGATGAATATCCCGTACCGAAATCATCCATTGCAATGGCAATGCCCATTGCCTTGAGCCTGCGCAGCGTATGCAGCGCACCGTTCTGATCGTCCATCATGGTCGATTCAGTGACTTCGACTTCGAGCCGCGACGGTGACACGCCGGTCGCAATGAGGATCGAGTGAATCGTTTCAGCGAGATCGTTCTGCCTGAACTGGACCGGCGACAGATTCACGGCGACGACGCCGGGCAGGCTTCCTGCCGCCATGTCGGCACAGGCGCGGCGCAACGCCCATTCACCCATCGGAATAATCAATTCGGATTCTTCGGCGAGCGGAATGAAATCGGCTGGAGACACAAGGCCCCGCGTCGGATGACGCCAGCGCATCAAGGCTTCAGAGCCTCGAATCGAACCGTCGGCCAGCGAGGTCTGGAGCTGGTAGTGAAGCTCAAGCTCGCCGTTCTTCACCGCGTCATGGAGATCACGCAACAGCGTGCGGCGGTCGCGCGCCGTCTCATCCATCTTGTGATCGTATTTGGTGATTGTGCCGCGCTGCGTCGTCTTGCCGCGATACATTGCGAGCTTGGCGTTACTCAACAACTGGTCCTTTTCCGGCGTATCCGTCGGGAAAATCGAATAGCCGATTGAAGCTGTCAGCTTAACGGATTTGTCGCGCACCCCAAACGGTTCGTTGAGCGTAGCCGCGATACGTTCAGCCATCTCCCGCGCGGTGTGCGGCATATTTCCAGACATCTGCAACGCGAGAAATTCGTCGCCGCTCTGGCGCGCCAGAAACTCGCCATCGTGCATGGCCAAACGCATGCGCTCGGCGGCCTGAATGAGAACAAGATCGCCGACTGCATGGCCGAAAACGTCGTTGATGTCCTTGAAGCCGTCGATGTCGATCGAGAACGCCGCGAGCTTATGGGCTTTCTCATGCGCGTCCGACACATCGAACGAGAGCTTCTCGTTAAAGGCGATACGGTTCGGAAGGCCCGTCATAGTGTCGTTGAACGACAATTGATGGATCCGTTCGGCAGCCTCCGTGCGTTGACGAAGGTCGATGATATAGGATGAGAATCCACTGCCGATCACCAGCAGTACTGCGCCGGTGACAAAAATCGCCAGTGTGTGACCCGGCACAAGATTCGGCGACAGGACAATGGCCGCGTCGGGGACAACGTCGTGCGACGCGACCATCGTGTAATGCATGACACAAACGGCAAACGTCATCACAATCGCCGCGCCGTGACGGCAGTATTTCGTGACAGGACGATTGGCGCGGCTGACGGACAACGCGCCCAGACCGAGCCCGAAAATCAAATTCGCGCCGATACCGAACCAGCTCCACGTCACAATACCGGCTACATGCCAGGCGTTCAGCCCGACATAATGCATCGCCAGAATTCCGGCACCGACAATCAAGCCGCCGATTTCAGGCGCCAGCGTCAAACTTTTGTTGCTGCCGATCTCGAAGCCAATCGCGCATGTGATAATCGCGATCAGCAGCGAGAGCGCCGCGGGTGCCATCTCGAAACCATTGTCGAGCAGCGGCGCCTGCGAGAGAATTGAAATGAAGATGGCAGCCCACAAAGCAGCGCCGGTTCCGAGCGAGGCCATGAACACCCAGCCGTAATGCATCGGGCCGACGGTCGCGCGGGCGCGCGCAAAATGCCGCATGCCTACCCATGTGCCGAACAGGCACACGGCAGCCGCCACCGCGATCAGCGCATGGTGAGAGATCGCAAGCCAAATCGGACTGTCGAACATTTCCGCCTCCGGATAGTACCGGACGCGATCCGTATTAATTCGGCGTGTTAGGAGCGGAATCGGGTGTCGAATTCCCCCAATAGCCTTTCCAAATAATGACCGAATACAACGGCAGGTGGCTTTCCGGCAGTCTTGACATTTTCTGGGGTCTATATACCTGTTTGACCCATTGACTCTGTACCCTTTTTGTTCTTATATGCCCCAGTGGTGAGGAATCACCACGCCACGCACGCGGGTCACTCCAGATTGGAGCAACGTCAGGGGATAAGATAGGCGGCGACAAACCCGCTCCGCCGCCGAAGGCGTGGAGGGCGTAACGGAGTTACAATCCATTGGTTTGGGTTGAACCGTATTACCGAGTGCGCGCTGGAAAATTGCAGCACGTCCGGGGACACTGGAGAAGCCTGCCAGCTTCCACAGTGTCAGACGTTAGGCTTCTTTCGGTCGCGTAACTTGACCACGTTTTGATTATCAACATGGCCGCTGGACGGGGGCTTTTTCCCGCCCGGCGGCTTCTTCTTTTTGGCCCGCTTAATGTTCGCGTGCATTTCTTTCGGATCGACGCCAGCGAAGCGTTCTAGCGCCTCGCCAAAGGGCATATCGAGCGATAGCTTGTCATCGTACTTTTTCGCCATGAATCTCATTTTAGCACCGGCTTAGATCACGATGGAAACTATTATTGGTAGCCTCGTAGTAACGGCAATCGGCGGCATATCATTTCTCGCCTACAAGCACCCCGTCGGGTACTCCAGAATACACGTCCCGCTCGTGCTGACTTTGATGGTCATTTTCATATGCGCCTGCGTTTGGGACGTAAGCAGCATCGTAACTTACGAAATAACGTCAAATTTCATGACCGAGGCGAAAGCGGATCAAGCTAGCGCCGCGATCAAGAAACTTAGGCTCATGAGCGTTTGGATATTCGTGTGTGGTGGCCTGCTTATTCTCTATCTTCAACTGCTCGTTTTTCTTCCAAACATTCTCGCAGAAAATAAGCCAGACAATAAAATTCGCCGTAAACGCAAATAGCACTAGGATAAAGTGCTTGTGAGACAGCGCCCGACTATGGCGCGATGAGCGATGCATAAGTCAGCCGTCCATCAACGCGCGTCAGAAAGTCCGCAATACGATTTGAGTCTTTCACGTCGCGTCGATTGTAGCGCCAAACAGCCTCAGCCAAATAGCGGTCCAAGTGCTTCGCGCTCACCCAATGATGAATGCCGTAAATCTGACGCTTGATTAGTGCCCAAACGCCTTCAATCGAATTGGTATGGCCGTCAGCGCCGTCGCCGTACTGACCGCGCGAATGATTGACCGCCGTGTGATCGTACAGCGCACCCATGTTGGCTAACACTGGGGCGGAGTCCGTCATCAAACGCGACCCCTCTTTCACGTTGCGCACAATCGCGCCGATCATTTGGCCCGTGTGCTTAATCGGGAAAACGCGCAACTCGCCCTGACGCTCAAGCAATCCAACGGCGAGAGTCTTTTTCACCTTGCGGCGGTTTTCCTTGTGACGGTTCTTATCTTTGCCGCCAAAATATCCCTCATCCGCTTCAACGAAGCCGCGCAGCGGGCGATTGAATGAACGAGTGCGGGCGGCATGACGCAAACGATGCAGCATGAACCATCCAGTTTTTTGCGTGACGTTCAAATCACGCGCGATCTGAGTGCTGGCAATGCCTTTGCGGTGCGATGTGATGAGCCAAATCGCGGCAAGCCATTTGCGAAGCGGAATTTTGCTGTCCTCGAAAATTGTGCCGACTCGAATTGAAAACCGCTGACGGCATTTCGCGCACTTCCAAGCCTTGCCATCTGAGAACGCATAAACCTTGTCGTGTCCGCAATACGGGCAACGCTCGCCGTTCTTCCAGATGATGTTTTTGAAATAGCTGATCGCCGCGACTTCATCGGGGATCGCTTCAAAAAGATCGTAGAGGGATTTGAAATCCGCTGACTTCGACTTGCGCTTGGTCATTTGTGGCTCCGATTTGAAGCCACTCTACCCCATTAAATTGGGTGACACAAGTATATAAATTCCCATTTTCTCGCTTATGATTATATTCCTATCCATCCCGCCCCAAGTTTGAGGGGCGTTTCGCGATCGTCACGATGCGCGGGGCGGGATGCGGTGGCCGCGTGCGGTGTTCGACGCGCGGGCGCATTGATCGAGGCGCAACGCTCAATCGAGCGCGGCGCTTTTTTCATTCGCCCGTGCTGACGGCGCACTTCACGCGGACGGCCCAAATCGGCGGTCCTGGCGCGTTGTCCTCGCGCCAAGCTGCGGCAGGCAAAGCGGATTTCTCCAAAAATCCGCCGCGCCATAAGTCCGCGATATCGGCGGGTAACAAAGGGTCTCCCGCCGGGGGCTGTCCGAAGCAAGCCGTTCCAACCATTGCGCGCGGAACGCCGGATGTCTTCGGCGTGTTCGTGGTGACTACGCTCGTGTGCTTTCTCAACTTTGCACGCGAGGCTGCGGATGCGTTGTGCATCCGGCGTTCCGTGCGCCCTCACTATGATGGCGCGAATGAGGAACACCTCAAGCGCGCAGGCGCTCGGGGAGTGCAGATGTTTCAAGCGCGCCCGCGCTTCAAATAACAGGGCTGATGACGCGTATCTTTTCGCAAAAGGTATCCGACGGCAGTTTGCCGCAGCGCGCGCCGCGATTTCGCCACGCCTGGTTCATGGTCAGGTCATCCGCATTCGGACATGATCGCGTGCCGGCGGATTCGTTCTCGCCGTAAATGAAGAGACCTCAAGGAGAACAGACTTGAAAACACTCGCTCTCGGTTTCGCCGCAGCTCTCGCGCTCGGCATCGCATCGTCCGCAGCCCCCGCCTCGGCCGCGCCGGTTCAGGCGCCGATGCTCTCCGGCGCCGCTCACCTCCACACCACCAACGCCTACTACGCGCGCCGCTCGTATTATCGCCGCGGCCCGGTCTGCACCTGGCGCACCGTCGTGACCTATGGGCCCTACGGCAAGCGCGTGAAGCGGGTTCGCGTCTGCCGCTGAGGCGTTCGGGCATTGCAAGAGCGAGAACCTCGGCAGCAATGCCGGGGTTTTTGCATTTTTCAAATCGCACGCGGCGAATGAGATGCGTAACAACACGTAAGCCGCGCGATTAAGGTTACAGAAGAGTTTAGAGCGCGCGCATCCGCACTCAGGACATAGCTACCACTCCCCGCCTTTGCATCCGTGATCCTAATCCGCGCAACGGAGCAGGATCATGGTCTATCTTTTCGTCGCGCTGACATTTTACATTTTCGGTTTTCTCACCTGCGTGGCAGGCGTGATCGTTCTGGTGAAAGCCGCCGACGACGACGCGCTCCACAATCTGAAAAATCAGTGACGAAAAAATCCGCGTGCATTCGCGCGGACGGCCATGCCATTTACAGGGAAGAACGCAAAATGATTATGCACATCGGACGAGACACCGAAGCGAAGCGGGACAAAATCATCTGCCGCGAAATTCTTCGCAGCGACATCGAATCGATCGCCACGGTTCTGGCGCGCGGCTTTCCCGCCCGCTCGCGCGATTACTGGCTGCGCGGATTGAAGCGCGAGCAGGTCCGCATCATTCCGGAAGGTTATCCGCGCTACGGATACATGCTCGAGCATCAGGGCAACGCGGTCGGCGTCGTACTTGTGCTTTACGCGGAAACGATGCGTTACGGCCAGCGCGCGGTCCTCTGTAACGTTGGCAGCTGGTACGTCGACGAAGCGTTTCGCGGGCACGGCCCTCGCCTTTTGCGCTCCGCGCTGAACCGAGATGACGTCACCTATACGGACACCACCCCCTCGGTGCCGACTTATTCATTCGTCGAGCGCATCGGCTTCAAGCGTTATTGCAGCGGGTTGTTCTTCTCGCTGCCGCTGCTGTCGCGCCGCGATCCTTCAATGACACTCGAAGTCATCGCACCCGATGCGCTTTCGATAGATGGACTACCCGCCGCTGAAAACACGCTGCTTGTGGAGCACGCGCGTTACGGATGTCTGAGCGTGGTCTGTCGCACGCCGCACGGTCCTGAGCCGTTCATTCTTCTGCCATTTCGCATGCGGCAGGGGAAGATTTCACTGCCCGCGATGCAGATGATCTACTGCCGTAATATCGAAAGCTACAGGCGCTGCGCCAATGCCATCGGCCGCGAAGTTTTGCGGCGCGGACGGCCGATCGTTATTCTCGATGCAAACAGCGCGATCGAAGGTATCGCCGGTATCTACACCGAAAAACGCGGGCGCAAATATTTTCGCGGGCCGCAGAAACCGGCGTTGGCCGATCTGACCAATACCGAACCCGTGCTGTTCGGACTCTGACGAAGACAAGTCTCGTGTTCGACTACAAAACGAAATGCTCCCAGGGAGCAAAGCCGTTCGAGATTGCTTTGCTTCGCACGATCCAGCTTGGCGCATGCGTCAGTTCGCTGTGGGGTTATCGCGGCTTCGGCGCCTGCTGCCGTTTCCTTAAAAAATTTATCCCCGCCCGCGCATTGACGATCATGCTCGATGACAATTCGGCGTTCCGCATTCCGTTTGCTGACCCTTACTGGAGCATGCTGCTTGGCGGCACCGAGATCTACGAACCGGAAATCGAGGATTTTCTGCGCAGTCTGAAAGGCGAAAAATACACGCTGATCGATTGCGGCGCGAACTACGGTTACTGGTCCGTGCTCACATCGGGAAAGGGTTACGGCTTACAGCGAGTGATCGCCATCGAGCCATCGTCGGCAACGTTCGCGATCCTGACGGAAAATGCAGCAATCAATGGGAACCGTTTTATCTGCGTGCAAAAGGCCATCGGTTCGCGCCCGGGTATCGCGCGTCTTTCCGGACGCAAGCACGAGGCGCGGACCGTCTCCACGAATGCAGATGCGCATGGCGAGAGCGTCGATATGATCGCACTGGACGATCTCATTGACGAAGTCCTCGTCAAGACGGACGAGAAAATCGTCGTCAAGTTCGACGTCGAAGGTCTGGAAATTGCCGCGCTGTCAGGCGCCGCGAAACTTTTGACTCAAGATGCCATCGTGATCTGCGAGGACCACGGGAGTGACCGTCACCACACAGTGTCGCAGCACATTCTCGAAAAGACCGGATTGAAATTATTTTGTCACGATGCGGCGACCGGAACCTTCGAGCGAGTCGCAAATGTCGCCACGCTCGATCGTATCAAACGTTTCCGCAATCGCGGCTACAACGTCTTTGCAACCGCGAGTCCCTATTGGGAAGTCAAACTGGGTGCCGTTCAGCGCCGCATCAATTCCGGCGCGATGGTCCGCGCGAGCACGTCGCCTTTCGCGCCGTCGGCGAGATCTACTTCGTAAGTTTCGATCGTGACGCCGCTGCGCTTGCGCATCACATCGCCAATCTTTTCGATGCTCGCGAAGTCGTTCTTCAGCCGCGCAGGACCGTTGAAAAACCCGACAAGCAAAACCTTCCCCTTCAGCAGCGCGGCATCGGGCTCCGGCACATTGTCCCAGCGATAGCGGTCGCCGCGCTGCGCGATGCAAGTCCCCTTCGGCATGTAGAACATCATCCACGCCGTCGAACCGTAGTCCTGGCCGAGGATGCATTGCGCGCCGGTCAATTTTCGCATGCCTTCGATGTCGTGCGCGAGTTCGCTCCATCCGACGCCGACACTGCGCACACTCGCGTCGCGGCGATAGCCGGAGAAGAAACCGGTATTGGTCTGCACGATCAGCAGAATGAAAATCGCGACGCCGGAGATGAATGCCCATTTCCGGCAAAACTCCACCGCGCGCTGTCCGCGCGCATTGTCCCAGCCGACGCCCCATGCGGCATAGGCGGCCGCGATCGCAAACGCCGGATAGACCGGGCCGAACCAGTTGGCTTCGACCCGATCATGCAGCGCATGCCAGACGAAATAGATGAAGATCACCCAGAAGCTGACGAGCACAAGACCGCGTGCTGCATCGTTGGCCGAACCGCGCTTGGCAAGTGCAGTAAGACCGAAGATACCGAGAACGAAAACCAGCGGTGTCGCAAACGCAAATTGGGTGGGGATCATCTCGCCGACATATTTCAGCGTGATGCCTTCGACCCGCGCGCGGCCGATCTGCTTGATGAACGACACCCATTGATGATCGGCATTCCACAATATCGTCGGCGAGAACACGGCGAACGCGGCGACGCCGCCGAGATAGAGCCACGGCGATTTGAACCAGTGCCGCAGCGCCGGAACGAAAAGAAGCCACAGCACGATCTGCGCGCCGAAAAACAGCGCAGTGTATTTCGACAATAGGGAAACGCCGACGGCGATACCGACCGCCAGCCACCAGACGCCCCTGCCTGTCTCGTAAACCTTGGCGAGGAAAAACAATACAAACGATGAGGCAACCAAGAGCGGCGCGTCCGGCGTGACAATGGTCGTGCCGACGGCGGCCATCAGCGTGACATTGAGGAAGATCGCCGACATCGCGGCCACAAGCGCGCTGTCGAACAGGATCAGTGCCGTGCGATAAACCGCCCAGCTCATCGGCAGAGCGAGCAGTATCGACACGATACGAATACCGAACGCCGTGTCTCCGAAAATCATCGTGCCAAGACGAATGATAACGGCGACCATCGGCGGATGATCGTAGTAGCCGCCAACAAGATGCTTCGACCACGTCCAGTAATAGGCTTCGTCGAATGTCAGCGGCGTGAAGGCCGCCGCCACAAGCCGCAACACCACAAGCGCCGCCACGGTGACAGCCGCGGTGTGCGCGAGTTTCGGATCGCCGATTGTCATTTCGTGCGCCAGACAAAAAGGCTGGAGACGGCGTAGTTCCACACCACGCCCATCAACGCGCCGGCAGCACCCGCCAGCCACCAGATCGGTTCCTGATCGTAAACCGAGAATGCAACGCCGACGTTCGCAAGAAGTCCAACGCTGCACACGACATAGAACAGGAGGAGACCGCGCAACACGCGCCAGCCCTTCAGCCGCTGGTCGCGATATGTCAGCCGGTTGTTGAGAAAGAAATTGCCGGTCATCGCGACGAATGCGGCAATGGCCTGCGCTTCTGCGAATTCGATATTGAACCGCTCCAGCGAAATGTAGAGCGTCACCAGATGCACAAAGAGTCCAACCGTGCCGACCAGCGCGAACAAAAGAAATCGCAGCGACACGAGATCGTGCGTCATCTTCGCCAGCACGAGGCCGAGAAAATCGAGCACCACCATCGAGTCGAGCTTGCTTTCGCCGTGCAGGCGCGTGCCGAACGAGTAAGGCACTTCGACCAACTTCAACTTGCCGCCCGCGGTCGCAACGATGTCGAGCAATATCTTGAAGCCCTGCACCGAGAGCGACGGGGCCAGTTGCTCGAAACGATCGCGCCGGATCATGAAAAAGCCGCTCATCGGATCGGCGACGTTGACATGCAACAATTTGGTCGCGATCTTGGTCGCGAACACACTGCCACCGAGGCGCGTCGCGCCGAAACTGTCCGCGCTGCCGCCGCTGACGTAGCGGCTGCCGACCACGAGTTCGGCCTCGCCATTCGTCAGCAGGCTCAGCATTTTCGGCAACTGCGTTTCGTCGTGCTGGAGGTCGGCGTCCATAACCGCGACGTAGGGCGCACTCGAAGCAAGAATGCCCTCGATGCATGCGCCGGAAAGTCCGCGCCGTCCGATGCGGCGGATACAGCGCGCACGGGGATCGGTCTGCGCCAGTTGCCGCACCACGTCCCAAGTGCCGTCCGGCGAATTGTCATCGACGAAAATGACTTCCCACGCGATGCCCTTCAGCGCCGCGTCGAGCTTTGCGAAAAGCCTCGGCACGTTGTCGCGTTCGTTGAAGGTGGGGACCACGACGCAGAGTTGGCGCGCGGCCTGAGCGGGCTCGGTCATACGCAGCGTATATCCGGCACGCCTGGTAATGCCAAGACACGGCGGCCGGTATAAGCAGCCAGAAAACGGGTGAAAAACCAATGGCTTCTGGTCAAAAATGCCAACGGCCACGGAGGGATCCGTTGAGAGATAGCGTTCAGCGCGTACATCCGGCGCCTATTCGTCTCTCAGGGTATCTTCTCGTGGCCGTCCCGGCGATGGAGCGGGGGCTGCGACATCGCCGTTAGAAGCTTAAATAGGTACGACCCTTTCGTTCCGCAAGGGTCCGGGAAAAACTCCAGGAAAAATTCAATGGCAAGCAAATCCGGCAATATCTTCATCGGCGTCGGCGGCTGGACGTTCCCGCCCTGGCGCGGCGTGTTCTATCCGGAGAAGCTCGCACAAGCCAAAGAGCTGAGCTACGCCGCCTCGAAACTCACCTCGATCGAGATCAACGGCACCTATTACGGCTCGCAAAAGCCGGAGAGCTTCCGCAAATGGCGGTCGGAAGTGCCGGATGGATTCGTGTTCTCAGTGAAGGGTCCGCGCTTCGCGACCAACCGGCGCGTGCTTGCCGAAGCCGGGGATTCCATCAAACGATTCTACGATTCCGGCGTGCTTGAACTGCGTGACGCGCTCGGGCCGGTGCTGTGGCAATTCGCGCCAACCAAGAAGTTTGACGAAGCCGATTTCGGGAAATTCCTCGAACTGCTGCCGCGCAAGCTGGAGAAGCGCGACCTTCGTCATGTCGTCGAGGTGCGTCACGACAGTTTCAATGTGCCTGAATTCATCGCGCTGCTCCGCAAGTTTGCAATTCCTGTCGTCTACGCCGATCATGGAAAATACCCGGCGATTGCGGATATCACCGGCGATTTCGTTTATGCGCGACTCCAGACAGGCAAGGACACCGTAAAGACCGCCTATCCGCCCAAGCAGCTCGACGAATGGTCCGCGCGATTCAGGGCATGGGCGAGCGGCAGCGAACCGGAGGATTTGCCACGCGCTGACAAGGCATCCGCGAAGAAACAGCCGCGCGATGTGTTCGCCTACGTGATTCACGAAGGCAAAATTCGCGCGCCGCATGGCGCGATGGAATTGATCGAACGCGTGAAATGACTATGTGAGACATATGGCCAAAGCGAAAAAGCTTTTCACCATCGGCTACGAGCAGACCCCCGCGAAAGCCGTGCTGGATGAACTCCGGCGCGCGGGCGTGAAATTGCTTGTCGATGTGCGCGCAGTAGCGGCCTCGCGCCGCCCCGGCTTCTCGAAATCGCAACTGGCGGCCAGCCTGGACGAACGCGGCATTTCCTATCTGCATCTGCGCGGCCTCGGCACGCCGAAAAACGGCCGCGAAGCCGCCCGCAGCGGCGACATAAAGGCGCTGACGAAAATCTATGGCGCGCATTTGAAAACACCGCAGGCGAAAGAGGAAATGGACGAACTGGCGACGCTGGTGAAGAAATCCGGCCCGGTTTGCATCCTCTGTTACGAGCGCGACCACAAGGACTGCCACCGCAAGTTCATCGCCGAAATCATTCACGACCGCGACGGTGTGAAGATCGAGAACCTCATCGCCTCGCAGATTTAGTCTTTCGCCCGGCAAATAAAACTTTCGTCGCGTTCACGGCGCGTTCTCGTTTGTCTGCTGGACGGCATCGCACTGCGCCGCTCTAATTCCTACGCGTTTTTACGTAGGCATTTGTACGGGGCTGTGGGGCTCCATGCGTTGCGTTGGAATTCTGCGCGCATTTCGCGTAACCGCAGCCCTGTTGCTGGCCTGCGGATTGTCACCGGCATTTGCCGATCCGCTGCTCGACGACATCCCTTCTTCCGGCGATCTCAGCAGTCTAAGAACGCAGCAATTCCTCTACTTCGCAGGCTTCGATCTGTGGCGCAACGGCAGCGCGTTCTACGGCGGCGCGCAGTGGGCACCGGGCGGATTGAACAGCGACGGCTTTACAATGAAAATGCTGCTGGCTGAAGGCAGTTACAAATACCTCTCAGGCGGCACCGACACGCGCGGCACCTATCTGCTGGCTTCGGTGATGCCCGTCTGGCGGATCAAGCGCTGTGATCTCGAAGTCAAAGTCTTTGCCGGTCTCGATCTTCAGAACCACCGGCTGTCGCCCGATGATCTGACGAACACTTTGCGGGGAAATCACGCAGGGCTCCGCGTCAACGCTGATTTGTGGTGGGAGCCATTACAGACGCAGATGATGCTGGCATTATCGATCTCGGGCTCAACCATCGGCAACAGTTTCGGCATACGCGGCGGCGCCGGATGGCGCGTGTCGGATCGGTTCTGGGCGGGACCGGAAGTCGAAACATCTGGCGACGAGGTGTATCGGCAGTATCGCGTCGGCGCGCATGTCACCTCGCTCAGAACCGGCGACTTTGAATGGACACTCGGCGCGGGCTACGTCGAGGACAACAGCCATCGCTCAGGTGCATATGGCCGGCTGAGCGTGCTGACGCGGCGCTAGGTTATGCCAGGCGCCAGATCGCCATCGGCTTATCGTAACCCTTCACCGGCACCTCGCCGAGCAACACCGCGTCATTGCCGTCGTCTCCGAGCGCGTCCTTCACCGCCGATGACACAAGAAACTGCGAACTGAATTCCTTGTTGAGCGCCTCGATGCGCGAGGCGAAGTTCACGGTATCGCCGATCACCGTATATTCCTTCCGCCGTGGCGAACCGATATTTCCCGCGACCACCGCGCCGAAATGAAGCCCGATCCCGATCCGCAATTCCCAGTCGTTCGCCCTGTTGTTGCGCGACATTGCCTCCAGCATTTCGCGCGCAGCGGCGACGGCGTGCTGAACGGCAGACGGATCGTCGAGCGGCGCGCCGAATAAAGCAAGAAATCCATCGCCCAGAAATTTGTTCACGATGCCGCCGTGACGGTCGAGAATCTCGACAAGCTCGGCAAACGCGCCGTCCAGACGTTCCACCACCTGCTGCGGCGTGCGCGTGCGGGCAGCTGCCGTGAAACTACGAAAATCGACGAACATCACAGCGACATGGCGGTGATCGCTCGCCGCGCCTGTACCCTCAGCCAGGAGCCGCTCGGCCACCTGCGGCGAGACGTGCTGGCCGAACAGATTTGTGACGCGGTCGCGTGCGGTCACGGCGGCGATGCTTCGCTCGAACTGGCGCCGCAACTGGTATCCGACCGCACCTGCGATCAGGCCGCAGGCGAAAATAATGAGGCTGCGCGCGGAATGATAGCCGGCATCGGGAGCGGGATCGAACGCGCTGGCGGGCAGATAGAACAGCGCCATCAGCAGCAGTTCGGTCGCGGCTACAAATCCCGTGAAAGCTGAAAGCCAGAAATCGAGCCGCAGCGTCGAAAGGATGATGAAAATAAAATAGATCAACGGCATGACGAAGCCGAGCGCCTGATCGGCACCCATCTGTCCCATCTGCACCGCGAGCATGCCGGTCGGAAAGCTCGTCTCGATCAAGGCATTGCCGTATCGCCGCCAGACCGGAAGATCGCGATCCAGCTTGATCTGGCGCGTAATCAGCGCGTAGACGCCCATCTCGAACGCAATGAATGGAACGATCACGGACACCAGATAGGCCGGCTTGAAATTGCCGCCCCAGATCCGCTCGATGACGCGCGGCGCGATGAAATACGTCGCCCACAGCATCGCGCCGAGCGTTGTCGCTGTGACGATCATCACCTTGACGCGCAGCAGTTCGGTCTGGAGCGTTTCACGCGTGAGCGCGTGCTGAAACGAATCCGAGACCGACGCGTCCGAGTTCTGTTTTCCGGTGAGTTGGTCCGCCATCATCAGTCCCCGGCGCATTCTAACCCGGCATGCGAGTGGGGGATAGAATTCCGGCGTGGCGGATTAGCCCTTGGCGTCGCAGGCCCAGGCGCGGATCACGCATTCCTTGCCGCCGAAGTCGTAGCACTTCTTCGTCGCAGCGTTGAGCGTGTTCGAGATTCGCGAAGCGACGGCGTAGCCATGTGCACCGCAGGGATTGGCCATGTCCACCGAAAGCGCGGCGCACGCCCGCTTCATGGTGACGGCTTCACAAGCACCCTTGCATTGCTTAAGCGCAGCCGCACGCGCGGCTTCCTCGGCCGGATAGTCATAGGCCTGACCGTAGGCGCCGCATTTGCCAACGGCGAGTGCGCCGGCGGCGCTGGCCGGAGCCGAAATCTGCAGAACGGCAAAGGCAAAAATCGAAACGAACAGAAACAGCGCGCGGCAATTCGCGGCTTTGAAAGCAGTCAAGATCCCCTCCCCAGAGGTCGTGAGGGCGGAAATCTAGCCGACAGGTCGTTTCAACTTGGTGAAGAAAGCTTAAGCGCGGCGGGCGTCCGCCAGCATTTCTGGCGTGTCAATGTCGAGGAAAGCGCTCTTGCCCTCGACTTCGACTTCCGCGACCGCTTCCGCATGCTGCGCGATCAAATGCCGCGCGCCGATGTCGCCGTCGAGCGCCATCAACTCCGGGAAGAACCGCCGCGACCACAGCACCGGATTACCCCGCCGCCCGCCGGCGACCGGGACTACAATCAGCGATCCCCTGTCCGGCGAAAACGCCTCCACCATCCGGTCGATCAGCTTCGCATCGACCAGCGGCATGTCGCCAAGACAGACGATCGCGCCGTCGGCAGAACCCGGCACGGCGGAGATGCCGGCCTTCACCGAAGACGCAAGTCCATCGGCAAACCGCGGATTGTTGACGAGCGTGACGCTCAGCCCTTTCAGGGCCGCCGCGACCTCAAGACTTTGATGGCCGGTCACAACGATAACCGGAGACGCCTGCGAGGCGAGCGCCTGCTCGGCGACGATGCGCACCAGCGGCTTTCCTTTCAGTTCGGCGAGCAGCTTGTTCGGCCCGCCCATTCGCGTCGACTTGCCTGCTGCGAGAATGACGGCTGCGACATCGCGCTCGCCTTCCGTGCCAACCGGTACGCGCGGCTGCGGCCGCGTGACGATTTCCATTAGCAATCCGCCGACGCCCATGCCGGTGATGTCGCCGCGCGAAACTTTGAGTCCGGCAAGCATACGCATCAACACCCAGTCGAATCCGTTCTCCTTCGGCGAGCGGGCGCATCCTGGAGCGCCGAGAACCGGAATATTCTTCACATGGCCGAGCAGCATGAGATTGCCGGGATCGACAGGCATGCCGAAATGCTCGACCTCGCCGCCGAGATTTTCGACCGCCGCAGGGATCACATCGCGCCGATCCGCAATGGCGGAAGCGCCGAAAATAAGCACAAGCTCCGCGCCGACCGCGATCAACTCCTCGATGGCAGGCGCAAGCGCGTCTTCGTCATGCGCGGTGCGGCGCTCGGCGATAATGCTCGCACCGGCGGGTGCAAGCCGCTCGGCGGTGACTTTCAACGTCTTGTCGATCACCTTCGGCGCAAGACCCGGCAAGAGGGTTGAGACGATGCCAACCTTCTTGATCTTGAACGGCGCGACACGCATCCGGCCCGTCCTCGCCGCTTCGACTGCGGCATCGCGCAGCTTTTTCTCGACGCCAAACGGAATGATTTTCACCGTCGCGATCATCTCCCCCGCGACGACGGGCTTGAAGGCGGCGAGCGTTGCAAACGTAATCGCCTCATCGACGCGGTTGATACGGTCCACGGCATCGCGGTCCACGACCAGAATTCCGGCCTGCGCCGCGAAGAGATTCGATCGTCCAGTGAAAGCCTTCTCGACGCTGACGCCCTCGCCCGCCACCGCCTGCGCCACGCTGCCGGCGGCTTCGTCTTCGGAAACGTCGCCCTTATCAAGCCGTGCGACGACGATCTCCTTAACCCCAGCCTGTTTCAGCGCCGCGATGTCACCTGCGCCGATTAGCGTGCCCTTCTTGAGGACAAGGCCGTTCTGGCGGATGGCATGAACGGTGACACCGCCAAGAGCTTCGTCAGGCGTGACCGGACCGAACTTCATGCCGCCGACTTTGTCTTCAGCGGCGCGTCCGCAGGCAATCGAAGGCGCGCGGTGATCTCCGCCATGATCGCAACGGCGATCTCGGACGGAGAGACTGCGCCGATGTTCAGGCCGATAGGCGCGTGAATGCGCGCAAGCTGCATGTCGCTCGCGCCGAACGCCTTGAGCCGGTCCAGCCGCTTGGCGTGGGTTTTGCGCGAGCCGAGCGCGCCGATATAGAAGCAATCGCGCGCCAGCGCATGCATCAGCGCCGGATCGTCGATCTTTGGATCGTGCGTCACCGCAACGAACGCAGTGTAGCGGTCGATGTTCAACGGAGGCAAAGCGACGTCGGGCCAATCGGCGAACAGCGGAATATCCGGAAAACGCTCGGGCGATGCGAAAGCCGTGCGCGGATCGACGACGTAAACGTCGTAGTCGAGCGATTGGGCCAGCGGCGCGAGCGCCTGACTGATGTGAACCGCGCCGATGATGACGAGCCGCGCAGTCGGGGCATAGACGTTGAGAAACAGCTTCTTGCCGTCCACCTCGATCATGCCGCTCTTGCCCATGCGAAGATGCTTGTCGAGTTCTTCATGGAGCGGATCGGCCTTGATGTCGGCTGCCTTGATGAGGCGCTGATCGCCGCTGACGACGTCGGTTACAACAATCGCCGCGCGCCGCGCCGCGCGTTCGGAATTCAGTTCGGACAGCGCAAGAGTTGCCGACCTTCTCGACGAAAACACGAATAGTGCCGCCGCACGAAAGGCCCACATTCCAGGCGGTCTCGTCCGCGACACCGAATTCCAGCATCTTCGGCTTTCCGCTTTCAATCACGTCGAGCGCCTCGGTGACGACCGCGCCTTCGACGCAGCCGCCGGAGACTGAGCCCAGAAACGTGCCGTCATCGTTGATGACGAGACTTGAGCCGGCAGGACGCGGCGCGGAGCCCCACGTTTCGACCACGGTCGCCAGCGCAACGCCGTGACCGGACTTCAACCAGTCTTCGGCGGCTCTTAGAATATCCTCGTCACGATTGAGCATGACACGATCCTTATGCAGCCGGGCGGGCCTCGAAGCGATGCCGCGGCGCTGACGGCGACGACAGCGCGGCGATCAGCTTGTCCATTGACTTCAAGCTATGCACGGGGCGGAATTCATCAACATGCGGCAGCATCATTTTGATGCCCTGCGCCTTGGCCTCGAACCCGTCGAAACGCAACAGAGGATTGAGCCAGATCAGGCGGCGGCAGGAACGATGCAACCGGTCCATCTCGAATTCCAGCCGCGAGTCCGCCTCGCGCTCCAGCCCGTCGGAAATCAGCAGCACGATTGCACCCTGCCCGAGTACGCGGCGGCCCCAGAGATTGTTAAACTTGTGCAGCGAGGTCGCAATGCGCGTGCCGCCCGCCCAATCCTCGACGCACGACGAACAGGCGGCTAGCGCCTCATCGGGATCGCGCGCCCGCAACTGCCGCGTCACGTTCGTCAGCCGCGTGCCAAACAAAAACACCGACACGCGCTTGCGCGCATCGGTGATCGCATGAAGAAAATGGAGAAACAGCCGGGTGTAATCCGTCATCGAACCTGAAATATCGAGCAGCGCGACAATCGGCGCCGGCTTTTCGACTCGGCCGAGACGATGGAAATTCACGATCTCGCCGCCGGTGCGCAAACTTGCACGCAATGTCCGGCGCAGATCGAGCTTGCGGCCATGTGCATCGGGCGCAAAACGCCGCGTGCGCAATTCAGCCTGCGGCAGCTTCATGTTCTGGATCGCGCGTGTGGCTTCCGCGATCTCGGCGGCGCTCATCTGCGCAAAATCCTTCGATTGAAGCACTTCGCGATCCGAGACCGAAAGCTGCACGTTCTTCTCTTCGATGTCGGGCGCATCGACGCTGCGGCCCTGCGAGAACGCCTCCTGAACGCGGCGCGACGCCGGCGGTGGCGGCTTCTGCGCGCTTTGCGGCAGCGGTATGGAATCGAGCATATGGATGTTGCCCTGCTCGCGGCGAAAGAACAGATCGAATGCCTGCGCGAAAATAAGCGCGTGTTCGTGACGCTTGACGAAAATGGATTCAAGCGTCGTGAATAGATCCTGCCGGTTGCCAATGTTGATCAGCCGCATCGCCTTTAGCGCGTCGATCACCGCCCCCGGGCCAATCGGCAATCCCGCAACACGCAACGATCGCGCAAAGGCGATGACATTGTCGGCAATCTGTCCAGTTGCTGGAGTGTTGCGCTCGCCCGGCATCATCGCCTCAGTCGTTGACGGCTTCCTTGATGACTTTATTGAGCGCATCGCCCTGCATGCGGCCAATGTCGTCCTGATATTTCAAGAGCGTTCCTAGCGTGTCGCCGACGATTTGCGGAGACAGCGACTTCGCATCGAGCTCGGTCAGCGCCGTGGCCCAGTCGATTGTCTCGGCAACGCCCGGCACCTTGAACAAATCCTGATCGCGCAGAGCCTGCACGAATCCGACGACCTGCTGCGACAGCTTCGCGCCGATATTCGGCACGCGCGATTTGACGATGGCGAGTTCGCGTTCGGCGGACGGATAATCGACCCAATGATAGAGACAGCGCCGCTTGAGCGCGTCGTGAATTTCGCGGGTGCGGTTCGACGTGACGATGACGATGGGCGCCGCCGGTGCCTTCACCGTGCCGAATTCTGGAATCGAGACCTGGAAGTCGCTGAGAATTTCGAGGAGATACGCCTCGAACGCCTCATCCGCGCGGTCGAGTTCGTCGATCAGGAGCACCGGTGGCCCGGCAACATCCGGCTCCAGTGCCTGCAACAGCGGGCGTTTAATAAGGTATTTGTCGGCAAAAATATCGCTCGACAATTGCTCGCGATCGGTTTCGCCGCCAGCTTCGGCAAGTCGGATGGCGATCATCTGCGCGGCGCTGTTCCATTCGTAAACGGCGGACGAAACGTCGAGGCCCTCATAGCATTGCAGGCGGATCAGCTTGCGGCCCAGCCCGGCGCTCAAAACCTTCGCGATTTCCGTCTTGCCGACGCCGGCCTCGCCTTCGAGAAATAGCGGGCGGCCCATGCGCAGCGATAAAAACACGACCGTCGCCAGCGCACGCTCGGCGAGGTAGCCCTGCTTCGTCAGAAGATCGAGCGTCGCATCGACGGAGGATGGAATCGAGGAAGGCTTATTCACGAAGACTACGCCTCCGATGCATCATTTGGTTTTCGCGGTCGCGTCTTCCATCGCGCGGCGTGCCAGCACGCCGATCAGATGCGCGCGGTATTCGGCGCTGCCGTGCAGGTCGCTGTTGAGACCGTCGGCCGGCACGGTAAGGCCGTCGAGCGACTTCGGCGAAAAACGCTTCGTCAGCGCCGCCTCGAACGAGGTCACGCGAAATACGCCGTTGCTTCCGGCACCCGTCACCGCAACCCGGACATCGGACGGGCGTTTGGCGACGAACACGCCAACCAGCGCATAACGCGAGGCCTGATTGCGGAATTTCTGATACGCCGCTTTTTTCGGAATCGGAAACATCACCTTGGTGATTATTTCGTCAGGCTCGAGCGCGGTCGTGAACAGTCCCTGGAAGAATTCTTCCGGCTTCAGCTTGCGCTTGTTGGTGACGATGGTCGCGCCGAGCGCGGTCACGGCTGCGGGATAGTCCGCCGTCGGATCGTTGTTGGCGAGAGACCCGCCGATGGTGCCTTTGTGACGCACAGCCGGATCGCCAATCAAACCCGCCAGATGCGCCAGCGCGGGTATCGCTTCGCCGACAATCGCGGAGCCTGCGACTTCCGCATGCGTCGCCGTCGCGCCGATCACGAGGCTGCGCCCTTTCATCTCAATGCCGTTGAGACCTTCGATATGCGACAGGTCGACAAGATGCGGCGGATTGGCGAGCCGCTGCTTCATCACCGGAACGAGCGTATGCCCGCCCGCGATCACCTTGGCGTCTTCGTTCTTGACGAGGAGATTGGCGGCCTGACGAACCGTGCCGGGACGATGATATTTGAACTCGTACATCGGACTTCCTTACGCCAGATCCGACTTCGCCATCGCCTTGGCACCGGCCGCGATAGACAAGACAATGTTCTGGTAGCCGGTGCAGCGGCACATGTTGCCTTCGAGTTCTTCTCGGATGGTCTGGTCCGAAAGCTCATGTCCCTTGCGGTGAACCATATCGACGGCCGTCATAATCATGCCGGGCGTGCAGAAGCCGCATTGCAGGCCGTGATGCTCGCGAAAGGCTTCCTGCATCGGATGCAGCGGCGCACCGTCTGCCGCCAAACCCTCGATGGTTTTGACCTCGTGCCCGTCAGCCATCACCGCGAGAGTTGTGCAGGCCTTCACCGCCTTGCCGTCGAGATGCACAACGCACGCGCCGCATTGCGACGTATCGCAGCCGACATGCGTGCCGGTCAGCTTCAAATTTTCGCGCAGGAATTGCACGAGCAGCGTGCGCGGATCGATATTCGCGGTGACGGGGTTGCCGTTCACGATCAGTGAAACCTTGGCCATCAATACTCTCGTCTATCGGCAAACTTGTCGTCCGCGGCGGCCACGGCGCAAAGTCTCTAAAATTGTTCCAATTCTATAATAAGTGCCGACGGTTGAATGAGCAACCTCGTGCGGCGCGATCGCGGAACAAGAAGCCTTGATTTGCCAACTGGACTGATATGCGAAAAGCCGGTCAGGCAGCCTTCACGGCATCGGCGAAACTCGCAAAAAATTCATCCGCCAGTTTCTTCGCCGAGCCGCTGATGAGCCGTTGCCCAAGCTGTGCGAGCTTGCCGCCGATCTGGGCCTCGACATTATATGTCAGCAACGTGCCGCCATCCTTGTCGGCCAGCGCAACCGTAGCGCCGCCCTTGGCGAATCCCGCAACGCCGCCTTCGCCCTCGCCGGAAATCTTGTAACCGTTGGGCGGGTCGAGATCGCTGAGTGTGACCTTGCCTTTGAAGCGCGCTGAAACCGGTCCGACCTTCATCTTGGCGGTAGCCTCGAACTGATTGTCGCCGGACCTGGTCAATTCCTCGCAGCCCGGAATGCAGGCCTTCAGAACTTCGGGATCGTTGAGCTTCTCCCAGACCACCTGACGCGAGGCTGGAAGCTGGACTTCGCCGGTCATCGTCATTGCCATGGGAATTTCTCCGAAACTGCCGCACCTGTTGTCCTCAAGTAAGCCGGCGCATGTGCAATGAAAAGGGCGGCATGCATAAACTTGCGTTGCAAAATCGGGCGAACGGCCTGCCGCTGCCTTGGCACTTAAGGGCGGCTTGGATAGGGTCCGCGCATCATGAGCACGTCACTATCTCCCCTGCTGGCGCCGTTGCTGTCCAGTGCCGCCATGCGAACGATCTGCGACGACCGCACATACGTGCAATATATGCTCGACTTTGAAAGCGCACTCGCGCACGCGGAAGGCGCAGCCAAAACGATACCGGCTAACGCCGCAGCCTCGATCGCAAAGGCCTGTGTCGCCGCGCAATATGACATCGAAACGCTTGCAGACGGCGCGGCAAAAGGCGGCAATCTCGCTATTCCGCTGGTGAAGATGCTGACTGCCAATGTCGCCAAAAGCGATCCGGATGCTGCGCGCTACGTGCATTGGGGCGCGACCAGTCAGGATGTCATCGACACGGCCACCGTTCTGCAACTGCGCGCCGGCATTGACGCACTGCTGAAAGATCTGGATCGCGCCGTCGCCGGATTTGCAAAGCTCGCAAAACAGCATCGACAAACCGCGACTGTTGCACGCACGCTGCTTCAGCACGCGCTGCCGATGCCGTTCGGATTGAAGCTCGCCGAATATGCGGCGGCGCTGCATCGCTCGCGTTCGCGGTTGAAACGATTACGCAGCGAATCCCTTGCCCTGCAATTCGGCGGGGCGGGCGGAACACAGGCCGCGCTCGGAGCCGATGGGTTGAAGGTCGCCGAGCACCTCGCAAAGGAATTGTCTCTGCCGCTACCCGATGCACCTTGGCACACCCATCGCGACAGGATCGCCGAAGCCGCGTCCGCGTTTGCGATTCTAACCGGGACATGCGGCAAGATCGCGCGCGACGTTTCGCTGCTGATGCAGACCGAGGTCGGCGAGGCTTTCGAGCCTTCAGGCGAAGGCCGCGGCGGATCGTCCACACTGCCGCATAAGCGCAATCCGGTGTCTGCGACGGCCGCGATTGCCTGTGCGACGATGGCGCCAAATCTGGCGGCAACGATCTTCACTGCACAAAGTCAGGAACACGAACGCAGCGCAGGACTATGGCACGCCGAATGGCCGACACTGCCGATGCTGATGCAGGTGACGTCGGGCGCGCTCGCCGCCGTCGCCGATATTGCCGAGGGACTGGAAGTCGATGCCGAGCGCATGCGCGCCAATCTCGACAGCACGCATGGCCTCGTCATGGCAGAGGCCGTTTCGATGGCGCTTGCGGAGAAAATCGGCAAACGCGAAGCACACGAGATCGTCGAGGCCGCAAGCCGCAAGTCCATCGAAACAAAGCAGCATCTGCGCGAGGTGCTGACGAAGGACGCGCGTGTCACCGCTCACATTCCCGCAGACAAGCTCGGCAATCTGTTTGAGCCGATGTCCTACCAAGGCGTGTCGCAGCAGTTGATCGACCGCCTGCTTGCTTCATTGGACAAGGACTGAAACGATGCCGATGATCGATGCCGACGGCTGTCTTCTGAATGTCGCGGTCGAAGGACGCGACTCTGGGCCGACGCTGATGCTGTCGAATTCGCTGGGCTCCACGATGCAGATGTGGGAGCCGCAGATGGCGGCGTTCACCAAGCTGTTTCGCGTGGTGCGCTACGACCGCCGCGGCCACGGCAAGTCCGGCGTGCCGCCGGGACCGTATTCGATGGAGCGGTTCGGCAAGGACGTGCTCGCCATTCTCGACGATCTCAATATCGAGAAAGTGCATTGGTGCGGATTGTCGATGGGTGGAATGGTCGGGCAATGGCTCGGCGCCAACGCGCCGCACCGCATCGACAAAATGATCCTCGCCAATACGTCTTGCTACTATCCCGATCCGACCAACTGGCATAACCGCATCAAGGCCGTGCGGGAAGGCGGCATTGCTTCCGTCGCCGATGCCGTGATCGCAGGCTGGCTCACCGCCGATTTCCGCGAACGCAATCCGCAGATCACGGCAAAGATGAAGGCGATGCTGATCGCCTCGCCTGTCGAGGGATACATTGCCTGCTGCGAGGCCTTAAGCAGACTGGACCAGCGCGAGCTTCTGCCGAAGATCAAGGCCAAGACGCTGATGATCGCGGGCCGCAAGGACATGTCCACGCCGGTCGAGGCAGGCGAATACATCCGCGCGCATATCCCCGGCGCGAGCATGACGCTGCTCGACGCCGCGCATATCTCAAACGTCGAGCAGCCGCACGATTTCACGGAAGCCGTGATCGGCTTCCTCACCCAACGCTGAGGCTCCGATGGACGACGACAAACGACGCGAACTCGGCACAACTCAGCGCCGCAAGGTGCTGGGCAATGCGTGGGTCGATAAATCCGCGGCAAACAAGACGCCGTTCAATGCCGAATTTCTCGATCTCATCACGCGCTATGCGTGGAGCGAGATCTGGGCCCGCCCGCATTTCGACGAGCGCACGCGCCGTATTCTCGTGATCGGCACGATGATGGCGCTCGGACATTGGGAGGAATTCCGCATGCATGTGCGCGCCGCGCTTTCCGAAGGTGGCTTCACGGCGGACGACATCAAGGAAATTATTTTACAACAGGCGATCTATTGCGGCGTGCCGGTTGCCAATCACGCGATCAAGGAAGCGGCTTCGGCGATTCAGGAATTGGAAACGCCTAAGGGATAATCGCCGCGTTCGACAATCTTCTGCGCTTCAGTTTTCGACGTATCGACGATCAAAAGAATCGCCGCGCCGATCAGCAATAGAGTTTCGCTGGCGTGCAGCCGAAGTGCGGCAAGCTCGCCAACCTTTGAAGCGGCGAGAAGGCTCAACATGCTGACAACCGCACCAATGCCGAGCGCATAGCCGAGCGCCTCGTCGCAATTGCCCTTCTTACGGATCGATTCGCGAACGATCAAAACAAGAAACACGAGAAAGAATGCAGCGACGGTCACTTTGGCGAGCGCGAGCAGCCAGGCGAGACGAACCGTCGTGACTGCCGAGAGCGCAAGATTGTCGCTGACATACATCGCGGGCGCGATATTGGCGCGGTCATAGAGACCGCGGATCGGCGAAATCCAGATTTTGAGCGCGGCGATGGTCCAGGCCGGAATGAAATAGGACGCGATGAGCGCCCCATTGAACGTACTGATACGCCAATCCCTCGACATCTGCCTGCGCCCCGAATTTTGAAGGACGCAAAGCGCCCCGTTGTTTTGCCGGGAGCTAAGCCCGCTAAACTCGGAGCGGCAATTTAAACCCTTTTTTAACCTTACCGGCGCGGGAGCACCCTGTGGACAAAAGAAAAGTCCCGCCTTTCGGCGGGACTTTCTTGCAAAACCTTCGGCTCAGCCGGTCGCGTTAGCGGCCCTGCTGCTGACCCGGATTCTGGCTCTGCTGACCAGGTTTCTGACCGCCGCCCTGCTGCTGACCCGGCTTCTGGTTCGGGTTCTGGCTCTGCTGGCCGGGGTTCTGGTTCTGATTATTCTGAGACATCGTGATGTGCTCCTTTGTTGAACACACATACAACCCGCGACACAGCCCGATGGTTTCCATGAAACCCCAGTTCCGATGGGGCCATTTCAAGGCATCGGAACCGCTGTGGACTGCGGTCATCGCGCCGCAGCGCGTCCAGTTGCCGGTCCCGGTTCCCACTGTTAGAAAATGAGACGATGCGACGATCCGGCCGGGCTTCGCCGTTTTCCTTCCTCTGCTGGATGGCAGTGGATCAATTTCGGGATTGGCTTTGGACTATTTCGCCCAGCAACTCATCAACGGACTCGTGCTCGGCTCGATCTACGGCCTGATCGCCATCGGCTACACGATGGTCTACGGCATCGTCGGCATGATAAATTTCGCGCATGGCGATATTTTCATGATCGGCGGGTTCATCGCGCTGATTGCTTTTCTGGTCCTCGTCTCTGTCGGACTGACGTCAATACCTCTCATCCTGATGCTGGTGCTACTGGTCGCAATGGCGATCACGGCGCTCTACGGCTGGACGGTGGAACGCATCGCCTATCGCCCATTGCGGCAATCGTTCCGGCTCGCGCCGATGCTCTCGGCCATCGGTATGTCATTCGTGCTGTCGAACTACGCCCAGGTCGCGCAGGGTGCACGCGTCAAGCCGGTGCCGCCCGTGATCACCGGCGGCTACACGCTCCTGGAGCGGGACGGCTTCGCGGTGAGGCTGTCGAACATCCAGATCATCGTCGTCATCACGACGATTGTGCTTCTCTTGATCTTCTCGTGGCTCGTTGCGCGCACGCGACTCGGCCGCGACATGCGCGCCTGCGAGCAAGATCAGACGATGGCTGCACTCCTTGGAGTGGACGTGGATCGCACGATCTCGATGACATTCGTCATCGGTGCCGCGCTCGCCGCCGTCGCGGGCATGATGTATCTGCTCTATTACGGCGTCGTCGATTTCTTCATGGGTTTCGTCGCCGGCATCAAGGCGTTCACCGCCGCAGTCCTCGGCGGCATCGGCTCCCTCCCCGGTGCAATGCTGGGGGGACTTGCCATCGGATTGATCGAGACATTCTGGTCGGCGTATTTTTCGTCCGAGTATAAGGATGTCGCGGCATTCTCGATTCTGATCGTCGTGCTCATCTTTCTTCCGACCGGTCTTCTTGGCCGTCCCGAAGTCGAAAAAGTCTGAGGCACGGCGTGACGCGCACAACCGATCCCGTCGCGCGCGCATCGGCCAGACCTGCGCATGACGTCGCCTATATCCTGAAAAAATCTTTTCTGAGCGCGCTCGTCGCGCTCGTGCTGTTCTCGCTGATGATCGGCGTGCGGACTGAGGCCGGGCCGACGGGACAACTGATCTACTGGACTCGCTTCGGCGATCTCGCGATGCTGGTCGGCGGCGTGTTTGCGGGAAGCATTCTTGTCGAACTGCTGCGCGGATCGGCACGCAGTTTCAATGCCGCGTCCATCGTTCCGCAGAGTATAACGAACGCAGTACCGAGGTTTCGCCGTTTCGTCGCACCGGTGCTGCTGATCTTCACGCTGCTCATTCCCGTCATCTTCTACGATCAACGCTACATCCTCGACCTCAGCATTCTGGTTCTGACTTACGTGATGCTGGGCTGGGGCTTGAATGTCGTGGTCGGACTCGCAGGCCTTCTCGATCTCGGCTACGTCGCGTTCTACGCGGTTGGCGCCTATTCCTATGCGCTGCTTGCCACGACGCTCGGATTGTCATTCTGGGTCTGCCTGCCGCTGGCGGGAATTCTCGCGGCGTTCTGGGGCATGCTGCTCGGCTTTCCGGTATTGCGTCTGCGCGGCGACTATCTCGCCATCGTGACGCTGGCGTTCGGCGAAATCATCCGCCTCATTCTGCTGAACTGGCAGAAAGTCACCGGCGGGCCGAACGGCATCACCGGCATTCCGCGGCCGACATTTTTCGGCATCCCGCTGACCAACACCGAGGACGGCCTCGCCGCCAAACTCGGCATCCAGTTCTCGACGACGCATCGCGTCGTGTTTCTGTTCTATCTCATTCTTGCGCTGGCGCTGCTGACCAATTGGGTCACGATCCGTTTGCGGCGATTGCCGATCGGGCGGGCATGGGAAGCCCTGCGCGAAGATGAAGTCGCCTGCCGCGCGCTCGGCATCAACACGACAAAAACCAAGCTGACGGCATTCGCCACCGGCGCGATGTTCGGCGGATTTGCCGGCGCGTTTTTCGCCACACGTCAGGGTTTCATCAGCCCGGAATCTTTCACATTCCAGGAATCCGCGCTGGTGCTGGCCATCGTCGTGCTCGGCGGCATGGGATCGCAGCTTGGCGTGGCACTCGCTGCTGCCGCGATGATCGGCGGCTTCGAGCTGTTCAGAGGCTTCGAGCAATTCCGCATGCTGGTGTTCGGCGCGGCGATGGTGCTGTTGATGATCTGGCGGCCGCGCGGACTGATCGGCCATCGTGCGCCGACGATCTTCCTTGAGAAGCCGACCGAGATTTCATCCGCGATGGTCAAGGAAGGCCACGGATGATCGATCCTTCTGCGTCCACCGACATACTTGACGTGCAGCATCTGTCGATGCGCTTTGGCGGCATCGTCGCCGTGAACGACTTTTCGTTCACAGCAAAGCGCGGCGACATCACGGCGCTGATCGGGCCCAATGGCGCGGGGAAAACCACCGTCTTCAACTGCATCACCGGCTTCTACAAACCGACCGCCGGCATGATCCGGCTGACGCGCGACGACGGCCGCGAATTTCTGCTGGAGCGCCTGTTCGACTATCGAATCTCGAAAGTCGCGAAGGTCGCGCGCACGTTCCAGAATATCCGCCTGTTTGCCGGCATGACCGTGCTGGAAAACCTGATGGTCGCGCAGCACAACCCGCTGATGCGCGCGTCGGGCTATTCGTTCCTCGGCCTGATCGGCGCGCCGGGCTTTCGCCGCGCAGAAGATCGCGCGGTTGAATTGGCGCGCTATTGGCTCGACCGCATCGGACTGACCGGCCGCGCCGATGATGCGGCCGGTAACCTTCCCTATGGCGATCAGCGCCGTCTCGAAATCGTGCGCGCGATGTGCTCTGAACCGTCACTCCTCTGTCTCGATGAGCCCGCTGCCGGTCTCAACGCGCGAGAGAGCGAAGAACTCAACGCGCTGCTGCTTGCGATCCGAAAAGATCACGGCACTTCGATCTTGCTCATAGAACACGACATGTCGGTGGTGATGCAGATTTCGGACTGCATTTTTGTGCTCGATCACGGTGTCAAGATCGCTTCGGGCACGCCGGAGCAGATCCGTAACGATCCGAAAGTCATCGCTGCCTATCTTGGCGCAGACGAGGAAGCAGCCATCAAGGTGATGGAGGCGAGCACATGAGCGCGTCTCCGCTACTCGCCATCCGTGCGCTGCGCGCCGCCTACGGTAACATCGAAGCATTGAAAGGAGTCGATCTCGACATCGCACCCGGTGAAATCGTGGCGCTGATCGGCTCCAATGGCGCGGGCAAATCGACGCTGATGATGTCGGTGTTCGGCAAGCCGCGCGCACAATCCGGCTCGATCGAATTCGATGGCCGAGACATCACGCATGTCCCCACCCACCTCGTCGCGCGTTTGCGGATTGCGCAATCGCCGGAAGGTCGCAGAATTTTTCCGCGCATGAGCGTCGCCGAAAATCTCCAGATGGGCGCGGACGCCGTCGAGAACAATACACCTGCGGAACGCGCGTCGAGCCTCGACCGTGTCCTCGCGCTATTTCCGCGCCTGAAGGAACGCCTGACGCAACGCGGCGGCACGCTTTCCGGCGGCGAACAGCAGATGCTTGCCATCGGCCGCGCGCTGATGAGCAGACCGCGCCTGTTGATGCTGGATGAACCATCGCTCGGTCTCGCGCCGCTGATCGCGCGGCAAATCTTTGATGCCATTCGCACGCTTAACAAGCAGGACGGACTGACTGTTCTCATCGTCGAGCAGAACGCCAATCATGCACTCAGGCTTGCGCATCGCGGTTACGTCATGGTCAACGGTCTCATCACGATGACCGGCAGCGGTTCCGAGTTGCTGGCGCGTCCCGAAGTTCGCGCGGCCTATCTCGAAGGCGGACGACACTGATGCTTTACGCCAGCGAAAACATCTTTCAGGTTCTGTTCGTTACGCTTGTGCTCGGTGGCGGCTGTGCGTTCCTAGCCGGACGAGCTATCGCATCGACGTGGCGAAGCATCTGGGTCGCCGCCGCAGCAATGATCGGGTTAGGCTTCGCGGTACGGTTCGTGCATTTCGCGCTGTTCAACGAGACACTTCTGTTGCCGAAAACCTATGCCGTCGAAACGCTGGTTCTCATGGCGATTGCCTGCCTGTCGTTCCAACGCACGCGCGCAAGGCAGATGGTGACGCAATATTATTGGCTCTATGAGCCGAGCGGGCCATTTAGCTGGCGGCTGCGGCAAGATGCGCCACCGGAGCGGTAAATCGCGCCATAATTTGCCGATGACTTCGCCGCGAATTCAGCCGACAATGCAGCCCGGCACAAACCGTTCCAAGAACCCAATGAGGATCACATGAAGTCCATCCGCCTGTTCGGCCTCGCGCTCAGTGCATCGGTTGCGCTGTCGACGGCAGCAATTGCGCAGAACATTCCGGTTGCGGTCGCAGGCCCGATGACGGGCTCGGAATCCGCATTCGGACGCCAGATGAAGAACGGCGCGGACCTTGCCGTCGCCGACATCAACGCGGCAGGCGGCCTGCTCGGCAAGAACCTCGCACTGCAAGTCGGCGACGACGCCTGCGATCCGAAGCAGGCGCGCTCGGTCGCCGAAAAGATTGCGAGCGCGGGCGTGCCGTTTGTCGCCGGACATTTCTGCTCGTCGTCGTCGATCCCGGCATCGGAAGCCTATGCGGACGGCAACGTGCTCCAGATCACGCCGGCCTCGACCAATCCGCTGTTCACAGAACGCAAGCTGACCAACGTGCTGCGTGTCTGCGGCCGTGACGACCAGCAGGGTCTTGTCGCCGCGCAGTACATCCTCAAGGCATTCGCGGGAAAGAACGTCGCGATCCTCAACGACAAGACGACTTACGGAAAGGGTCTTGCGGACGAAACCAAGAAGGCGCTGAACGCGGGCGGCATGCAGGAAAAACTCTTCGAGTCCTACAACAAGGGCGACAAGGATTTTAACTCGATCGTCTCGCGCCTGAAACTCGCCAACATCGATCTGGTTTATGTCGGCGGCTATCATCAGGAAGCCGGATTGATCGTGCGGCAGATGCGCGATCAGGGCCTCAAGACGGTGCTGATGGCTGGCGACGCGATGAACGACAAGGAGTTCGCCTCGATCACCGGACCTGCTGCCGAGGGCACGCTGTTTACCTTCGGCCCCGATCCGCGCAACAAGCCGACCGCGAAAGCTATCGTCGAGAAGTTCAAGGCGAAAGGCATCGATCCGGAAGGCTACACGCTCTACACCTACGCCGCGTTCCAGATCTGGTCGCAGGCGGTTGCGAAAGCGGGCGGCACCGACGCGAAGAAAGTCATCGACATCATCAAGGCCGGCGAATGGGACACCGTTCTCGGCAAGATGGCCTTCGACGCCAAGGGCGACATCAAGGCGCTCGACTACGTCGTTTATAAGTGGGATGCGAAGGGCAACTACGCCGAACTCGATCCCGGCAAGGGCACCTGATCTGCCTTGAAAGTTAGACGTCAACCGCCCCGCGCAATCGGGGCGGTTTTCGTTTGAGCGTCAGCCGAAGTTCTGAAGCGACGGAAATGTTTCCAGGAGCCAGATGCTGACCCACGAGATTCCGCCGGTCAGAAACGCGATGCCTGTCGCCACCATCAGCACGCCCATGACGCGCTCGACCGTGAGAAGATGCTTCTTCATGCGCGCGAACACGCCCGAGAATTGCTCGACCATGAAGGCCGCAACCAGAAACGGAATTCCGAGCCCCGCCGAATAGACGGCTAGCAGCATCGCGCCCTTCGTGACGGTCGCTTCCGAAGCAGCAACCGAAAGGATGGCGGCAAGAATAGGTCCGATGCACGGCGTCCAGCCGAACGCGAATGCAAGGCCCATCACATACGCGCCCCAGAGGCCGACTGGCGCCGGTGCGGTCAGCCGCCCTTCCCGCATCAGAAAGCCGATACGCGTCAGACCGAGAAAGTGCAGTCCCATGACGATGATGACGATGCCAGCCAGAATTGAGAACTGTTCCGACCAGGCGCGGATGAATCCGCCGATCAAACTCGCGCTGGCGCCGAGCGCGACGAACACCGTGGAAAATCCCAGCACAAATACCAAAGCCGCGAGCATCACCGCACGGCGCGACGTTTTCTCGTCCTCGTCATTGGCGACGTGCTCGATGGTCGCGCCGGTCAGATAGACGAGATACGGGGGCACCAGCGGCAGTACGCAGGGCGACAGGAAGCTGATGAGACCTGCGGCAAGCGCGGCGTAGATGGAAATATCGGATTTCATGGCGCTACTTGGGTCAAAACATCGTCAGAGGACAAGATGTTTTGCAGCCCAGCCCACAGCGTTGTGATCGGATGTGATGGCCCTGTTGCGCGATGTTGACCGCCGTCGGTACATGCGATCATCTGGCGGCGAAAGGCTGCGCGATGAAAAATCTGATAACCGATGTTCCCAGCGTTCGCGTCGGACATGCCGATGAAGCGGCGCTTGCGTCCGGCACCACAGCTGTCGTGTTCGATGCGCCGGTCGTCGCAGCGATGGACGTTCGCGGCGGCGGGCCGGGAACGCGCGAGGGCGCGCTGCTCGATGTCGCCAATACGGTCGAGAAGATCGACGCTATTGCACTATCGGGCGGATCCGCATTCGGGCTTGAAGCCGGCGGCGGCGTGCAGGCATGGCTCGCCGAACAGGGGCGCGGATTTGCCGTTCGCGAAGCTCTCGTTCCCATTGTCCCCGGTGCCATCGTTTTCGATCTGCTTAACGGCGGCAATAAAAAATGGGGACGCTTCGCGCCCTATCGCGATCTTGGGTATGCTGCCGCAGCAGCCGCTGCACATGATTTCGCACTCGGAACGGTTGGCGGCGGCTATGGCGCGCTCACGGCGAACTTCAAGGGCGGCCTTGGTTCGGCATCGGCGAAAACATCGCGCGGCGTCACCGTGGGCGCGATCGTCGTCGTCAATGCCATCGGCAGCGCCATTGTCGGCGACGGCCCGTGGTTCTGGGCCGCACCGTTCGAGCAGAACAGCGAATTCGGCGGACGCGGGCTGCCGCCTGCGTTTTCACCGGACATGCTGGCGATGCGACTGAAGGGCGCGCCCGCAACGGCAGCTATCGAGAACACGACCATCGCAGTCGTCGCGACCGACGCCGCCCTCACCAAGGCGCAGGTCAAACGTCTCGCAATGATCGCGCAGACCGGTTTCGCGCGCGCCATCTATCCGGTTCACTCGCCGATGGACGGCGACATCGTGTTCGCCGCGGCGACCGGCCAAAAGCCGATCGAGCCGTTGCTCGAACTGACCGAGCTTGGCGCGGTCGCGGCCAATGTTCTCACGCGTGCCGTCGCGCGCGGAGTTTACGAAGCCAGGGCGCTACCGTTTCCCGGCGCCTTGCCGTCGTGGAAAGATCGGTTCGCCAAGTAAACCGCGCACGCGCAATCGTGCAGGCAGCAATGCCGAACAAAACAACCGGATGCACCGAAAACAATGCAGCCTCCGCATTTCTTGCGCAGGCTGCATCTAGTTGTGTGTAGGGTTAGTGCTTGGTGAAGTTTGCAGCTTCATGCGCGGTGCTACGAATGCACCGCGCCGTATCCTGCCGGTCAGACGCTGACCGACAGGGATTGCTTGGCCGACAGCGCAAGTGCATCGGCCTGTTTCTGAATCAGCTTCTCGACCAGATTGTAGGACGAGGAAGCGGTGTTCGCGGCGCTCGAATTGCTCGAAGCCTGAGCCGGCGTATTCATCGTGACCGTCGAGCCGTCCGCGTAAGTGATCGTCGTTGTGGTCGAACCGTCGGAGTTCGCCGACGATGAACTCGACGAGCCGTCGAGCGCCTGAAGCAGCGCGTCCTGACCGCCGCCACCTTTGCCGCCGCCTGCGCCATGCGCATGGTGATGACCGTGGCCACCGCCCTTGCCCTTCAGCGCGGCGGACAATTCGTCGAGACTGACGGAGCCGTCGCCATTGGTGTCGAGCTTGGCGAACACGCTGTCGGCGTTCGCGGTATTGGTGCCGCCCGCGCCCAAGGTCGATTCAAATTCGGCCTTGCTGATCTGGCCATCGCCGTTGGTATCGAGAAGGCCGAACAGATCGCTCAATGCGTTCGATTGGCTTGTGGACGACGATGACGACGACTGCGACGAGCTTTGGGCGGCGAGAAGCGCATTGAGCGTCTGCGGAGACAGCGCGCCGCTTTGCGAGACGCCGCCCGATCCCGACGACTGCACGCCGGTCGTTGCCGTCGCGAGGCCGAACGATGCCGAACTGTTCTGAACGAGACCTGTTTTCGTCTTCGATGCCGAACCCGACTTGCCCGTCGTCAGCGAGGACAATAGATCGAGCGCGCCTGACGCGGCCGATGCCAAACCGAGATACATCACGATACTCCCACGCATGCCGCGCACTGCGGCCCCAATTCCCACCGTCCAATACGAAGCAAACGCCGTGCCGCTGTCGTCAAACCAGCAAAACCAGGCACTTCTTCAAACCCGCCGCGCGATCTGACGCGGCAAAATCTGCCGTTGCGGCAGAACTTGCCGGGGGAATCGCTCCACGCGCATTGCCCGCAGGTGTGCGGCGTGTTAGGCGAAGCCGAGCAAAATCAGCGTCATTTCTCGCTCTTTTTGAGGGCCCGGAACCACTCGATGTCTCAACCCTTTGCGTCGCGTCCGCTGGTTATAGCGCCGTCGATTCTGGCGTCGGATTTCGCAAAGCTCGGAGAAGAAGTCCGCGCCGTCGATCAGGCGGGAGCTGACTGGATGCATCTCGACGTGATGGACGGACATTTCGTGCCGAACATTTCCTTCGGTCCCGATGTCATCAAGGCGATGCGCCCGCACTCCAAAAAGATCTTCGACGTCCACCTGATGATCGCGCCTTGCGATCCCTATCTCGAAGCCTTCGCAAAAGCCGGCTGCGACATCATCACCGTGCATGCCGAGGCAGGCCCGCATCTGCATCGCTCGCTGCAAGCGATCCGCGCACTCGGCAAGAAGGCCGGCGTCTCGCTCAACCCCGCGACGCCGACGAGCGCCATCGAGTATGTGATCGACAGCGTCGATCTGGTTCTCATCATGTCGGTCAATCCCGGCTTCGGCGGACAGTCGTTCATCCCCTCGGCACTGGAAAAAATCTCCAGCGTGCGCGCGATGTGCGCGGGCCGCCCGATCGACATCGAAGTCGATGGCGGCGTCACGGCAAACAACGCGGCGGAAATCGCAGCCGCCGGTGCCAATGCGCTCGTCGCAGGCTCCGCCGTGTTCAAGGGCGGCACGATGGAAAGTTACAAAACCAACATTTCGGCGATCCGCAATGCGGCTGCGTCCGCACGAGGTGAAGCGATATGATTCCACGTTATTCCCGGCCGGAGATGGTTTCCATCTGGGAGCCGCAGACGCGATTCAAGATCTGGTTCGAGATCGAGGCGCATGCGGCGGACGCGATGGCCGATCTCGGCGTGATTCCGAAGGACGCAGCCAAGACGATCTGGGCCAAGGGTAAGGATGCCAAGTTCGACGTCGCGCGTATCGACGAGATCGAACGCGAGACCAAGCACGACGTGATCGCGTTCCTCACGCATCTGGCCGAAATCGTCGGGCCAGAAGCACGCTTCGTGCATCAGGGCATGACGTCGTCCGACGTGCTCGATACGTGTCTCAACGTGCAGCTTTCGCGCGCCGCCGACATTCTGATCGCCGACATCGACAAGGTGCTTACCGCCCTCAAGACGCGCGCCTTCGAGTACAAGATGACGCCCACCATCGGACGCTCGCACGGCATTCATGCCGAACCGGTGACGTTCGGCCTCAAGCTCGCCTACGCCTACGCCGAATTCACCCGCTGCCGCGAACGCATGGCCACCGCGCGCAAGGAAATTGCCACCTGCGCAATCTCCGGCGCCGTCGGCACCTTCGCGCAGATCGATCCGCGCGTGGAGGCGCATGTGGCCAAGGCAATGGGGCTTGCCGTCGAGCCGATCTCAACGCAGGTCATCCCGCGCGACCGCCACGCGATGTTCTTCGCAACGCTCGGCGTCGTGGCGGCGTCGATGGAACGTCTTGCGGTCGAAATCCGCCACATGCAGCGCACTGAAGTGCTCGAGGCCGAGGAATTCTTCTCCGAAGGCCAAAAGGGCTCGTCGGCCATGCCGCACAAGCGCAATCCGGTGCTCACGGAAAATCTCACCGGCCTGTCGCGCATGGTCCGCGCTTACGTGACGCCCGCGCTGGAGAACGTCGTGCTGTGG
>JAFKKP010000069.1 GCA_017305515.1 Hyphomicrobiales bacterium
CAACGGCATCTACAATTTCCGCGACGAACGCTGGGTCGAACTCTACACCAAGAAAATCGCCGAGATGATTTCGGTCCTGAAATCGAAAGGCGTGCCGGTGCTCTGGGTCGGCCTGCCTGCGGTGCGCGGGCCGAAAGCGATGGCGGACGCGCTGTTCCTCGACTCGCTCTATCGCGATGCCGCCGCGAAAGCCGGCATCACTTATGTCGATGTGTGGGACGGCTTCGTGGACGAGCAGGGCCGCTTCATGCAGCAGGGCCCCGACTTCGAGGGCCAGACCCGCCGCCTGCGTTCCTATGACGGCGTTTATTTCACGACCTCAGGTGCGGTGAAGCTCGCGCGCTTTACGGAACGCGAGATCACGCGTCTTCTGGCCGCGCGCCAGCAGATCGCGCTGCCGAGCGAGTTGCAGTCGCCCGATTCGAACATCCGTCCGAGCGTCGCCGGTCCGCGTCCGCTGGTCGGGCCGATGGTGCCGCTGATCGCATCGAATGTCGGCACAACGGAATTGCTCGGCGGCACCGGCACGCGGCCTGCGGCGGTCGATGTCCTGGCTGCGCGCACACTCGTCAAGGGCGAGCCGCTCACGGCACCCGCCGGACGCGCGGATGATTTCTCATGGCCGCGCCGCGAGATTGGTTCACTCGAAGCGCCCGCCGGCGATCCCAATGTCGCGACCGTCGGTCCCGACGGGTCGATCGTGAAGCCTCAGCCGCCGAAGCCTGTCGCTCCGCGTCCGCCGGGGCAGGCCGGTTTCGATCCGTCGCAGCCGCAGGCTCAACCGCAACAGAGCCCGCAGGTGTTCCAGCCGGGCGCGCCGCAACGTCCGCGTCCTCCGGCGCCTGTCGGAGCGCCGCCGAACGGCGCGCCGCGCCCGCAGGCCACCATCGCGCCGGGTTTCTTCACGCGGTGATCTTTATCCCTCCCCTGAATGGGGAGGGTGGCGGACCGTAAGGTCCGCCGGGTGGGGTGATCTTGGCAAATGAAAATGCAAGAGCTCTTCGGAAGCGTCTTACGCCGCAGGAAGTCAAACTGTGGGTTCGATTGCGCCAGCTAAAGGCGCTTAAATTTCATTTTCGCAAACAAGCGCCTATCGGACACTACATCGTAGATTTTGTTTCATTCAATCGGCGGCTTGTTATTGAAGCCGATGGCGGGCAGCACGGCCTGCGTTCAAATATGAAAGCCGACAGCGTGCGCGACGAATTCTTGTCGTCACAAGGATTTCAGATTTTGCGCTTCTGGAATTCCGAGATTGATCAGAATCTCGACGGCGTCTTGGCGAAAATCATGCGTTCGCTGGAGACCCCCACCCCGGCGCTTCGCGCCGACCCTCCCCACAAGGGGGAGGGATAAGCGTCTACCGCGGCAGCGTGGTCGAACCCATCAGATACTGATCGATGGATGCCGCGCACTGGCGGCCTTCGCGGATCGCCCACACGACCAGCGATTGTCCGCGCCGCATGTCGCCGGATGAAAACACCTTCGCGATCGAGGTCCGGTAGTCGCCGGTGCCGGCGCGGACATTGCCGCGCTGATCGAGCTCGACGCCGAGCGTCTTGAGCAGACCTTCGTGCACCGGATGGACGAAGCCCATCGCGAGCAGCACGAGTTCGGCATCGAGTTCAAACTCGCTGCCGGGGACCGGCTTCATCTTGTCGTCGACATGCACGCAATGCAGCTTCTTCACCTTGCCGCCGTCGCCTGAGAATTTTTGCGTCAGCACCGCGTATTCGCGCTTGGCGCCTTCGGCCTGCGATGACGAGGTGCGGTATTTCAGCGGCCAGTTCGGCCAGGTGAGAGCCTTGTTCTCATGCTCCGGCGGCTCCGGCATGATTTCGAGCTGCGTCACGGACAATGCGCCCTGGCGGATCGAGGTGCCGATGCAGTCCGAACCCGTGTCGCCGCCGCCGATCACGACGACATGCTTGCCCTTGGCGAGAATATCTTTCGCGCCGACCGGCTCGTTGCCGACGCGGCGATTTTGCTGCGGCAGAAAATCCATCGCGTAATGAATGCCGTCGAGGTCGCGTCCGGGGATCGGCAGATCGCGCGGCGCTTCCGCGCCGCCTGTCAGCGCGACTGCATCGTATGTCTTCAAAATCTCCTGCGGGTCGATGCCATTCGCGCCACCCACAGCCTTGCCGTAGTGGAACGTGACGCCTTCGGCTTCCATCTGCCTGACGCGGCGGTCAATGATAGCCTTTTCCATTTT
>JAFKKP010000070.1 GCA_017305515.1 Hyphomicrobiales bacterium
TCGCTTGCAACGGTTTGCGCATATTGCCACGCGCTTTTTCAAGCGATGTCACCGCATCGCAACGCCCTCGAAGTAGAGGCTGGTCGTGTCCCGAATCGGCTGGCTGATTAAGCCTCGGAGGAACCGGCATCGGGGGTGGCTGCGTCGTCTTCGTCGAGCTTCCGATAGAGGGTCGAGCGGCCGATTTTGAGGCGGCGGGCGACCTCGGACATCTGCCCCCGGTAATGTGAGATCGCAAAGCGGATGGCTTCCGCCTCCATCTCTTCCAGCGGGCGCACCTCGCCATCGTGGCCGACCATCGCCAACGACCCGTAGGCTGCTTGAAATTTGGCCGATGAAACGATAGGCGCGATTGGTATTTCAGTACCGTTAATGTGGTCAGATGTTTCTATGGAAGGAGCGATTTCCGTCGCCGAATGCTCGGTCGCTGCTGCATGCGGAAAATCTCCAGCCTGAAGCTGGCTGCCCTCGCTCATGACCACCGCGAGGTACACCGCGTTCTCAAGCTGCCGGACGTTTCCGGGCCAAGGCATCTGACCGAGCATCATCATGGCGTCGTCGGACACTGTTGCGATCGGACGATTTTCCTCCGCACAAAACCGCGCCACGAAATGGCGCACGAGATGCGGAATGTCTTCGCGGCGCGCGCGCAGCGGCGGGACCGTCAGCGGAAGAACGTGAAGGCGATAGAAAAGGTCTTCGCGGAATTGCCCGGCCTTCACGCGGTCGAGCAAATTGCGGTTGGTCGCGGATACGATGCGAACGTCGACCTTCACGGGCTTGCGTCCGCCGACCGCTTCGACCTCGCCTTGCTGTAAGGCGCGAAGCAGCTTCACCTGAGCGGCGAGGGGCAGTTCGCTGATCTCGTCGAGGAACAATGTGCCGCCATTGGCTTCGACGAATTTGCCGGCGTGCTTTTCGGTCGCGCCCGTGAACGCGCCCTTCTCGTGACCGAACAGGATCGACTCCACGAGATTTTCCGGCAGCGCGCCGCAGTTGACCGCGATGAACGGCTTGGCGCTTCGCTCGCTCGACCCATGAATGGCGCGGGCGATCAGTTCCTTGCCAACGCCCGACTCGCCTTCGATGAGAACGGGGATCGCGGAGGAAGCCGCTTTCTTGCCCATCGCGATGACATTGGCCATCGCCTCCGAACGGGTGACGATATCCTTGAATGTCAGCCTGCCTTCGCGGCTGTGACGGATGCGCTGCAACTCGCCTTTCAGCGCGCTGGCGTTGAGCGCGTTGCGCAGCGAGACCTGAAGCCGCTCGACGCCGACCGGTTTCACGACGAAATCATGTGCGCCGGAACGCATCGCGGAGACGACGTTGTCGATGCCGCCATGCGCAGTCTGCACAACGACGGGAATGTCAATTTCGAGTTCGCGAAGTTTCGCGAGAACGCCCATGCCGTCGAGGCCGGGCATCACCAGATCGAGCACGATTGCGTCGATACTCTTGGCGTCGGTGTCCATCAAATGGGCAATCGCCGCATCGCCGCTGTCGACGGCCACGGCTTCATAGCCGCAACGCTGCACCATATTTTCGACCAGGCGGCGCTGAACGGCGTCGTCGTCGGCAATCAAAATGGTCGCAACCATGGCGTTCCCCGCACTTCTCAACTATCTGTCTCGAATCGGGGCACTCTCGCCGATGCCGATTAACGGCCTCTTAAGAGTTGAAGGCCGCAAGCATCGGAATTGATAGGTACAGGTTGGAATGATGGCTGCACGCGCGACGTCCGCTCTCCGCAAGTCTCTCCCAAAGACGAAGAAGTCCGCGCAGCCGCGCGGTCTGCCGGAATGGAATCTGGCCGATCTCTATTCGTCGATCGACGCGCCGGAAGTCACGCGCGACCTCGACAGACTGGATGCCGACTGCATCGCGTTCGAGTCCGCATACAAAGGCAAGATCGCCGAGGGTGTCGCGAAGCCGGACGGCGGATCGTGGCTGGCCGAAGCCGTCAAAAGCTATGAGACCATCGACGATCTCGCGGGCCGTCTCGGCTCATTCGCGGGGCTTGCTCATGCGGGAAACACTGTCGATGCCGCGATCACGAAATTCTATGGCGATGTCTCGGATCGCATCACCGCCTCGTCGGTGCATCTGTTGTTCTTCGCACTCGAACTCAATCGCGTCGATGATGCGGCGATGGAGCGTGCGATGCAGACTCCTGCGCTCGGTCACTACCGCCCGTGGATCGAGGATCTACGC
>JAFKKP010000071.1 GCA_017305515.1 Hyphomicrobiales bacterium
TCCGGATGTCCCGATGCGGACGCGATTGCGCGCATTGATTCCGACAAGCGCGTTATGAACGAAATTAACACCTTCGCGCATCGGCATGCCGAGATGATCCATGAATTCCGGAGGCGCGGCGCCGGTGCCGCCTTCCTTGCCATCGACGACGATGAAGTCAGGATAGATTCCAGTCTTCACCATCGCCTTGCAGATCGCGAGAAATTCCCAGCGATGACCGATGCACAGCTTGAAACCTGCCGGTTTGCCGCCGGACAGACGCCGCATCTCGCCAATGAAATGCATCATCTCGATGGGTGTCGAGAATGCGCGGTGATAGGCAGGAGAAATGCAGTCCTCGCCCATTGCGACGCCGCGGATTTCTGAAATTTCCTTTGAGACTTTGGCGGCAGGCAGCACGCCGCCATGTCCGGGCTTCGCGCCCTGGCTGATTTTCAATTCGACCATCTTGATCTGATCGTCGCTTGCAGTCGCGGCAAACTTTTCAGGATTGAACGTGCCGTCAGGGTTACGGCAGCCGAAATAGCCAGATCCGATTTCCCAGATGATGTCGCCGCCGTTCTCGCGGTGATAGGGACTGACGCCGCCCTCGCCAGTGTCATGTGCGAAGTCGCCCTTCTTGGCGCCGGAATTGAGCGCGCGCACCGCGTTCGGACTGAGCGCGCCGAAACTCATTGCGGAGATGTTGAAGACCGACGCGGAATACGGCTTTGTGCAGTCAGGTCCACCGATCTTGATGCGAAAATGCTCGTCTGCGAGCGGCTTCGGCGCGACAGAGTGATGCATCCACTCGAAACCGGTTTGATAAATTTCTTCCTGCGTGCCGAACGGGCGCTTGTCGAGCACCATCTTGGCGCGCTGATAGACCACCGCGCGCATGTCGCGGCTGAACGGCTTGCCATCCTTCTCGCTCTCGAAGAAATATTGCCGCATCTCCGGCCGGATTTCTTCGAGCAGGAATCGCAGATGCGCGGAGATCGGGTAGTTGCGAAGAACTGCGTGACTTTTCTGAATCAAGTCATGAAAGCCGAGCACCGAGAGCGCGGCGAAGACGGCAAGCGGAATTGCAAACAGAAACCAGTCGTCCGGATCGTAAATAACGCCTGCCGACAGCAGTACCGTAAAGACAACGCAGAGCGTGAGAATGATGAACCGTGGCGAAAACGGGAGCATGAGCGTCTGCATGGAAGCCTCGGTGAATAGTCCGGCAACGATTCAGCCAGCTTGCATGATGGCCGGGTTCGGTTCCGGGGTCGATAGGCTGGTTGCTGCGGGAGCGCAACGATATCCGCACCATTCGTCGCAAGAACGATCACAGGCGGCCCATAATTCAAAGTGAAGTTTTTATTGCAAAGCAATATGCGAGTGCAGAACGCGGGACTCAAGACTATCCGTGACTGTGCAGCCGCATCTCGCCGGGTATTTCCCGTTTCGCAAGTCCGCCCTCGGCAATCCATTTTTCGGTGTTCTTGATCGCCCGCTCGATATGTTCATCTGTGCGCGAAAAATCGTAAGGCGATCCGATCAGCGGACATAGTGGCGGCACAACGTAATATTCAATCGACGGGTCGATATCTTCCAGCTCGTAGGTCATCTGCCGCGCAATCAGAAGCGTCAGCGCATGCAAGACATTCGCGACCGCCCCGACAGGCGGCTTATGCATGTCACAGGCAAAGCCAGTCGGCATGATAATCAACCGTTGTGCCCCGAGCTTGACCGCCACGCTAATCGGGGTGTTACTCGAGATGGCGCCGTCGGCAAGAAATTTGTCCTTGTATTTCACAGGCTCAAATGCGCCGGGGATGGACGTGCTCGCAACAATAGCGTCGGAGGCCGGGCCTTCCGAAATGACCACCGTATCGCCGTTGACGATTTCCGTTGCAACCACATGCAACGGCACTTTCGCCTCTTCGATGTTCTTGTAGGTCAAATTGCTCTCGACGATTTTCCGGATGCCGCTATGCGACACGAGAAAATCGCGCCTCCATAAAAAGCTGATGAAGGAACGAAGCGAGACGGGGAAAACGTCGTCGCGGGTTAGCCCACGCCAGATCGTAGCCAGCTTTTTCATTCCCTCGAGAGTTGGATCGCCTGCGTAGTAAGCCCCGTTCATCGAGCCCACGCTCGAACCAACAACGAAATCGGCGGTGGCGCCATGAGCCACCAGCGCCTGCAACATGCCTGCCTGAATCGCACCGAAACTGCC
>JAFKKP010000072.1 GCA_017305515.1 Hyphomicrobiales bacterium
CCGGTGCGATGCCGATGAAGATGAGCAGCGGCGTCATCAGAAAGCCGCCGCCGATGCCGAACATACCGGAGACGAACCCGACCGCTCCGCCCATCGCCAGGATGAGGAAAATATTGACCGGAATGTCGGCGATCGGGAGGAAGAGCTGCACGCGCGTTCGCTTGGGTTTGCGCGAGACGCACTTCACCTCTCGCAGCGATTCAAATGGCCGCGACGCGGGTCATGCGCCGCGTCTCTCCATAACCGATAATGGCCGCGTGGGGGTTAAAGAATTAGGTCGCAGACGCTTTTTGCCGTCACGCGGCCGCGACCGCGCAGGGCGGGTTTGGGGCTGGTAAATAATTGAGATTAACGGGCCGCGCTTTTGGTCTTGGTGGCCTTGTCAGAAGTCTTGGCCGACGTCTTTGGCGCAGGCGCAGCGTCCCATCCGCCGGCAGGCGCGCCGGTCGCGATTGCTTCGTCGGGCTGGGTTTCGGGCGTAAAGGTCTGGATTGCGAGCTTCGCTGCGGCCAGCGATTGCGGATCGAGGCGCTTGGCGACATCGTCCCGCTTGCGGCCCGATTCGGCGTCGCCCTGCGCGGCCGCAAGGCTGAACCATTTGAAGGACTCGGCGAGATTCTGTTCGACGCCGATGCCGCGCGCGTAGAGAACCGCAAGGTTGAACTGGCTGTCGGCAACACCGCGTTCGGCTGCCTTGCGGAACCATTGTGCGGCTCCCTTATAATTCGGGCCGGTTGAGCCGCCGTCGGCGTCAAGCACAGCAAGATTATGCATTGCCTTGGCGCTGCCGCGTTCAGCGGCTTGCATGTAATACCGCCGTGCAGCCTCGACATCCTTCTTCGTACCGAGGCCTTTTTCATAGAGCGCGCCGAGACGGAAGGTCGCCGGAACGATGCCGCCGTCCGACGCACGCGCATACCATTTCGCCGCTTCTTCGTAGTTCGCGGCCACGCCTCTGCCTTCCGAATAGCGCACGCCGATCTCGAACGCTGCGGCTGGATCGCCTTTGTTCGCAGCGGTGCGAAGCGCGATGCCGCCGATGCTCTCTGGAATCTTGTCGGAGACTGGAGTGAGGGTCGCATTCGCGTGCGATGGTGCGGCCGGAGACGCTGTCACGGAGATTCGTTCGGCGGGAACGGCAATCGAGCCGGTGATATCCGGCGAGGGCTGGGGATTTGCGGCAGGCGGCTTCGGCGCCACAGTGACGCCGGGTTGAGCTGGAGCCGCCAGAGGCGAGGTGCCGTTCATCGATTGACGGTCAATCGGTGTCGGCGAGGTCATCGACGGCGTAATCGGCGAGACATTCTCCGAATGCGGTTCGCCCTCGCGCGCCGACGGCAGCACCAATGGCGCGGCGTCGCTGGACTCGGAGGATGCCGCCGGCGGGCTGGTGTCGCGTCCATTGAGAAGGTTCATGCCGAACTTGACGGTGCCGAGCACGATCACGACGACGCTGGCGCCGACGAGCAATCCTCGGATTTTCGACGACAGCGGCGATTCGCCGGTGGCTGCGACCTTCGCAGCCGTTCGCGCGGCGTCGTTCAGCGAGGTTACACGATTGGCTTTCTTGGCCGCCGGTTTCTCGGGCGCCGTTGCTGCGGCCTGCGCGGCGCGGCGTGCGGCTTGAATGAAGTTGGACGTGCTGACAGGTTCGCGCGTGCCGGCAGGAATCTCGCTCAGGGCAATCTCGGACGCGGCGATACGCTCGGATGGCGTGGACGTGCCGCGCACCTGCTGCGGTCGCGTGCCGGGTTCAAGCGGGGTATCCGGAGGAAGACTCGGGTCGATCGGGTTGCGTGCGGCCGATGGGGGGCGCGTGGCAGGCGAAGTCTCGGCGACGCCGATGTGTTCGCCGGCAATGGTGACATCCGCCATCGTCGGAGCCGCAGACGGGCGGTCTTCGGAGATTTGCGACCGCGCAATCGGAGGCTGCGCAGCAGCGGGATTTGGCAATTCGGGCCGCGGCATCGCGAATTGCGGGCGTGCGGACTCCGGTGCAACGGCTTCGCGACGCGCCGGCTCTGGCGATTGCATGGCACGCGGGGCTGAGCGCACGTCACGCAGATCGCCCTCGATCTGGGCGAGGCGATCGACGACATGGCCGAGCGTTGAATGGACGACTTCGAGCGAGTCCTGCGTGTGCCGGTCGGTTTCCGACTGGCTGTAGCGCATGTCGGTGAGTTCACGCTT
>JAFKKP010000338.1 GCA_017305515.1 Hyphomicrobiales bacterium
CGAGCCGCCGAGCGCATCGTGGCTTGCGGAGACCGGCGCGGTCGCAGCGATCCGCAATTCGGGAGCCGGACGGTTGTCGATGCGCTCGATGCGGCGCTCGTCGAGCTGGGTCTTGGCGTCTTTCACCGGCGGCATGCAGCGCGACACGCTGCGCAGCGTCAGATCGATACGCTTGATGTCGGGGAGTTCAGCCTGCCAGCAGGTCAGCACGAGATCGGAATAATGCGCCTGAATCCAGCTCTTCAGAAATTTGGTCGGAACCGACAGCCGCGCGCCGTCGGGTCCAACGCCTTCGAGATCCAATCGCGCGAACCAGCTTGTGAAGACTTCCTCGCCGACATTGTTGCGAAGACGGCTTTTCACGCGTGCCCAGACGTCCTGGTCGTTGTCTGCACCCTGTTCCAATTTCGCTGTTGCTATCATTGTCGTTGTGACTTTTCTGATTGAGTTGCCGATACGGCGGTGCCGCCGCGTGTCGATTGCCGCGACCGTCGCAAGCGTCATTTCCCGAAATCGGCAGACAGGTCCCCGGCGGCGTTCATGGCCGCGAACAGATCTGCGCTCTTGGGAGAAAGACGCGCTGCGAGGTCAGCGCATACTCGACGGCGGAGGAAAGCCGTGAAGCTGCGACAAGGAACGCGCATACGAATGAAGATTGCAGATCGAGGGTGCTGGATGCTGCTGCGAGCTCTCTGTCATAGGCATAGTTGTCCCCCTCCCGCCGCGCTGTCGCCGCAGCAAGTTGTTATCGAATGAATTGTTCAAGTTCGAATGGCGTCGGCCTGACGAAAAACGCTTCAGCCTCGGCTCATCCTGCCCGTCTAACTCGTAAACCCACCGTCCCGGCTTTCGCCGATGAAAGATTGCCGCTCCGTGCCGCCCTCTTCTTGTTGCGGCGGTTGCAAAAACCGCAATCGCCGCCAGAGAAATTCGGACACAGAACTCCGATCCCACGAGTCGTGCAGGCCCGAAATCGTTCCATCGTCAGGAAAGCATCGCTAACGCACGCATCGTCGCCGACTTGTCCGCCTGCCCGAGATACTCAGACCGCCCTGATCTGAAGAACCGCGAGCACCGCGATGAATTAGAAATAACAGAGCTTTCCCGGCCCGCAACGAAATTGATTCTGCTGCGATGCTGGATTTTTCAACTTGGGCGCTTCGCAAATCGGCGTGCCGATTATGACAAAATGGCAAGGTTTTGAATCTTCGCACAGATTCGAATTGTCGTATCGGCGTCACAAAACGCGCGATCGTCTAAAATAAATTCATAATTCAGTAACGATCCGTGATCTGCGCGGCTGGTTTTCCAACTAGTGCGCTTCGCTATGCCGATAAGTCGCTACCAAAACGAAAGTATTTCTGTTCGGCGAAACAGGGTAGCTTTTTGCAGACCGGATTTATTTCCTTCGCGTCCGATCGCGCGGAAAAGTTCGGGCTTGCGTGCCGCGAAAAATTCATGAAGCACTTTGCAAAACTATTTTATGCCGCCGCGCCGCCATGTCTGCCCGAAATTTCTTCGGGATTGGCGCACCTCTGTCATAAAAAACGAAAAAGCCCGGCGTTGCCGGGCTGTTTTGACTGCGCAGAGACGCAAAATTATTTTGCGAGCTTGGCGATCTGGTGCGTCAGGCGCGAAACCTTGCGGCTGGCGTTGTTCTTGTGAACGATGTTGCGCTGCGCTGCCTGCATCAGTTCGGGTTCCGCGCGCTTCATCGCTTCCAGCGCCGCCTTGCGGTCGCCGTTCTTGATCGCTTCCTCAACGATACGCACCGCGCCGCGCATCTGGGTGCGGCGGCTCTTGTTGACGATCGTGCGGCGGGCGATTTTGCGCGTCGCCTTCTTGGCGGAAGTCGTATTTGCCATTTCTCTTCGTCCTTCAGGCGGCTCTTTTGCTGCTTCGACCAGTGTTCACACGCGCTGCGTGTAGCGATCAACTGATGCCGAACGATATCGAAGCCGACATTGGTGAATTGGAATGTTCCTGGGAACGCGTCCGGCCAAAAATCCAGATGCTCTTCCGAAAGAACAGCGGCGGCAGGATTGCGCCCGCCGCCAATTGCGGGCTCTTATAGGGTCGCAGGTCTGGACCGTCAACGATTTCCCGGCCATTTTGGCGTCGGTTTTAGCGTCGATCGGCCCATTTCGCGTTGAATCCGGTGCTTTTGTGGAGCACCGGCATCCCGGCATGCGGACCAGCCTTTATATGAGAGACGCAGAAGAAAAAGAGGGTGAACGATGATCCGCGGGTTTTTTCGGCTGATAGGCCTGATCTTGATGGTGCTGGCGTTTCTGTCGCTGGTTTATGACGGCGCGCGTACCATCGCCGACCAGACCCTGCGGCTGACAAGACTCGGCGAATTGTGGAACGACATCAACCAGGCGAGTCAGCAGGCGGCCCAGCGCGCGGTCGAAGGAGTGTCGCCATTTCTCTGGAACAGCATCGTAAAGACGGTCCTCAATCAGCCGGCATGGGCCGTTCTCGGCATTCTCGGTATTCTGCTGTTGCTGCTGTTCCGGCCCGGCAAACCGCTGATCGGCTATTCGCGGCATTGAATGCGGGCGCGTAACGCCCTCACATCCCTTGCGTAGATACCTATATGCTTCGCGACACATATGAGAGTGAGCGATCGAGTCATAAGGAGTGAGCCATGCTGTTCTCACGCAAACCCCTCGACATTCCGAGCGCCGCCGATGCGCTGCCCGGCCGCGCGACATCGCTGCCGACTGCGCGCACGCATTTCGTCAACGGTCATCCGCTGAAGGGGCCGTATCCGGAAGGATCGCAGAAGGCTGTGTTAGGTCTCGGCTGCTTCTGGGGTGCCGAGCGCAAATTCTGGGAACTGGGCGACGGCGTCTATGTCACCGCGGTCGGTTATGCCGGCGGCTCGACCCCGAACCCGACTTATGAAGAGACCTGCTCGGGCCGCACCGGCCACACCGAAGCGGTGCTGGTGGTGTTCGATCCGAAGAAAGTGTCCTACGAGCAGTTGCTCAAAACGTTCTGGGAAAATCACAACCCGACGCAGGGCATGCGTCAGGGCAACGATGTCGGCACGCAATATCGCTCGGCGATCTACACGTTCGGCGACGCGCAGATGAAAGCGGCGGAAGCCTCGAAGGCCGCATATCAGAAGGCGCTGGCGGCGAAGGGCCTCGGCGCGATCACGACCGAGATCAGGTCGGCCGGCGAATTCTATTTCGCCGAGGATTATCATCAGCAATATTTGGCGAAGAATCCCGCCGGCTATTGCGGCCTCGGCGGCACCGGCGTGTCGTGCCCGATCGGCGTCGGCGTGACGGCGTAAGCGGGCGCCAATCTGAAAATATAAATGCCGGGCTTGAGCCCGGCATTTTTGTTGATGCGTTGAAAGCTACTTCAAATTCTTTCCGAAGAACGCAGTCGTTCGCTGCCACGCCAGATCCGCGCTCGGCCTGTCGTAGCTCGCGCGCTGATCGCAGCTGAAACCGTGCTGCGCGCCCGGATAGACGTAGACTTCGATCTCCGGCCGCTTGGCCTTGATGGTCTCGACATCGGTTAGCGGAATGCCGCTGTCCTTCTCGCCGAAATGCAAAAGCGTCGGCGCTTTCGGCTTCTGATCGGCGAAGCGAATAATGGCACCGCCGTAGTAGCCGACCGCCGCGCTCAATCCGTTCAGGGTCGCCGCCGCCGAATAGACGATGCTGCCGCCGAGACAGAAGCCGACAATGCCGACCGGGCCGACGTCCTTCACGGCATCGATAGCGGCCTGCGTGTCGCGCAAAAACGCAGCCCAATCGGGATTGGCGACGAATTTGCGTGCGACCGCAACTTCCTCCGGCGAATAGCCCGATTGGAAGTTCGGCTCAACGCGGTCGAAGATCGCCGGCGCAATCGCGACATAGCCTTCCCTGGTGAAGCGGTCGCAGATGTCGCGGATATGCGAATTGACGCCGAAGATTTCCTGAATGACGACGATGGCGCCCTTCGGCTTCGCAGCCGGATCGGCGAGATGCGCCAGATAGGCGCCCAGCTTGAAGCCATCGGACGCGGTCAAGGAAATCATCTGTCCCATGCGTAGTCCATTTTCAGCAGTTCGATTGAGGGATGACATCGATAGACGCCGCAGCGCCTGTCAGTTCTTCCACATCCAGTTGCGGCTCCAGTCGGCCTTCCAGCCGGTGAGCCGTCCGTCGCGGAATTGCAGATAGAGCGGATCGTGGCGGAACGTGAAGCCGCTGCCGCCGATATCGCGGATGGTGAGGAAAATTTCGCTGCCGGGCGGGCCTTCGACATAAACAAGAGGCGTGCCGAGCGCGGCGGTCGCCTCATCCTGTGACATGCCGAACACCAGCGGCGTGGTGTTGGACAGTGTCGTTGTGAAAGGCGTGGCCGAGGTTTGTTGCGCGGCGGCATGATCCGGGTTCCATGCGCCGAGCAAGGCGGCGGCCAGGATTGCGCAGCTTTTCAGATTATTTTTCATATGCTGATTCTCGCCGGTTCAGATCACGACACAAGCAATGGCCGATCACATCACGGCGACAGGCCCATGAATGTGCGTTGCACAACACGGTCTTCTATCACGCCTTTATTTTTCGACGGATTCTAATTTGAATTGCCAGCGGTAAAAATCGCGCCCATCCTGAGCGCGGTCCGTCATTTACTCGGTGGGTGGCGGGCGCATACCTCGACGTGAACATCGCCGTAAGCGATGGCATACACCGGCAGGGAAAGAGACGATGGCTACTCTCAGCATTAACGGAAAAAACGTTTCCGTGGATGCGGCGAACGATACGCCGCTGCTTTGGGTCATTCGCGAACAATTGCAAATGACAGGTACGAAATTCGGATGCGGCGCAGGTCTCTGCGGTGCATGTACGGTTCATGTGAACGGCGAGGCCGTTCGCTCGTGCCAGACGGCGCTCTCTGACGTCGCCGGCAAAAAGATCACGACGATCGAAGGCCTCAGCGCCAAGGGCGATCATCCGTTGCAGAAGGCCTGGATTGCAGAGCAGGTTCCGCAGTGCGGTTACTGCCAGTCCGGCCAGATCATGCAGGCCGCCTCGCTGCTGTCGAAGAACTCCAATCCGACCAAGGACGAAGTGATCGCGCACATGGACGGCAATCTGTGCCGCTGCATGACCTATTCGCGAATCCAGAAAGCCGTGATGCGCGCCGCAGCCGACATGCGCACCGCGTCCAACGCTCCGGCAGATCGGAAAGCAACATGAATAAGCACATCAAACCCGACTCTCAGAAGTCGCAGAGCGTCGAGCTCAATCGCCGCTCCTTCATCGTCGGCGCATCGGCCACCGGCCTTGCGCTCGGCTTCGCATCCATGCCCGGCGACGCGTTTGCGGCCGCCGGCAGCTTTGAACCGAGTGTCTGGTACTCGATCGGTCAGGACGGGCTTGTCACTGTGACATGCGGCAAGGCCGACATGGGCCAGCACATCGCCTCGACAATGGCGCAGATCGTCTCCGAGGAACTCGGCTCGAAATGGTCGGACATGCGCGTTCAGCTCGCATCCAACGATCCGAAATACAACGATCCGGTTCTCGGCGCGCAGATCACCGGCGGATCGTGGTCCACGATGATGAACTTCGACACGATGAGCCGCGCGGGCGCTGCGGGCCGCATGGCGCTGGCGGAAGCCGGTGCCGGCATGATGGGCGTGCCGGTCGGCGAAGTCACCGTGCGCGATTCCGTGATCTCGCACGCCAAGTCGAAGAAGTCGGTGACGTTCGCCGATGTCGTCAAAAGCGGCAAGGCGACCAAGACGTTCTCGGCGGACGATCTCAAGGCGATCAAGCTGAAGACCGCAGATCAGTACACGATGATCGGCGTCTCCGTGCCGCAGATCGACATCCCGTCGAAAACCAATGGCACGGCGAAGTACGGCATCGACACGTCCCTGCCCGGAATGCTGTACGGCAAGATCGTGATGCCGCCGGTACGCTACGGCGCGACGGTGAAATCGGTCGATGATTCAGGCGCCAAGAAAGTGCCGGGCTTCGTTCAGGCGGTGACGCTTGACGACAAGACCGGCACCACGACGGGCTGGGTGGTCGCGGTCGCCAAGGATTACGCGTCGGCCAAAAAGGCCGCCGACGCGCTTAAAGTGACTTACGACAACGGGCCGAACGCCAAGGTGTCGAGCGAGTCATTGCTGGCCGAGGCAAAGCGCCTTCAGGCCGACAGTGCTGCCGGGCTGTATTTCGTCAAGAACGGCGATGCGGCGGACGCACTGACAAAAGCGGCGAAGACGATGGAGGCGGAATACACCACCAACATCAACATCCATGCGCCGATGGAGCCGATGAACGCCACCGCCGAACTCAAGGGCGACATCTGGCACGTCTACACCGGCAACCAGTTCGCCACCCGTTCGGGTGCGATCGCGGCCGGTGCGCTGGGTGTCGATCCGAAGTTCATCGTGATGCATCAGGCATGGCTGGGCGGCGGCTTCGGCCGGCGTCTGGACGGCGACATGCTGATTCCGGCGGTGCTTGCGGCGAAAGCCGTCGGCAAGCCGGTGAAGGTGATCTATTCGCGCGAGGACGACATGACGATGGATTTCTCGCGTCCATTGACGTTCCAGAAGATCAAGGCCGGTCTCGACGGCAACGGCAAGCTGGTCGCGTTCAATCATGACGTGGTCAGCGCATGGCCGACGAAACGCTGGGGCATCCCTGCGTTCCTGACGCCGGATGTGGAGAAGAAGGGCGCGCTCGACGGCTTCGTCGTCAACGGTGCGGACTTCTTCTACACCGTGCCCAATCACAACGTCCGCACGGTTCTGAACGAACTCGCGCAGTCGGCGACACCTTCGGGACAGTTGCGCTCGGTGGCTCCCGGCTGGACGTTCTGGGCGGTGGAAAGCATGCTCGACGAACTGGCAGCGGCGGCGGGCAAAGACCCGGCGCAGTTCCGCATCGACATGCTCGACGGCGCCGGTGCGAATGCCGGCGGCGCGCAACGGCTGCGCAACACGCTGCTGGCTGCGATGGGCCTTGCCGGTTACGGCACCAAGCAGCTGCCGAAAGGCGAAGGCATGGGTGTCGCCTGTGTGTCGTCGCAGGAACGTGCAACCGCAAGCTGGACGGCGTGCGTCGCGCATGTGGCGGTCGCCGACAGCGGCGAGGTGAAGGTGAAGAAGCTCACCGTCGCCACCGACGTCGGTACGGCCGTGAATCCGGATGGCATCCGCGCCCAGGTCGAGGGCGCGGCGCTGTGGGGCATGTCGCTGGCGCTGTTCGAGAAGGCCACCATGAAGGATGGCGCGATCGAGCAGACCAACTTCGACGGCTACACCCCGATGCGGATGAGCCAGATTCCGGAAGTGGCCGTCAACATCATCGCCAACGGCGAAAAGGCAACCGGCGTCGGCGAACCCGCCGTCACCGTGGTGGCGCCCGCAATTGCCAACGCGGTTTACAATGCGGTGGGCGCGCGCGTCCGTGCATTGCCGATCACGGCGGACGCGGTGAAGGCAGGCATGAAGAAGGCATGATCGCCTTCTCTTCAAACAATAACGGAGGCATCCGCACGGATGCCTCCGTTTTCTTTTGGAAAATTATTTTTTGACGACCGGCACGTTCCGCCGCGTCATGAAATCCACCACGCGATCCGGCGTCAGCGCGCGGCCGATAGTGCCGAGCTTCGCAACCATGCCGACATTATAGCGCGTGCGCGGGCGCTCTGTTGTCGCTGCCTTGACGATGACTTTCGCCACGTCGTCTGCGGTGAGTACATCGAAATGTTTCGGATCGAGAAACTCGCGCATCCGCTGCGCGAGGCGCATCCTGAAATAAGCGTAAGGACTGTCCGGGCCGGTATCGGGAATGTCTTTTAATAGCGTCGCCTCGAAATGGGTCGCGACAGGGCCGGGCAGCACATTCACCACATCTATGCCGAACGGCTCGACCTCCGGACGCAGCGCGTCGGTCAATGCCTCGACGGCAAATTTCGACGCGTGATATGCGCCGCCGCCGAGAACGCTGACGCGGCCCGCGACCGAACTGACATTGACGATGCGTCCGAAACGCTTAGCGCGCATTCCCGGCAGCAGGAGCTGCGACAGCCGCAGCCCGCCGAATACATTGGTCTCGAACTGACGCCGGATGGCGTCGAGCGGAATTTCCTCGAGCGGGCCGTACTGGCCGTAGCCTGCGTTGTTGACGAGAATGCCGACCGCGCCGAATTCACGTTCGGCCGCCGCCACCGTCGCGACACGCGCGGCTTCATCCGTCACATCGAGCGTGAGAGTGCGGCAGCCGAGCGCGCGCAGGTCTTCGAGCGTGGATGGATCGCGCGCAGTGGCGAAGGTCTCGAAGCCTGCTTCGCGAAACAATTTCGCCGAAGCGTATCCAACGCCGCTCGAACAGCCGGTGATGAGAACGGGGCCGGTGTCGGAGGGCGTCAGCATGAAGGCTTACTTTGCACAGCTCACTGCATACCGATTGTTGCGAGCCAAAACGCTGGCGCACCCGACACGATTCGAACGTGTGACCTTTGCCTTCGGAGGGCAACGCTCTATCCAGCTGAGCTACGGGTGCCTGCGCAAGATTTAGCCGATTGGCGGGACGCGGGCAACGGCGCGCGGAGACCGGCCTACTGTGTGTTTCGCAGCAGCCACTCGCCGAAGGAATGCCAGGCCGCGCTTTCGCTGATCGGCAGATTCAGGATTTTGAGCGCCACAAGGCAAATGCCGCCGTAAACATAAACCGGATGAGGACGGCCACGGCTGCGCCAGTCGAAGGCAATCGCCGCCGCGAGCAGCAGATAGGCAGCGAACGCCGGCGCAATCGTGGCGGCAACCGGCGGAGGACCGGGCGGGCCCGGCGGCGCCAGAAAAGTCATGAACCACCGTGCGACCGCTGCATCCAGGATCGAAATCGCGGCCAGCAGAATCAGCCGCTTGTGAGTCTCGGTTTCGCGAACCTTCACGACCGCGATCGTGAAGACGACGGCGAAGAACGCGATGCCGCCAAGCGGCACGATCACGAAGGCTATCCCGGCATCCTTCAATCCGAGTGCGGCGGAGGTTTTCATTGCGTTGATGGCGGCCAGCGTTCCGAAGATCGTCATTGCCGTGGCAAGCGAGACGCCGATCATTCCGACCGAACGATGACGGGCGATTTGCCGCGATGTTGCGAGCCATGTCTGAAAAACGAAAAACAGCGACCAGCAGAAGAAGATCATGCCGTGGACATGCACCACGGGATTAGCCTTGAGTTTTCCTGCGGCAATCGGGACCCAGTAGGTTGGGGCGAAGCCGAGGAAGGCGACGGCCGAACAGGCAATCGCCATATAAAAATAGAACGAGGACGCGCTGGCGCGTGCAGTATTCGCACGATTGTCGATTGAGATTGTCAAAATGTCTTCCCGCCTGTGATGCGGACAGACCCTAGTTGAATCGGCCGGTGCGCCGCAATTTCAATCGCGACAAAATCACAGGTCTGTCGATATTTTCGAAGGTATCCCGGTCGCGGACGATTGCGAACCGTGTCTATGCGACGAGATGCAGTTTCGCCGAAAGATCGGCGATGCAGGTGCGGTTGCGGCCCATCGCCTTGGCTTCGTAGAGCACGATGTCGGCCGCGCCGATGAAATCGGCCGTCGACAGATTGGCGGTCGGGATGACACTTGCAACGCCGATGCTGACGGTGATGGCGTCGCCCTTCGACGGCAGCGCCTGCACGTCAAGCCGGATTCGTTCGGCGAATCTTTCCGCATCTTCCGCCGTCATGCCCGGAAGCAGCATGGCAAATTCCTCGCCACCATAGCGCGCCCCGCAATCGCCCGCGCGCCGTGCCGACGCTGCAATACAGGTTGCGATGGCGACCAGCACCTGATCGCCGGCCTGATGGCCATGCAGGTCGTTGTAGGCCTTGAAGTGATCCGCATCGATCATCAAGAGCGCAAGCGGCGTGCGTTGCCGCAGCGAGCGTTGCCATTCGCGCTCCATCGCACTGTCGAAATAACGGCGGTTTTTGAGGCCCGTCAGGCCGTCGGTCACGGCCAGCAGCGCGAGTTTTTCTTCGGCGGCGGCGCGGCGGTTCATCTCGCGGACAAGGAAGACGGTGACGATGGCAACAAGCGACGCCAGCGCGGCGAGAAGCAAACAGATCTTGATGGCTTCCTGCTCCCAGCGGCCATAGATGTCTTTCAGCGACCGTCCGACAATCGTAATCAGCGGCAGCCTGTTGTCCTGCCAGACGTAGAGACGCTCAACAGGATCGATTGAGCCGGAGCCGACAAAGAAGCCTTTGTCTTCCACGAGCGCGCGGCTGACGATGGGGCCGTTGCTGAGATTTCGGCCGATCACGTCGAGATCGAACGGGGTGCGCATGATGGCAACTCCGTCGCGGCGGATCACGGTCAGCGAATCGTCCGGCCCGAGCGTGAGACGGTCGAACAGATTGTGAAAATAGCTGAATCGGATCGAGCCGACGACAGCGCCGCGGAACGAGCCGTCGCTGCCGGAAATCCGGCGGCTCAGTACGACCGCGTAGGCGCCGCGGTGGACCATCGGCTTGCTGATGAAAAGTCCGGCGTCCGGATTGTCGCGTTGAACGGCGAAATATTCCTCACCGGCGACGTTCCTGGGCTGAATATCGAGGGTTGCGGAATCGACAGTCAAGTTTCCCGCCGCGTCGAACACCTCAATCGAGCCGAAGTGCTTTGCGGTTGCCGCGCGGTCGAACAGAACGAGCTGCCGGATGGCTTTGCTCATGTTGTCGATCTCAGGCATCTGCATGCCGTCGACGACGGCGCGCAGCGAAAGATCGTAGAGTTCGAGATTCCGTCCGATATCGGCGTTGATGGTGGTCGCAAGATTGGCGCCGGTCTGACGTGCAAGGGCTTCGTCGCCGCGCCGCATTTCGAGCAGCACGCTGGCGCATATCGCGCAGAATCCGGCAACAATCAAAACAGCCGTCACCACCAGCGTTTTCGCCGATAGCGACGTCCGGACGTTCCGAAGACCTGTGGTTTCTGAAGGCATTGCCGCTTCCCTGAGCGGTAATATCGCGCCTTCAGGTTCACATGCCCTTCAGCCGGGGACGTTCTTGAAAATCGGCGTTAACGGATTGCTAACGCCCCATTGGGATCAGGCCGGGACGATGGTTTTCCCGATCGGCCACAGCGCGATGGCGCCGAGTTTGAGATGCGCCCAGGCGAACGGAATCCCGACGATGGTGATGGCAAGCAGAAACGCGGTGATGAGATGGCCGATGGCCAGCCACCAGCCGGCCAGAATGAGCCAGATCACATTGCCGATGAAGCCGAAAATGCCGGTGCCGAAGTCGCTTTGGCCGATATAAATTTCGCGCGAGACGGCTTTCTGCCCGAACGGAAACAGAGTGTAGGCGGCGATATTCCACGCGCCGCGCGCCCACGGAATGCCGATGATGGTGATCGCCATGATGACGGCCGCGACGGCCCAGCCGATCGCCATCCAGAAGCCGCCCATCACGATCCACAAAATGTTCAGGAAGAGAGAAACCGGGGACATGCAAGCACCTTTGCGTGAAGTCTCTCCATTAAGTGTCGTCGCAAAGCGGAAGTTCAATGTCTTCGCCGAAAATTATCATGGCTTGGCCGAGAGACAGGTGGCATGCGCCTCTGTAGAATAGGTATTCAATCGGAGGCACGCTTTGCCGCGCCGTTAGGGAGAATCCTGATGAAATTGAAATTTGCCCCGTTGTCCGCGGCGATGTTTGGAGCGGTTGCGCTGTTCACCGCCGTGGCGGTCTCGCCCGCTCATGCGCTGTTCGACAACCGGCCCCAGCGCGCCGTCTGTTTCAACAGCCCCGGCGATTACGGCATCGGGCGGCTGTGCGATTTCGACACCATCGCGCAGTGCCAGCAGACGCAGCAGGGCATCAACGGAAGCTGCGAAATCAATCCTTGGTATCAGCCGCCTTACGACCCTTACGCGCAGGCGGCACCCGTGCGGCGCTATCCCGGCGGCTCCTATCGCAGCTACTGAGAGGCGTTCGGCGAAGCGGCTTTCATCCCAGGACACGAGCTTTCGATGCCAGTGCCCAATGACAGGGATAAGTTCTACGACAACATTCCGCTGTTTCGCGGATTCGGCAGGCTGATGGATGCGGCGCTCTATCAGCCGCTGCCGGATGGGTGGTTCGTCGGCGTCGCAGACATCGTGCAATCGACCAAGGCCATTGCCGAGAACCGCTACAAGGCGGTGAACATGGCAGGTGCTGCCGTGATCGCGTCGGTGACGAACGCGCTGGAGAATCGCGATTTTGCATTCGCGTTCGGCGGCGACGGCGCGAGTTTCGCGGTCTCGCCCCATGACGAAGCCCTTGCGCGCGAGGCACTTGCGGCGACCGCGACATGGGTGAAGGAGGATCTCGATCTGCAAATGCGCGTCGCGCTGGTGCCGGTCGCCGAGATCAGGAAGCACAATCTCGACGTTCGCGTTGCGCGCTATGCGCCGTCGCCGAACGTCTCCTATGCGATGTTTTCCGGCGGCGGTCTTGCGTGGGCGGACGCTGCGATGAAGCGCGGCGAATTCGCGGTAACGCCGGCACCCTCCGGCGCGCATCCCGATCTCACCGGCCTGTCGTGCCGTTTTTCCGAAATGCCGTCCGAACGCGGTCTCATTCTGTCGGCGCTGATCGTGCCGGGCAAAGATTCCAGCGAGGCTGACTTTGGCCGCGTGATCCAGGAGATCGTGACGCTGGTCGAACGAAGCCCCGGCTCCGGCCGGCCCATTCCATCGAGCGGTCCTCCGCTGCGATGGCCGTCGGCAGGCGCCGAGTTCGAGGCGCTGGCGACGCGCGGCGGCAAGGCGTTGTGGCAGCGTCGGCTTTATGTTCACGCATTCTCGCTTTTTGCGTTCGTGCTGATGCGTTTCAACATCAAGGCGGGCGGGTTTGTGCCGGACACTTACATCCGGCAAGTCGTCGAGAATTCGGATTTCAGGAAATACGACGACGGGCTGCGCATGGTGCTGGACTGTTCGCCCGACCTTGCCGCCGCTCTGGAAAAGCGCCTTGCCGCGGCGGCCGCAAACGGCACCATCCGCTACGGCCTGCACCGGCAGAACGCCGCGATGATGACGTGCTTCACGCTTTCGGCCACCCAGCCCGATCACTTTCATTTCGTCGATGGCGCAGGCGGCGGCTATGCGGCGGCGGCGACAGTGCTGAAGGCGAGCTGACGCACTCTCGCTGACTTCAGCGCGGCAGCGGACAATTACATCGCGCCGTTGAGAAACGGATTGGTCATGCGCTCGTGCCCGAAGCTCGAGCCCGGCCCGTGGCCGCAGATGAATCCGATGTCGTCGCCGAGCGGCAGCAGTTTCTCTTTGATGGATTTGATGAGTGTCGCGTGGTCGCCGCCCGGCAGGTCGGTGCGTCCGACCGAGCCGTTGAACAGCACGTCGCCGACAATGGCAAAACTCATGTTCTTGTTGAAGAATACAACGCTGCCCGGCGAATGGCCGGGGCAGAAATAGACATCGAAGCTCAATTCCCCGACGCTCACTGTGTCGCCTTCCGACAGCCAGCGGTCCGGCGCGAAATTCCGCACGCCCGTCATGCCGAAATTCTTTCCGCTCTCGACGACATGATCGAGCAGATATTTATCGGCGATGTGCGGACCCTCGATCTGCACTTTCAGCGCGTCGCGCAATTCGGCCGCCCCGCCGACGTGGTCGATGTGCCCGTGCGTGATCCAGATCCGATCCACGGCGACGTCGGCCTGCTTGATCGCGCCAAGAATTTTGTCGACGTCGCCGCCGGGATCGATCACCACGGCTTTTTTTGTCTTCGTGCACCACAGGATCGTGCAGTTCTGCTCGAACGGCGAGACGGGGACGATCATCGCGCCGGCTTTGGCGGCGGAATTTTCAGATGTGTCGGTCATTGCGCGAGTTTGCCGATTTTTGCGCCGCCGCCAAGGGAGTTGTGAGGGGAGTTGCGCGAAAATGCGATCGAAGCAGCATCAGGCGACCTGAAGCGCGCTTCGCTCAGTTGCGACCGATCGCTTTTGCGCCGATTCAAACGGCCGCGGCCGCCCGACGCCATAACCCTGCGCATAGTCGATGCCGATGCCGCGCAGCGCGTCGAGAATATCGCGGTTCTCGACGAACTCGGCGATCACGCGCTTGTTCATCAGCTTGCCGATACGCGCGATCATCTCCACCATCGAGCGGTCGATCGGATCGTCGAGCATGTCCTTGACGAAGCTGCCGTCGATTTTCAGGAAGTCCACCGGCAGTTGTTTCAGATAGCCGAAGGACGACATGCCGCTGCCGAAATCGTCGAGCGAGAAGCGGAAACCGAGTTGCTTCAATTCCGCGATGAACCGCTTCGCGTTTTCAAGATCGGCAATGGCGCTGGTCTCGGTGACTTCAAAGCAGATCGTGGATGCGGAAACGCCGGTCGCGGCAAGCTGAGTGCGGACATATTCGGCAAATCCCTCGTCGCCGAAGGTGGCACCCGACAGATTGATCGCGCAGGTCGCAATCGGAACGTCGCGCGGCTGTGCCAAAAGCGCGAACGCGTGCCGCAGCACCCGGCGGTCGATCAGCGGCATCAGGCCGTAGCGTTCGGCGGCCGGAATGAACTGCGACGGCATCACGAGGTTGCCGCCCTTGTCGAGGAGACGCACCAGAATTTCAACGTGCGATCCGGCCGGTTCGCTCCCGTCGATGGCGACAATTTCCTGCGCGTAGAGGCAGAGGCGGTCCTCGGCGAGCGCCTCGTGGATGCGGTGGACCCACGACATTTCGCCGAACCGGTTCAGCATTTCGCTGTCGCCGGCGTTGTGAATCTGAATGCGATTACGGCCCTTTTCCTTCGCCATGAAGCAGGCGAGGTCGGCGGCGCGCTGCACGTCTTCGAGTTTCGCGGTCGCCTCATTGATATAGACGAGTCCGATGCTGGCCGTGACGCCGAACGTTGTGCCATCGGCCTCGAATTTCAGGTTCTGGATGGTCTGCCGCTGCCGCTCGCCGATGACTGCCGCGCGTTCGATGCTGCAATTCTCGAGCAGAACGGCGAACTCATCGCCGCCGAGACGTGCGAGCAAATCGCCGTCGCGCAACGTTGTCTTGAGCGCCGCAGTGACTTCGCGCAGCAGCCGGTCGCCTTCGCCGTGCCCGCATGTGTCATTGATGATCTTGAACTGGTCGAGATCGATGAACATCAGGACGTGGGATGAAACACGTCCGCGTTCGAGATCGCGCAGCGCCAATCCCAGCCGTCGCTCGAACTCGCGGCGGTTGGCAAGGCCGGTCAGCGCGTCGTGAGAGGCCTGCCATGACAGCTGCGAGGCGAAATCCCGCTCGCTCGTCATGTCGCGCAGCACGATCACCGCGCCATCGGTTGTCTCCCCTGCGCGCAGCGGCGCGCCTTCCGTCAGAATCGACACCGGCTTGGTGTCGTGCCGGATCAATGTCTGCGGATTGGCGCTGGAGAAGCCGCGATGGTCGCGGCAAAGGCGCTCGATCAGGTGATTCTCGTCGCAGCCGGTCTGTTCATCGACGATACTGAACAGAGCAGGGGGTGCGAGCCCGATCGCCTCCGAGCCGGATTTCCCGATCAGCCGTTCCGCTGCGGGATTGATGTATTCGACAGCGCCTGCGGCATCGGTGCGGATCACGGCGTCGCCGATCGAGGCCAGCGTGATCTGGGCGCGTTCCTTTTCCGATTTCAGGTCGCTTTCGAACGTCTGTCTCTGCTTGATATAGTTGCGCAGGAAGATCAGTTTCAGAATGACCAGCATCGCAACCGTCGCAACATTGAGGCCGGTCAGGATCATTTTTATCTGGCGCGAGCCGTCGCCGAGGCTTTCGGAAAACGCCAGCGCGTGCGGCGTGAGCCGATCGTTGATCCGCCAGATTTCGGATTTATGCGCGGTGATGATTTCGGCCGGCGCGCCACGCTCTTTGTCCGCGCGCAGCGTGTCAGCCAGTCCGGCGAAACTTTCGAGGAGCGGATCGGTCGCGACCCATCTCTCGATCGATGTTTTGAACGCGGGAAATTCCCTGAAATACCGATGAAGCCAGATCATATCGCCGATGTCGGCTTCGTGGTTGCCGCCCTGAAGAAAGCCCGCGCGCGCAGCGGCGAGATCCGGCGGCGATTTTTCGAGTGCGCGCCGTGCATCGAGGTCGCCGAGCGGGATCGCCATGGCTTCCTTGTATTTTTCAAAATGGCGTGGCTCGCCCGTGTCGGCATATCGGCTCAGAAAGAACACGGCTTTCTTCTGGCCCTTGGACCACAGGCTCTCGCCGCCGACATAGGCGCGGGCCGCCGACAAAACGTCGAGGCTGATTCCGCACACGAATGCCTGAAACACGACGACTGCAATAAAAGGAAACGAAAGGCGGAGGAGGCGCGCATTCCCGGACTTGATGGACGTACTCATTGGACCTGCGGCCTCTCGGGCTTCGTTATCTTCGTCGGGCATTCCCAGTCTGGACCGTTACGCAAGCGCCGATGCTGCGGTCGGAGAGGTCCGTCCCGATCCTGATGGCGCGGCCTTAACGGCGGTTGAACATTCCGTGGAATGCAACGAAGCGTTGCCGATTGGTCAATTTCTGCTTAACGGCAACCGGCGCGAAGCCTCAGGCGCCGAAACGGTTCGGTGCTTTCTGCCCGGGCCAGAAGGTCAGCCAAGCGCTCAACGCGATCAGCGGTACTGCGACATACAATTCGCGGCCTTCCGATTGGATGAAGAGGAAGGGGACGACCCAGATCGCGTGATAGCCGGACAGGCCGAAATCGTGCAGCCGCCTGACGACCAATGACACCGTCGCGGCGATCACGATAATTCCGCAGACAACGACGATGAGAAGGCCGCTCCACCACAGAATGTCGTAGCCGCTTGTGAACAGCGGAATGCACGGCAGCGAGATCAGCATTATCAGAATGGCGATTTGAAGTCCGCGGGTGAAGTAAGGAAGCCGCGCCATGCGGCCGCGTATCGAAAAATACTTTTTAATGAATCCGTCCATCCGAAATCTCCCGGCTGGCGATGTTCGATCTTACAACAGCAAGGCGCGCCGGAGAACGAGGATGTCTCCGGCGCGGTACTCACTATCGCTTGATCTGCGCTTTCAGAGTGTCCTCGACCACGCGGTCGAACGAGGCCGGCTTGGCGGGATTTGCGGTCTTGCGCTTTTCCGCGATGAAGGCGTCACGCTTCTGCACCAGCGCGGTCAGCCTGTCGTTCAGCGCCTTGCGGTTCTGCATCTGCTTGTCGATTTCGGCCTGGCGCTTGCCAGCCGGCAGATTTCGCAGATTCTCCGGCAGGTATTCGTCCTTGAGACTCGCGAGTTGCTCGCGGCCGGATGAAATGTCGCTGACGAGATCGCCGTCGCCGGTGACGGCTTCCGACGATACGCGTGCGCGCTTGTTGAGATAGCTTGCCATGTCGGAGGCGGCGGATGGCGCGGCTGCCGCGACCTGCGCGAGTTGCCGGGTTTTGTCTTCGGTGCGCTTCTGCAATTTCGGCGGGCCGTAGGGAATGACCGTGCCGTTGATGTCGCGCTGAAGGATGATGATGTCCTCATCGTAGGGCGTCTCGATCATCACGACCTCGCCGCCGTCCTGCGGAATCGGAATGTAACGGCCGTTGCCGAGTTGGGCGATGTCCTGCCAGACGCGTGCAGTGTCGCTTGCAGTGCCGGCCTGAACCGCGTTGACGATGATGTCGCGCTGCTTGGCGACCTTGAGCGTCACCGGATATTTGGTGTCCTGCGCGTAGTCCATGTGCGGCGGTGCGTCGCCGACAAGGAAGACGATGCGGCGCGCATCGTCGTTCTTGCTCCATTTCAGTTTGTTGACGGTCACGTCGAGCGCCTCGTTGACGCTCTCCGGCCAGTCGCCGCCGCCGCGCGCGTTCAGCGCAAGGAGGTTGCCGTAGATATCCTGAATGTCGAGTGTCAGATCGAATGTCTTGGTGACGTAGTCGTCGCCGATGTCGCGATAGGCGACGAGCGCCATGCGAATGTCGGCATCGGGATTGGTATCGACGATAGTGGTTGCGATCGACCAGATTTTCCGCTTCGCGCCTTCGATCAATCCGCCCATCGAACCTGTCGTATCGAGAACGAATGCGACCTCGACCGTCGGCTTGGCGTTGGCTTTCGAAATTGAAATAGCAGGCAGCATAAAAAATGCGAGCACCAGAATTTGGGCCCGCATGGTGATGACTGACTTCATCTTCCCCTCCAGACAATGAACCGGACGAGCATTGGTCGCTCCCGGCAGGAGAATGGTTCCGGTGTTTCGCGACGCATCCGCGCCGGAATTGTGTCGGGCTGCGTACAAGTTTGGGGCTGAGCAGCGAGTCGCTGTCTGATAGAGTTCGGCGCAATGAATTCACAATCTGGCCATTCGATTCCAAGTCCGTCACCGGATCGCCGCCAATCCGCCACTGCGCTCGAAATCGCGCGCGGCACGGCCAGGCTGTTGCGATCGTTAGGATTTTCGTGCGTGAGCGAATTGCCGCTGCCGTCGGGTCGGCGCGCGGATTTGGTCGCCATGAACGCGCGCGGCGACATCTGGATCGTCGAAATCAAATCGTCGGTCGCGGATTTGCGCGCCGATCAGAAATGGGAAGACTACCGGATGCATTGCGACCGGCTGTTCTTCGCGTTCACGCAGGATTTGCCGTGCGAGATTTTTCCGAGCGATACGGGATTGATCGTCGCCGATGGCTACGGCGCGCACATGCATTGCGAAGCGCCCGAACATCGCCTTCCGGCGGCAACGCGCAAATCAATGATCGTGAGTTTCGGAATGCACGCAGCGCATCGCATGAACCGGCTCATTGATCCGCAGGGCCACGCTGAAATAATGGAGTGAGCGGTTATTCCGCCGCAACGCTTGCGACCGGGATCAGCGCGCTTTCGAACATGCCGTAAGCGATTTCCGCGCCCTGCACGACGCCGGCCGTATCCGCCTGAGCGTCGGGATGATTTTCCAGAATCGTCAGGAACATCGGCCAGAACCGCTTGCCGAAACCGTGGCGCAGATAAGCGGTTGCGCCGAGCGCGCTGGAATCCGGATGCTGCGCAAGGCGTGCCAGCATGACGCGCGCGCCCATGCGCGATGCTTCGAGCACATAGACGGCACCGAGCATTTCAGCGGTGCTCTTGAATTCGGGAACGGGAAGCGGGTCGCAGGCGACATCCATCGCCGCGAGGTCATGCTCAAGCGAAGGCGCGCGAGCGCGCAACGGCCAGTCGCCGACGACATTTGCGATACCCTGTTGCTCGAGCGCGGCTTCGAGCGGGAAAAGGGCCTCGGCCTGACCGCGCAGAAAACCCTCGTAATAACGGGGCTTTCCGAGATCCAGCCATGACAGAGCGAGATCTAGCCTGCGGTG
>JAFKKP010000073.1 GCA_017305515.1 Hyphomicrobiales bacterium
GCAGCCTTCGCGGTGCGCTTGCCGTTGCGGGTCTGCAGCATCCACAGTTTGCCCTGCTCGACCGTGAACTCCATGTCCTGCATGTCACGGTAGTGCTTTTCGAGCTGCGTATAGATGCGCGTCAGTTCCTTGTAGGCAGCAGGCATCGCCGTTTCCATCGACGCCTTGTCGGAGCCGGATTCCTTGCGCGCATATTCGGTGATGTCCTGCGGCGTGCGGATGCCGGCGACGACATCCTCGCCCTGCGCGTTGATGAGGAATTCGCCGTAAAGACGCTTCTCGCCGGTCGAGGGATTGCGCGTGAACGCGACGCCTGTCGCGGATGTTTCGCCCATGTTGCCGAACACCATCGACTGAATGTTGACGGCGGTACCCCACGACTCCGGAATATCGTGCAGGTGGCGATACGTCACCGCGCGCGCGTTCATCCACGACGAGAACACGGCGCCGATGGCGCCCCACAATTGCGCGTGCGGGTCCTGCGGGAAATCCTTGCCGGTTTCGCGCGAGACCGCGTCCTTGTATTTGCCGACCAGCGAAACCCAGTCATCCGCCGTCAGTTCGGTGTCGAGCGAATAGCCCTTGCTGTCCTTGTAGGTATCGAGAATGTCCTCAAAATTATGATGCTCAAATCCGAGCACGACATCCGAATACATTGTGATGAAGCGGCGATAGCTGTCATAGGCAAAACGGCGGTCGCCGGAGAGCGTCGCCAGCGCCTCGACCGTCTTATCGTTCATGCCGAGATTGAGAACCGTATCCATCATGCCCGGCATCGACGCGCGGCCGCCAGACCGCACGGACACCAGCAGCGGATTTTTCGGATCGCCGAATTTCTTGCCTGCGATCTTGCCAACGAGATCGAGTGCCTTCTCGACCTGCGCTTTCAGTTCTTTCGGATAGGATTTGCCGTTGGCGTAAAAGTAAGTGCAGACCGAAGTCGGGATCGTGAATCCCGGAGGCACCGGCAAACCGAGATTGGCCATCTCCGCAAGATTCGCTCCCTTGCCGCCGAGCAGATCCTTCATGCCCGCTTTGCCTTCGGCGCGTCCGTCGCCGAATGAATAGACCCACTTGCCCGACTTCGCCGCGGACGACGATTTCGCGGCGCTTTTCGGCGCGGGCTTCGCGGAGGATTTGCGCGCGGACTTTGCAGCCGCTTTCGATTTGGAGGATTTCGCGGCGGACTTTTTCGTCTTGGCTTTGGCCATGGAGCTTCCAGACACTGCATGAGTGAAAAGGCAGCCGCCTTACACCACGGCTACCTGTTGCAGTGCAAGCGCCGACAGTGGATATCGGCGTTTTCGATCACGGGCCGTTACAGATTGTTTCAGAAATACTACGCCGTTGAGCAATGCGGCCGAATTCTGAAACAATCCGAAATGTTGCGTTACTTAATTAGGCCCAATCCGACGATGCCGATGATGATGAGATAAATCGCGACAATGAAGTTCAGCAGGCGCGGCATGATGAGAATCAGAATGCCGGCGATGAGCGCGACAATGGGTTGCGTATGGGGAGGAATGTACATCTTTCATCTCCAAAGAACGGACAAATAAAAAATCGCGATCAAACGCGTTCGCGTGGTGTCCCTGCCACTACGATAGCAGACGATTATTGCATGGCTTTGGTTCCGCGTCGCGCTCACGAAAACGCCGCAATGAAACCACGCATGGCGCGGGAACGATGCACGGCGGTATCGGTTGCCTTCGCTGGTCCGGCGGATTGCCGGCCTGTAACAGCGCAGGAGTTACACTATGCGAAAACCAATCCTTGCTTTTGCCTTCTTGGCCGGCGTCGCAGCGACGCCGGTCGCAGCCCAGGCGCAGCAGCGCGTCATCGTCGAGGAAGGCGCGACCGTCGGTCTCAGCGGGCCTACGGTCGGCGTGATTGCGCGCGATGAAGTGCCGCGCTTTCGCCGCTACGTCGTCGAGGAGCGTCTACCGTCATACTCGGTCGATGGACCCGTTGCAGTCGGCACGGTTCTGCCGGACAGCGGCGTGACGTATTACGACGTGCCGCAGGAATACGGCGCGACCGATTATCGCTACACGGTGGTGAACGACCGTCCGATCCTGGTCGAGCCGCGCACCCGCCGCATCATGCAGGTGATCGACT
>JAFKKP010000339.1 GCA_017305515.1 Hyphomicrobiales bacterium
CAGAAGCGCGACCGGCACCAGCCATAACGACAACCACATTGCAGCCACCTAGACTGCGCGTGCTGCCGTCGGGCGCGCGTGCTCCGGCGTCTCGTCACTCAACAAGTTGTCGACCAACGCCGTCTCCTTGCCGCCTCCGTGTGTCACCGCCTCGAACTCGGGCCGGCCTGACTTTGCGCCGAGAAACCCGATCAGACCTGCCGCAATGATGATGATCGGGAACGATACGTTGAAAAAGAAGATCGCGACGAAGGCGATTGCGGCAATCGCGATCATGACGTTGTTGCGAAGCGCGCGCCTGCCAACGCGCACCACGGCCTGAATGACGATTGCCAGCACAGCGGCTTTGAGGCCAAAGAATAGCGCCGCGATGAACCCGACATTTCCGTAAGCGGCGTAAATATAGCTCAGCCCCATGATGGCGAAGACGCCGGGCAGGATGAACAGCCCGCCCGCCATGATGCCGCCTGCGGTGCGATGCATCAGCCAGCCGATGTAAGTCGCAAGCTGCTGGGCCTCCGGCCCCGGCAACAGCATGCAATAGTTCAGCGCATGCAGAAAACGGCTCTCGGAAATCCATCTTTTTTCGTCAACGAGAATACGATGCATCACCGCGATCTGCCCAGCGGGGCCGCCGAAACTCAGCGCGGCAATTTTCAACCACACGAAAAACGCCTCTCTAAAAGAGACGCTGTGACTTTGATCCGGAATAGAAACCGACGACATGGCCGCGCCCTCACAGATACAGGACGCGATGCTTGGGCGAGCGCCTCACGGGGGGATCGCTATCCCCCAGGCGAAGATAGTCGAGTTTCAATGCCTTGACAAAGGCAGCGTACCGCCCGTCGCCATTGCAGGCGCAAGCGGAGGTGCTGCGACGAGATTCGGCACATACACACCGCGGCGTTGCTGACAGGGCCGATAGGCATTCGTGAGACCGACAACCGTTTCCGCCGCCCCCAGAAACAGACAGCCGTCGGGCTCGTTCGCCTTGAGCAGACGGTTGAACACATCGATCTTGGTCTGCTGATCGAAATAGATCAGCACGTTGCGGCAGAAGATGACGTCGAATTTTCCCAGATGCGAGAAGTCCTTCAGCAGGTTCAACTGGCGGAACTGCACCATCGAGCGCACGTCGGGCTTGATCTGCCACATCTCGCCTACCTGATCGAAATACTTGACCAGCAACTGAATCGGCAGACCGCGCTGCACTTCAAACTGGCTGTAGATGCCGGACTTGGATTTTTCGAGCACTTCCTGCGACAAATCGGTGGCGACGATTTCAACGCGCCAACCGGTCAACGCGGCGTCCATCTCTTTCAGCAACACCGCGAGCGAATACGGCTCCTGGCCGGTTGATGCGGCCGCACACCAGATACGCAATGTTCGGCGGCTGGCACGCGCCTTGATAAGGCCGGGGACCCCCGTGTCCTTGAAATTGTCGAACGGAATCTTGTCGCGAAAGAAAAAGGTCTCGTTCGTGGTCATTGCCTCGACCACATCGACAATCAGCGCGTCCGCACCGCCCTTCATCTTTTGCACGAGATCGCCGATGCCCGTCAGTCCGGCGCGGCGCGCGAGCGGAAGCAGACGGCTTTCGATCAGATATTGCTTGTCCGCTGCCAGCATCAGGCCGGAGCGTTCCTTTAGGATCTTGCAAAGGTACTCATACTCTTGCGGCGTCACGGCCGAACTCCTGAAAACAACTGAACAAGTTTCGGCCCGATTTGATCGAGCGGTAGCACGGCCGCGCAAATTCCGGCATTCGCCGCCGAACCCGGCATGCCCCAGACCACGCTGGTCGCTTCGTCCTGGGCGATCACGCTGCCGCCGGCCGCGACGATGTCCTTGCCCGCGCGCATGCCGTCCGATCCCATCCCGGTCAGGATCACCGCCATGATGCCGCCCTGCCAGATGTCGATCGCGGATTTGAACATCGGATCGACCGCCGGTTTGCAGAAATTGACCGGCGCATCGTTGCCAAGCGCAATCGATGCACCGGCACCTGCGCGAACGGCGCGCATGTGGTGTCCGCCCGGTGCGAGATAGATTTGTCCGGGCTTGATTGCTTCGCCGCCGACAGCTTCGTGTGCCGGGAATCCGCTGCTCCGCGCCAGATGCTCGGCCAGAATCGTCGTGAAGGTCGGCGGCATATGCTGCGTGATGAGCACGGGATATTGTTCGATCACCGGCTTGATGCCCGCCACAAGCGTCATCAAGGCCTGCGGGCCGCCGGTGGACGATCCGATCAACAGCGCACGCGGCGCGGTCGCGCTGAACGGACGAAGCATGAGCTTCGGCTGTGCGACGCGCGGCATGTTGCCGGCTGCAGTACGCGGCAATGGCGTGCCGGCCACCGAAGCCGCCGGTGCAATCGGCGGGCTTGCAACCGTAACCGGACGACGAAGACGAGCGCCGAGATGGCGAATCTTTTCGATCAGATCGTGCTTGAAGATATCGGCGGCGCCCATCTCGCGGGTGCTTTCCGGCTTCGGAATGTAGTCGGAGGCGCCGAGCGACAGCGCCTTGAAGCTGATTTCGGCGTTCCGGCGTGTCAGCGTGGACGCCATGATGACGATGAGTTTCGGCTTTTTCTTCAAAAGTTGCGGCAGAGCCGAAATGCCGTCGAGATCGGGCATTTCAATATCAAGCACCACGACATCCGGATCGACGCGTTCGAGCTGATTGACGGCGTCGAGACCCGTGCGGATCGACGCGGCGACCGTCATGTCGGATTCGGCATCGATCCAGCGGGTAATCAGTCCGCGTATCACCGCTGAATCGTCGACAACCATGACGCGGAGCACATCGCTCCGAACACCGGCCGGCCCCGCGGATTCCGTAACAACGCTACTCATTGCAATTCTTTACTCAACGCAACCGCTCACACACGATGTCCGCTTCTGCGGACATCCGTTTAAGAACAACTCAGATCAGGCCGACTTCCTGGAATTTTGCCGTGACGATTTCCTTGTCGAACGGCTTCATGATGTACTCATTGGCGCCGGCATGAAGCGCACGCGCGATGTGCGCGACATCGTTCTCGGTCGTGCAGAACACAACCTTCGGCTTGTCGCCACCCGGCATCAGGCGAAGATTGCGCAGGAACTCGTAGCCGTCCATGACGGGCATGTTCCAGTCAAGCAGAACGGCGTCGGGCATCGCGCGCTTGCACATCTCGACGGCTTTCTGACCGTCTTCGGCTTCGACGATCTGGAAATCCAGACCTTCAAGAATGCGGCGAGCGACCTTGCGGATCACGCTCGAGTCGTCAACGATCAAACACGTTTTCATGTTACTGCCTCTGTATTCGTATCCCCGAAGGGCGTTTCCAATATTACGTCTCGTTTTTTTGCCGTCTTACGCGGCGAGTTTGTCCGCACCGATTTCAAGAACGCGATCGACATCGAGCACCACCATTAACTGCCCGTCGAGGCGATGAACGCCACCGGCCATCCTGGCCATACGCGGATCGAGATTGACCGGATTCACTTCACAGTTTTCATCGGACAACTTCAGAACCTCGCCGATACTGTCGATCACAAGACCGTAAGATTCGCCGCGCAGATCGACGCCGATCGCCATCAGCTCGGCGCTGTCCTCATTCTTGGCTAGACCGAGACGTGCACGCATGTCGATTGCGGTGACGATGCGGCCACGCAAATTGAGCACACCCGCAACATCCTCCGATGCGAGCGGCACGCGCGTCATGCGCTCCGGCATAAACACGTCCTGCACGCGTGAAATCGGCAGGCCGAACAATTGGCCACCGATCATCGCCGTGACGTATTCGGTCACACCTTTGTCGGATGCATCGAGTTGCTCGTTCATCGTCATGCCCTCAAGCCGCCTGACTCATTTCGGCGGTCTGTTCCTTCAATGCCGCGATCAGACCCGGACGGTCGAACTTCGCGACGTAGTCGTAGAATCCAACTTGGCGACCCCGCTCGATAGCCGCCGGCGACATCAGCGACGACAGCGCGATGATCGGCATCCCGCTCATGCGCTGATCGGCACGGATCGCCTCGGCAAATTCAAAACCGTTCATCTCCGGCATTTCGATATCGGTCAGCACCACATTGAAGTCCTTGCCTGATCGAAGCAGGCCCAGACCTTCGTGGGCGCTCTGGGCGACAGAGACGCGATATCCGGCCGCCTTCAGAACCGGCGCCAGCATGTTACGGAAGAACGCGGAGTCGTCGACGAGCAACACGCTTTGCGTCGCCACCGTTGGATTGATTTCCTTGCGGCTGAACCAGTCGGCAAACGCCATGGGTAGGAAATGTCCGATGTCGATCACTTCGGTGGCCTGCTCCTTGATGACTGCGGAGCCCAAGATGCCGTCCTGTGAACTTGCGACCTCGATATTGAGATGCTCTTCGACGATGTCGATGATCTCATCGACAACGAGACCCATCGATCGCCCGTCATCGGCGAACACGAGAATGGGCTGCACACCGCTTTCGCGAAGCGTAACGCCCTCGATCTGCACCAGCGGCATCAGCTGCTCGCGGTACTGAACCATGTGACGGCCGTTGGAGAATTCGATCTTGTCGATGGCGATTTCTTCAAGCCGTGTGACCAGCGCCAGCGGCACAGCCTTCGGCTGCTGCGAACCGGCGCGGAACACCAGCAGCGATGTCAGGTTTTCTTCAGCAGTGACCTTCGCAGCGCTCTCGTCGGCGATTTCATTCTGTGCCGCGATGGAAGTGCCGAGCGAATGCGCGATGCCGTTCGGATCGACAATCATGATGACCGCGCCGTCACCGAGGATCGTGTTGCCCGAGAACATGTTGATGTGACGCAGCTTGGTGGACATCGGCTTGACGACGATTTCCTCCGTGTGGAAGACGCCATCGACGACAATGCCGAATGTCTGGCTGCCGACCTGTGTCACGACGATGAAACCGTTTTCAGGGTCGGATGACGTACCGTCATCGATCTTGAGCAGCTTCTTCAGATGCATCAGCGGCAACAGCTTGTTGCGCAGGCGCAATACGGGCGTATCCTTGATGCGCTCGATGCGATGCTCGGAGTTGGCGCGCGCGCGAACGAGTTCGACAACGGAGAGTTGCGGAATGGCAAAACGATCTCCCGCCGCTTCCACGATCAATGCGGATACGATGGCAAGCGTCAGCGGAATCTTGATGGTGAAGCTCGACCCCTCGCCTGGCACCGACTTCACATCAATGGTGCCGCCGATCTGATCGATATTGGTACGTACCACATCCATGCCGACGCCTCGGCCGGACACGCTGGTAACAGCGGCAGCGGTCGAGAAACCGGGCGCGAAAATGAATTTGTGTATCTGCGCTTCAGTCATCTTCTCGACGTCGGACTCGGCTGCAAGCCCGTTGGAGATGATCTTCGCCTTGATGCGCTCGGTGTTAAGTCCGCGCCCGTTGTCGGCGATGCAGATGATGATGTGACCACCTTCGTGATAGGCGGAAACGCGGATCGTCCCCTGCTCCGGTTTGCCGGCGGCAACGCGATCTGCGGTGGACTCCAGCCCGTGGTCCGCCGAATTGCGGACCATATGCGTCAGCGGGTCCTTGATGAGATCGAGCACCTGCCGGTCCAGTTCGGTGTCGGCGCCGTGCATTTCGAGTTCAATCTGCTTGCCGAGTTCGCTCGACAGGTCGCGCACGATGCGCGGCAGCTTCTGCCAGGCGTTGCCGATAGGCTGCATGCGTGTTTTCATCACGCCTTCCTGCAACTCGGCTGTGACGTTCGACAGGCGCTGCAACGGCACCTTGAAGTCGCTTTCCTCGTTGCGGCGGCTGATTTCAAGCAACTGATTGCGCGTCAGAACCAGCTCTGACACCATCGTCATCAGATGTTCGAGCGTATCGACGTTGACGCGGATCGACTGGTTGGCGACCTTGTCACCTTCCGGCGTATCGCTTTCGGCGGCAATCTTCTTCGGTGCGGCTTTGGCAGACTTTGCGGGAGCGGCGGGCGGTGCAGTCGGCGGAGACGTAACTTCGACGGATGTTTCGCGGAAGGCGCGTTCTAGATCGTCAAGCGAGACTTCGCCGGGACGCAATTCGCGCTCCAGCGTCTGCGCAACGAGCGTGCCTTCGGTTTTTGTTTCGGCTTTCGGCGCAGGCGCAATCATGCCGGCCATCCCCGCTTCGACCATATGATGAAGCGCATCGATCAGATCGGGGTCGCCGCCTTCCGGCTCGGACTCGTTCGCTTCGAGCTGGCCGAGAATATCCTTGATGCGGTCGATCGTAGAAAGAATGAGCGACACGGCCTCGCCCGTGACAGGCATGCCGTCGCGGAATTTCCCCATCAGCGTTTCGGCGGCGTGGGCCAGTGCTTCTAGTCTCGGCAGACCGAGGAAGCCGCAGGTGCCCTTGATGGTGTGGACGAGGCGGAAAATGTTGTCGAGGATCTTCGCGTTGTTGGGATCCTGCTCGAACCGCACCAACTGATTGTCGACGGTGTCGAGACTCTCGTTGGTCTCGGTCAGGAATTCCCGCAGAAGATCGTCCATGAAACCAGCCTTCGAGAACGCGGAGCACGCGGCGCGGGCTTCCGGATTCTGGCTACTTTCAAGGCAAAGCGTTTAAGTTTGGTTGAGTAATTGCAAAAGAACGCTCTGAACAAAGAGCTAAAGTAGTTCTACGCAGCCGCGCGCGAAGCAAGCGCGGCTGGTTAACAATTGGTTAAAACCTACGATGCGCTCACCGTCACCGCATCGGCGGCAGACGCTATCGCGACCTTCAGCCCGCAGGCCTGCGCCAGAAGCGCCGTGTAGTACGGCTGCACCGCATGGGCCGTGACCAATGCAGGGTTGGTGACGTAAAGATGTTCGCTGATGTTGAGCGGCTCCTTGGCGTTCGGCCCCGCAGCCTTCACCTTGAAGCCCATCGCATCACCTTCGCCGACCGGGTCGATGACAAGTTCGCCGCCGCGCGGAATGGCCTGCTGTGCAATAACCAGAAGATTCAGCAGTAATTTTACGCGGTTCTTCGCCAGCAGCACATGCGGCAGATTCCATGTCAGCTTCGTCTTGTCGTCCTCGAGATGACCGCGCGAGATTTTCTGCGCTTCGCCGAGGTCGATCTGTGCACCGGCCGATCCAGCCGCGCCATAGGCGATGCGGCAGAACTGGAGCCGCGCCGAAGTGGACATCGCGCTCTTGCGGATCAGATCGAGTGCGAATTGCTTGTCATCTTCCTTGGAGCTGCTGTCGAAAACTTCCAGCCCGTTGACGATGGCGCCCACCGGATTGATGAGATCGTGACACACCCGCGAACACATCAGGGCTGCAAGATCGAGAGCGTCGGGGGCGGGACCGGAAGTGCCAGACATTATTCCATTCCTGAAGTGCGTATTCGTCCGATTTTTCGGTCGCGCCCTGCTGACGCGGCGAATCATGCGTGCTTTATGATTTGATACACCGCAGCACGATTTGCTGCTACGGAGACAACCCTTAGAACCACAGCGGAATGGGCAGGAACGCGCGCCAAGATGAGATCGATCGATGACTAAATCCTCCGGCGAAGCACCGGCGATCGATGGCGATGCGGCAATGACGCTGCTCGAACCGCTGACGGACATCGTCACGCAGGCAGGCGCTGCGATCCTCTCCGTTGCGCGGCCCTCTATGAAAGTCGAAGGCAAAGCCGACGGTTCGCTCGTCACCGAGGCCGACATGGCGGCCGACCGCGTCATTGCGGAAGGACTTGCGAAGCTCGTCCCCCATGTGCCGACACTTTCCGAGGAGCGCACGCTGCTTGCAAAACGTCCTTACAAAAACAGTTTCTTCCTGATCGATCCGCTCGACGGCACGACGGAATTCGTCGCCGGCCGCGACGAATTCACGGTCAATCTCGCGCTGGTGACGAACGGCAAGCCATTGTTGGGAATTGTCAGCGCGCCGGCGCTCGGACTTTTATGGCGCGGCGTTGTCGGTCATGGAGCGGAACGCGTGCTCGTGACGAAGGATGCGCGCGCGCGCGCGGCACAACCGATCAGGACGCGCAAACATCCGGGATCGGGCGGTGCGTGGATCGTCGCGGTCAGCCGCTCGCACATGGACAAGCACACGCAGGCGTTCATCGCCGCGCGACCCGGTGCGATCCGTCAGGTACTAGGTTCTGCAATCAAATTCTGCCGCGTCGCCGAGGGCGGTGCCGACATTTATCCACGGCTCGCGCCGAAGTCGGAATGGGATGTTGCGGCGGGACATGCCGTCGTGACTGCCGCTGGCGGTAAAATTACCGACGGCAAGGGCGGTGAATTGCGGTTCGGCGAAGCGCGCGAGGGATTTCTGGTGCCGGAATTCATCGCATGGGGCGACGCGGACGCCGCCGGTCAGTAGCTTGACAATGTTGCTGACAGTGAAGACCACTTCGCATTGGCCTCGTCGAGAATGCGATCCGACGCGGCAGCGAAGGCATCGCGGCTTTCTTCACGATTGAAAAGATAAAGCCGCTCGTTGCGGATCAGCCAGATTTGCGCCCGGCCGGGAACGGGCTTGCCGCGCGCGACATCTGTCGGGTCGTAGCCGCCGAAGCGCGGGCCGTAGATGTCGGGATGGTCCAGAAAGGCTGCTCGATTGCCGGCATTACGGAAACGCCAGATCGCGCCTTGGTCCGACGCCTCGAAATCCGCCTGCCCCGGCAACGCTTCCTTATCGGTGAAATAGGCAACAGGGTCGAAGCCATCGATGGCGAGGCCCGTGTTCCGGTTGACGACAACCCGCTCGGTCGAGGCCGCAACGGCCTTCAAGGCCGGGCATGCGAGGCCGAAGAAAAGCCCTGCAATTGCTGCCAGAGAGGCGATTTTGAGGCGCTCCCCTTTATTTTCCTGCCGCTGTGCCGTCATAGTTGATGCCGATAAACTTCGAGTCGGAACATGAACCCGCAGCTTAAGCCGTGCCGGTCAGCAAGGCGTTAAGCGACGGGCATGAAATCCGGCCATTGCGACCCAAGGGGCTTTTAATGAGTTTTGTATCGCGCCTCGCAGCCATCGCGTTTGCGGTGATGGTTTGTTTCTCGCTGCCGGCCTCCGCACAGCAACGTCAGGACGGCGGCACCTACGGTCCCGACGAATTGGTCGGTGCCGGCCACAGATTTTTCGGCAACGTCTCGCGTGGCCTCGCGTCTGTGATCGAACGCGCCGTGAGCCAGTGGGGCCTGCCCAACGGATATGTGCTCGGTGAAGAAGGTTCGGGCGCATTCGTCGCCGGCCTTCGCTACGGTGAAGGCACGCTCTACACCAAGAATGCAGGCGATCTGCGTGTGTACTGGCAAGGACCGTCGGTCGGCTTCGACTGGGGCGGCGACGGCGCGCGCACCATGATGCTCGTCTACAATCTGCCGGCGACCGACGCGATCTATCAGCGTTTCGCCGGCATCGATGGCTCGGCCTATTTCATCGGCGGTTTCGGCATGACGGCGCTGACGTCCAGCGGCGTTGTCGTCGTCCCGATCCGCTCCGGTGTCGGTCTTCGGCTCGGTGCCAACATCGGCTATCTGAAATTCACGCCGCGATCGACCTGGAATCCGTTCTGATATTTGTCAGAACGGTTTCTAGATCGCCTGCGCCGCGGCAATCAGGCTGCCCGCATCGGCTTCAGAGCCGCCGACCATTTGGCAAGTTCGTCAAGCATCGTCTTGACCGATGCATCCATCAGCGGGTTCGACTTGAACGCGCCGCTGGCCTTGTCGATGTGCTCGAAGAAATTTGGAATGGCGACGCCTTCGGGGATCGGCATGATCCGCAGCGACGTCACCAATCCCTTCAGAGATTGAGCAGCGCGCAATCCGCCCGACACGCCGCCATAGCTGACGATACCAGCCGGCTTATACTTCCATTCATGGACGAGAAAATCGAGCGCGTTCACAAGCGCAGGCGACGTGAAATAATTGTATTCAGGCGTGACGAAGACATACGCATCGGCTTCACTGATCTTGGCGGACCACGCCTTGGTATGATCCTTGGTGTAGGCCTTTTTTGCAGGGTGCTCCGGCTCGTCCAGCACCGGCAATTTGAAATCGGCGATATCGACCAATTCGGCATCGAACGCGCCATGCGCTTTGGCGGCGCTCACGAACCATTCGGCGATGGATGGGCCGACTCGGCCGGGGCGCGTCGAGCCGACAATGACGTGAAGTTTTTGAGCCAATTTTCTTCTCCTCGAATTTGTGGCGGCGGGTTTGCTTGTAACTCCGCCTGGTGGTACACATTTGTGCCCTACACTGGATATGTGACTGCCGGTTCAGTCACAAGGAGGCACATTCATGGCCACTAGGAACATCCATTTAACCGGCGACTGCCGGGGCATCAGCGAAGTCCTCGCCCGCGTCGGCGACAAATGGACGGTACTGGTAGTGACGTATCTCGGCGAAGGCCCGATGCGCTTCAACGAGCTTCGCCGCAGCATTAGCGGCATTTCCCAGCGCATGCTGACGCTGACGGTACGCAGTCTGGAACGAGACGGCTTCGTCACGCGCACAGTCTATCCGACCATTCCGCCACGGGTGGATTACGAATTGACAGCACTCGGGCGCGACCTGCTGAAGCCGGTTACGGCCCTGTCGAATTGGGCGCGGGACAATCAGGACCGCATCAAAAAGGCGCGCGAAAAATTCGACGGGAAAACCGCAAAATCCGCAGCCCGGAGTGCCGCCGCCGCCCCGATCTGACCGCCAGACCCATCCAACGTGGCCCCAAAGCCACGGATTCACGTTAACGTCCTGTCCTGCTAGCTTTTTCCACTCGCCCCGTGGCAAGGTAAAAGGGTCTGTTTCCGTGGCGTAGGAGTGGTTCCGATGGTCGAACCGATCATGTATGTGGCGATCGGTTTTCTGGTCTCGATGCTGTTCGGCCTGATGATTGTGCCGCTGGTTCATAGCCGCGCGGTGCGCCTGACGACCAAGCGTCTGGAGGCCGCGACGCCTTTGTCGATGGCGGAGATTCAAGCTGACAAGGATCAGTTGCGCGCGGAATTCGCCATGTCGGCGCGGCGATTGGAGATGAGCGTCGATCAGCTCAAGAACAAGACATCGAGCCAATTGGCCGAACTCGGCAAGAAATCCGACGCCATCAACCGCCTCAAGATCGAACTTGGCGAGAAGAACGCAACTATCTTCTCGCTCGAAGCGCGCGAGAAACTGCTGCGCGACCAGCAACGCGCGACGGAAGAGGAGTTTGCGTCGAAAACAAATCTTCTTCGAACGGCTGAACAGGCTCTCGCCGACAAGCAGGCCGAACTCGGCAGGCTCACCGGCGAACTCAACACGCATTCGGCGAAGGCTGAGGGACATCAATCGGAATTGGCCGCCGTGCGCGCGCAGGTCGATGCCCTGCAAAATCGTGTCAACGATGCGGAAAAAGAATTCAGCGACACGCAGGCACGCTTGGCCGAGCAGCGTGGAGAGTCCGATGCCGCAACACGCGAATTGACGAGCGCGCGCGGGCGGGTCGAAAATCTCAACAGCCGCGTCACCGATCTGGATCGCCAGCTTCTGGTTCAGGTAAAGGAAACCGAATTGCTGACGAGCCGCATCGCGGATCTCGAAAGCCGCCTCGCGCTCCAAGGTAAGATTCTCGCGGAGCGCGAATATGAGAACAATCTGCTGCGCCAGCAATCTGAGAATGCAAAGAAGATCGAACAGGAACTGCGCGACGAAATCGCAGCGACGACGGGCGGCAAATCCGCCGCGATGAACAAGCTGCGCGCCGAGAAGGCCACACTCGAAGAGCAGCTTCGCACCGCGCGCGACGAGCGATCGAAATTGCAACGCGACATCAATCTGATCCATCAGCAGGCGGAATCGGCTTGGTCGACCGAACGTATGGAAAATGCGCTACTGCGCGAGCGCATCAACGACATCGCCGCCGAAGTCGCAAAGCTCGCCGTGACGCTCGAAGGCCCGGATTCTCCGATCGAGGCGATGCTCGCAGCCGAGCCGGCAAAGACTGCCGCCGTCAACGGAACAGCTACCGCCGGCAGCGGCGGTACGACAGCCGAAGCTACGGGCACCTTGGCTCAGCGCATCAAGGCTTTGCAATCCCATGCATCTCGCGCGCGCCAGCCGGTGTGACGCGATTTCCTGCGGATGCGTCTGTCCGCGCTTGACACCCAACACGATGACTTCGTAAATCGCGGCATTGAATGACCGTACGCGGTTATTCGGGCGCATAGCTCAGCGGGAGAGCGTTCCCTTCACACGGGAGAGGTCCAAGGTTCGATCCCTTGTGCGCCCACCATCTTTTTCGATGAACAAAACAGTTCTGGTCTGCCGACAGCATTTGTCCGGTGTGCGCTATCATTTCAGAAATTGACGTTGAAGCGCGCTTTCGCCTGCTGACGCTCGAAATGAGTGAGGTCGAGCGGGCCGCCGGCCGCTAGCGAACCTGAAATCTGCATGTTCCACGCCGCCGAGATCGCCATGCCCTTTGCCAATTGCAGGTAAAGCGTTGGCCCTGCGAATATTGCGTGTCCTGAATATTGGTCGAGGCCGAGGCCGTCGTAAGCTCGCACGTGCCGCATCTCGCCGCCGATAAAGAACGCGGGAGTCACTCGCGCGGCAATCGCCGCAGATACGCCAATTTTGGAATCATAAATCCAATTTTCGGGTAACGGCTTCCTTATCGCCTGCGAATCGTAAAGCACGTTGAATGTACCGAACAGGCAATCGTCGATCAGTTCCCGATCGATGGCGAGCGTGACTATGCCGCCATAGCCTGTCGAGGTCTCTCCGCTTGTCGCGTCGATGCGTCCCCAACGAGGTTCGGCGATCAGCGTAACGCCGAACGGCCCCGAGTGACGATCCATCAAATGAAATCGCGCGTCGAACGAGACGCCTTGCAAAGCCACAAGTCGCGCATCAGACAGCCCCGATACGCCGCCAATGTCGAAATAGGCGACCGCGACATTCGCTCCTACCCGAAGATTTTCTACAGGCAACCACTTCACCTGGTTGTTCTGGGTGAGAGCCGTATAGGAGCCGCCTGATTTGCCGAAGCGGCCGATTGTCTCAGTCTCAGCTTCGCGTTCGCCTTTCTTGCCGATGTCGGCCCCCTCGGTAAAGCCGAAGAGATGCTCGCTATCGACGTCGGACGCGCGCGCGATCCCGATCGTCACAAGCCAAGCCGTGGCGATGATAGGCAACAAGCCGGATCGAAATCTTGCTGCGCATTTTTTCTGCGCTGGCATAACCATCTCCCTGACAAAGGATGCTAGAGCGAACAGCCGCATTAAACGGTCTGGTCGCCGGCGTTCACGCTGTCAGAGATTTTGGAGGCCGGTCTAGGCGAGATAATCGGCCGCCCGAAAGCACTATCCGGACCGAAGGAGAAAGCGCCGACCAGATTTTCGGCTGCAAGAAGAAGCCGATCGCCGTGACTTCAAGACCAGGAGGCGAGACCACACCGCAACAATGATGAGCGAATTTCTGCTTGTACTTCGCAGGGCTCTGATGATGTCCCTCGTGCGCAGTATGAACATGCAGGTTAAGCGTTCCGCCATGCGACTCGCTGAGCGCGTGAATAATCGATGACTGGTCGGCGCCCGCGAACGCAGCTGTTGGCAGTAGCGTGCCCAACCCATAGGCAACGACCAGAAAGACGGCCCCTAAGCGACGCAAGCTTATTTTCATAGGTCCGGTTCGCATCCCGCCAATGAATACGCTCAAACCCATCCCTTCGGAAGAGGCGATCTTGAGAGTGATGTCCAAATGCGCGCGCTGTCAGATCAGACATCGACCAGCGTGAAACGCAAAATACCCCGTCGCGTATCTGAAGCGAGGTGGTCGGATGATTATCAGAAAAACCTTAGCCGTGATCGCGTTGTTCGCTTGCCTGCTCGCGGTCGGCTGGGCGATGAGCAATCTGCGCCCGCACCGACATTTCGAGCGCCATAGCTTCAACCTGTCCGCCTATTTCAGCGACGTATTGATCGATGTGAATTTGGAGCCGAGGTTGGTGCCGAGGCCTTTGACCGCTGAAATGATGGCAAGCGAGATGCCCGCCGCGATCAATCCGTATTCGATGGCTGTCGCTGCGGTCTCATCCCGCCAGAAACGCTTCACAAGTTGCATAGCTCAATCCCGTCCGATCCATGACAAGCCTTCTGGATTTTGAACGCGGGATTCTCTCGCGACGTGCGAGCAAACTAGATTGCAGTCCCTGTGAAAGTCCTAAGCGAATAGGTAAATAAGTGCTGACACCCTTGCGCAAAATGTCGCGGTTTTGGGAACCAGCTACCTTTCGGCGACGGCGCTTACTTCAACGAGGTGTTGATCGTCGTGTATTTGCTGCCGAGCGTCGTGCCCAGCCCGTTGACGGCAGCAACGATCGCCATCGAAATGCCGGCGGCAATCAGCGCATACTCGATCGCGGTCGCGCCGGACTGGTCTTTGAAAAATCGCTTCAAAATAGTCATTGCAAGCCTCTTTGCGTTTCTCGCATACGGCATGGGTCGTCGCCAGAAATTCACCCGGCGATGGATAACCTAGCGAAAAGAGACTACCGGAGATTTAACTCAACCCGTCGATGATACCGCAGGTAGTGCCGGTCAGTCCGGGGCTTTTGCCTGAAGCGCCAGCAGAGCCAGGAGTTTCATGCGTTCCGGATCGCGTTCGCCCTGCGATGCGAGATCGACGATGTTTTTCGCCAAAGCCTGCACGCGGCCCGACGAAACCTGCTCCGGCAGCGTTTCCACTGCGGCGTCAAGCGCCTGTGTCATCGCGGCGATGGTTTCCGGACTGAACGACGTGCCCTGAAAAATCTTCATGAAGCGATCCGGCAGAATTGAGCAAAATACACTTCATCAACGCCGCTGAATACGTCCGGGTTCCATCCCGCATTTCGTCACATCACAACTTCGATCAGCCGCGGACCTTTATGCTTCACTGAGTCCGCCAGCGCCTTGTTGAAATCGTCTGCGGTCTTGACCGAGACGCCTTCGACACCCATGCCTTTTGCGAGCGCCACCCAGTCGAGATTCGGATTGTCGAGGTTGAGCATGTCGAGCGCCTTGCGGCCCGGCTCTCCGGCCTCCACGCCTGTGAACTCGCCCTTCAAAATCTGATAAGTGCGATTAGCGAAAACAATCGTGGTCACGTCGAGCTTTTCGCGCGCCTGCGTCCACAGCGATTGCAGCGTGTACATCGCGCTGCCGTCGCCGACCATGCAGATCACCTTGCGGTCGGGGCATGCCACCGCAGCACCCGTTGCAACCGGAGTCGAGAAGCCGATGGAGCCGCCCATGTTCTGCAACCAATCATGCGGAGCGGCTGCGGCTGTCGGCGGAAAGAAGCCGCGGCCAGTCGTAATCGATTCATCGACGACGATGGCGTTTTCCGGAATGGCGCAGGCAATCGCCTGAGCGATAGTCGCATGCGTCAGCGCGCCGGTCGGCTTGTTGAGGTCCGCAAGCTGTTGCGGCTTGATATCGGCAACCTTCGCGCCGAGCGCGTCGGCAAGTGCATGCAGCGCGGCCACTGAATTTTCACCGGCCTCGACCATGCGATGCACTTCGCATCCCGGTGGCTTCAACAGGCTCGGCTTGTTCGGATAAGCGAAGAATGCGACCGGGTCGGCGGTCTCGATCAGGATAATGTGCTTGAAGTCTTTCAGGATCGGCAGCGCCTGCTCGATCACATAGGGAATGCGGTCAATTGAAAAACGTCCGCGTCCGCGCGCCATGCGCGGATTATAGGTCTGACCCATCACCTTGCAGCCGGTCTTGCCGGCGATTTGGGACGCGAGTTTCAATCCTTCTTCGGTCAGAGCCTTTCCGGTGATGAGCAGCAGCGTCTGTTCGCCGCTTTTGAGAACTCGCGCCGCTTCCTCGACCGCCTGCGTCGAATAGCTGACGCGCTGCGAATCCGCAGGCACCTGCGCGATACCATCCGCCTCGTTCCATGCAGTGTCGGCGGGGAGAATAAGTGTCGCGATCTGTCCCGGCGAACTGCGCGCAGCGGCAATTGCTGCGGCTCCATCGCGCGCCACGGATTTCGCATCTGGCGACGTCCGCACCCATGCCGACATCGGCCGTGCGATGCCTTCGATGTCGGAGGTCAGCGGCGCGTTGTATTCGATATGATAGGTCGCATGCTGACCGACGATGTTGACGATGCCGGAATGCGCCTTCTTGGCGTTGTGCAGATTGGCAAGGCCGTTGGCGAGACCGGGGCCTAGATGCAGCAGCGTTGAGGCCGGCTTGCCTGCCATACGATAGTAGCCGTCGGCGGAACCCGTCACGACGCCTTCAAACAGACCGAGCACGCAGCGCATGCCCTCGATGCGATCGAGCGCAGCAACGAAGTGCATTTCCGATGTGCCCGGATTGGTGAAGCAGACATCGACATCGCCCGCGACCAAAGTTCGCACCAGACTTTCGGCACCGTTCATCGTTCACTCCCGTTCGCGGCTTCTTGGAATTTCTGTAGATCAAGCATTGTTGGCGGCTTTCGTCAAAGACGCGACCCTTCTTCACGCGGCCGTGGGTTGCGAATTCGCGAGATTTATGGCCTTTCAATTCTAGGTCACGGCATCGCCGGGCGGGAATCGATGGGGATTGGAATGAAACGTGTTTTGACTGTAATCGTTGCGGCCGCCGCACTTGTCGCAGGTCCAGGATCGGCGAGCGCCGATCAGGAGTTCAATCCGATCCAGCAACTGTTCGGATTCAGCAACACCTATACCGGAAGCGGCGCGGGACCGATTCCGCGGACCACGGTGAATTTCGAGGGCAACTATCCGCCGGGCACGATCATCGTCGATACCAAGGAGCGCCGCCTATACCTCGTGCAGGATGGCAGTCGCGCGTTGCGCTATGGCATCGGCGTCGGCCGCGACGGTTTCCGCTGGGGTGGCGTGCACAAGATCACCGCGAAGAAGGAATGGCCGGATTGGACTCCGCCGTCGCAGATGATCGCGCGCCGTCCCGATCTTCCACGCCACATGAAGGGCGGTCCGGACAATCCGCTCGGCGCGCGCGCAATGTATCTCGGCTCAACGCTCTATCGCATCCACGGCTCCAATGAGCCCGAAACCATCGGACAGGCGGTCTCGTCGGGCTGCTTCCGTATGGTCAATGACGACGTGATCGATCTTTACAGCCGCGTTCAGGTCGGCGCGACAGTGATCGTGAAGAACGACTGATATACCGAAAAGCCGGCTCCGAAGGCCGGCTTTTTCCTTGCGGTGTGCCTAACCCGCGCTTGCACTCGGAGAAACGTTGCGGCTAGCTCATTGTGACATGCAGCAACATCGAAAGCCGCGACGCTTTGGCTTGCTGGCTGCGGTTTGCGTCTTGTTAGCGGCATCCGCTACAGCAGCCGCAACAGCGGCGGACAATCCAACCGTCGCCGCGCGTCAGCGCGCGGAAAAGAAAACCTTCACCGACGCCCAAATCATTGAGGGCTTCATGAAGACGGCGTTCGGCGCAGAGTACCATCTTGCCGGGCGCATCGACCGGATTCGCAAATATCACATACCGGTTCGCGTTTTTGTCGAAGGCACCGTTCGCACGGAACGCAAGGCACAGATCGCCAAAGTTATCGCCGATATCGGACAGCGGGTGCAAAACCTCGATATCGCGATGTCGGACTCGCGCGAAGCCGCAAACACGGTCATTACCCTGGTTCGCGAGCGCGATCTGCAAAAAACAATCATCGCGTTTTATGGCGCGGATAGGGCGCGGGAAATCCGCAGCAATCTCGATCCGCAATGCCTGTCGGGTTTTCGCAAGAACGAGGCTTATGAAATCCAGAGATCGGACGTGATCCTGACAGTCGATGACGGCGACTTCGTTTTCCTCGATTGTGCCTATGAGGAAATCCTGCAATCGCTGGGTCCGATCAACGATACCAATGCCGTGCCGTGGACCATGTTTAACGATGACGTCTCGATGGGATTCTTCGACGTTTACGACCAATACATTCTGAACATTCTTTACGACCCGCGCATCAAGGCAGGCATGACCGTTCAGGAGGCGCGCGAGGTGTTGCCCGCGATCATTCCGGACGTGAGGGCATGGGTCGCGAAGGTCAACAACCTGCCGCAGTAATTCTTACGCACTCTTCTCGAACAGTTCGCGCCCGATCAGCATGCGGCGGATTTCGCTGGTGCCCGCGCCGATCTCGTACAGCTTCGCATCGCGCAACAGCCGTGCTGTCGGATAGTCGTTGATGTAACCATTGCCGCCGAGCAACTGGATCGCGTCCAGCGCACATTGCGTCGCACGTTCGGCTGCGTATAGGATTGAGCCGGCGGAATCCTCGCGCGTGGTTTCGCCACGATCGCAGGATTTCGCGACAGCATAGACGTAAGCGCGCGCCGCGTTCATCGTCACATACATGTCGGCGACCTTCGCCTGCACAAGCTGGAAATTTCCGATGGCCAGACCGAACTGTTTGCGCTCGTGCACATACGGCATCACCACGTCCATACAGGCCTGCATGATGCCGAGCGGGCCCGCCGCAAGAACGGCGCGCTCATAATCGAGGCCCGACATCAAGACGTTGACGCCTTTACCGACGCTGCCGAGCACGTTTTCTTCCGGCACTTCGCAATCCTGGAACACCAGTTCAGCTGTGTCCGATCCACGCATGCCCATCTTGTCGAGCTTCTGCGCGGTCGAAAAGCCCTTCATGCCCTTCTCGATCAGGAACGCGGTCATGCCGCGCGGCCCTGCATTCGGATCGGTCTTGGCATAGACCACCAGCGTCTCCGCCACGGGCCCGTTGGTGATCCACATCTTGCTGCCGTTGACGATGTAACGGTCGCCTTTCTTGTCGGCGCGCGTCTTCATCGACACGACGTCGGAACCTGCACCCGGTTCGGACATCGCCAATGCACCGACATGCTCGCCGGAAATCAGCTTCGGCAGATACTTCTTCTTCTGTTCTTCGCTGGCGTTACGGCGAATTTGATTGATGCAAAGATTCGAGTGCGCGCCGTAAGACAGACCGACCGACGCCGACCCGCGCGATATTT